>JAITPM010000036.1 GCA_031289425.1 Fusobacteriaceae bacterium
TAAAAACCCTGAAATTTTAAAAAAAATATAAGGAAGTTTTCCTTTTTTTTAAAAACTGGGCCAAATTTAACAAGGAATCTTTTTTTTGACCAAAACAGCCAAAAAAAGGCTGGGCTAAATTTTACCCCTATAATATCTACAAATTATAAAACGGATATTCGTCAGGTAGTAAAATTTTCGTCCGATTTAATTTTTTTGATAATTAAGCTTAATTATATATAATTAAGCCTTTGTGATAAAAGTCGATTTCTTGGCAAGATTAGCTCCAAATTTTTCATTTTTTCTCCACAGAATAAAACTTATAAAAAATAATTAGTCGCAGTATTCGATCTCGCTTGTAGAGTTAAACCATTATAATTCTACTTAACAGGCAAAAGTGCGTTGAATTATTACACTACACGATTAAATAATAGAAATTACAACAAATTATCTTTTGGAAATTTGATTGTGTAGTAGCCATTCTAGTTCATCTTACTGAGTAGATAGTTGGCGATAAAAGTTTCGTTATTAATTTTTTGAGAGTCCGAATAATCTTTCTCCTAATTTTCACGCATTGTTTAATCTTATCCAACCACCCAGTTACACTTCGTTTACCCCACCCTCATATCACAATTAGGTAAATTATTTCTTTTATTCCCCATCCCTTATATTTAATAACCTTGATTTAATAAGGATATATAGTATTTTTAAGTTTATCATAACCTTATAAAATAAAAATATAATATAATAATAAGTAAATAAAATAATATATTGTATAAATCAAATAAAAATATTGATTGAACTTAAATTATAGATTTAGTCTAAAACATTATTTTCATCTAATTTTTAAAAATATGATTGATTTAGTAGGTTCAACTAATACTGAGCTATGAGTTGAGAATAAATAATTTTGTATTTTAAATTAAAATTCTAGTTATGTCAATAGTAATTTTAAAATGTTTTTTAAGGCTCAATTACAAAGGGTAATTTACTTTATTTACTGATTCTCTTATGTCACCTTTATAAAAGGTTAATATCGTCTCTTGAGAAATTAGTTGTATTGAATCTAACAAATAAATTACTTATTAACCACAAAAAAAATAAATATATCTTTAGATGAATTTTGATCTATAAAAATATTTTTTAACTTATATGATAAATATAAAGATAGATATAAATATATTATATAAATATAAATAAAGTTACATATCATCTTTAAACGTATTTTTTTTTAAAAAACAATTGACAATTATAAAAAAGTCATTATACTATTTATTAAGCACTATAAAAATGACCAATACTGTAAAAAATAAATTTTTAAAAGTTTAAAACTACTCTATTATTGATATTAGTTACTAGGGAACCTTAAAAATGAAAAGATCTAATGATATAACTGTGATCAATAAATTCATAAAACATTTTGGTATCATTTCAACCTTATTTAAAGAAACAAGGCTGGTAGAACATTACGACCAGTTACTTCCAAAAAATAGAGATCATTTTATCAGTCATGGTGAAGCAATTTTGGCTTTCGTTCTCAATGGACTTTCTTTTGGACCACGGCAACTTTATAAGTTTGAAGATTTTTTTAAAACATGCTCACTTTCTAAAATTTTTGGAAGAGAATTAAAGTCAGAATACATCAACGAAGCTGTGATGGGAGAATTGTTGGATAAAATATATGACTTTGGTCCTACAGAGCTTTTTTTACAGACAATAAAAAAAATAATGCAATATAATGAAATTGACTTTTCGTATTGTCATACAGATACAACTTCATTTTCTGTTTATGGAGCTTACGAAAAGAATGATTTAGTTGATCCAGAGGCTATTGAAATTACCTTTGGTCCTTCTAAAGATAAAAGAAAAGATTTAAAACGTTATGCATTAAGTGTAATTGCAAATTCAAAGGGAATACCAGTATTCATGGAATCAAATTCTGGTAATTCATCAGATCGAAAAAAACTAAAAATAGCTATGGAAACTATTAAAAAAGATTTGATAGATCATTTAGGAGAAAGCAAAAAAATATACTACATTGCTGATAGCGCATTTTATAACAAAAAAGGTATTTTAGATTTTGGGGTTTTATGGGTATCTAGAGTACCAGAAAATTTAAATGAGGCTAAAAATTTACTTAAAGTTGAAGAGGAAAACTTAATCCAAGTAAAAACTGACCACCGATATAGTTATTTTGAAGCTGAATCAAATTATGGAAATGTTGACCAGAAATGGGTTTTGATATATTCTTCAGAAATGGATAAAAAACAAAGATTAACGTTTAATATAAGGTTAACAAAACAACTTGAAAAGGCCACAAAAAGTTTGAAAAAATTTAAAGGAAAAAAATTTGATACAGCTGAAAAAGGACATGAAGAAGCTAATAATTGGATTTCTAAGTATGATCTTTTAAGATATAAAAATTTTGATCTTAAAGTACAAAAAAGAAGAGCTAAAGGTCTAAAAGGTCGCCCCAAAGAAGACGAAAAGATGGAAGAATTTTTTCGTATTGATACCGATATTGAAATAAATACTGAGCTTGTTGATGAAATAATAAGAACTGAAGGTCGTTTCATTATTGCTAGTAACGATAAATCGTTAAGCGGAGAAGAGATGCTACGTATTTATAAAGAGCAGTCTTCTGTGGAAAAATGTTTTAGATTTCTTAAAAGCAGAAATTTTCAACTTCATTATACTTTTTTGAATAAGCCTGAGAGGATCGAATCTTTAGCATTTCTCATAGTTTTATGTTTGCTTATTTATTCTCTACTGGAAGTTAAAATGCGAGAAGGGATGGCGAAACAAAAAACAACAGTCCCTAAAATGAAGCATAAAAAGACAAAAAAACCGACTTTTGAAGCTGTTATAGAATTTTTTAACACATTAGAAGATTTTACAATTAAAAGTAAAGATAAAAGTACAATAAGCTGTACATCAATTGAAAGAAACCATCCTATGTGGACAGTACTCAAATCATTAGGTCCTAAATATGTTGAATTTTATGAAGAACATCTTGATAATGCTATTTAACATACAAGAATAGTTATAACAGATAAATATCATATCTCTTGTCTATTCTATCAATCAGGTGCTAAAAGTGTCAAACATGTACTGTAGCAAAAAAGTTATAATTAGGTTGTAAGTTTGAGTGTATATATACATAAAGTATTAAAATATAATTCAACAAGATAACTTTATTGAATTTAAATGAGTAAAAAGGCTAAAAAAATAGTCTTTATATAATCTGTCAATAAATTTTTAAAGTAGTACTAGCTAGTGATGAATAATAAAAAATGCAAAGGTGCTATAATGAAGGAAAAATTGCCTCACTTTCGCAAAAAAACTGGTTTCAAATCAAGGAACGATAATTAAGCTTAATTAAGCTTAATTGTCAAAATTTAAATCGGACGAAAATTTTACTACCTGACGAATATCCGATTTAATCATTGTA
>JAITPM010000047.1 GCA_031289425.1 Fusobacteriaceae bacterium
AACTCACCATAATTACACTTTTTCCCTTGGCTGTCAAATCATTGAGAATATCATAAATCTCCGTCTTGGCTCCTACATCGATACCTTTTGTGGGTTCATCAACGATAAAGATATCAGGGTCAATCATGAGAGAGCGGCTGACAACGACCTTCTGTTGATTACCTCCAGAAAGATTCCTAGAAATCTGGTTCACGGAAGGTGTGCGAATTTTTAGCTCCTTCCGATATTTTTCAGCTATATTTATTTCTATAGAGTTATCAATTATGCCTAAGTGCGAAATCTTTTCAAGGCTGGAATTTGAGATATTAGTCTTAATATCTTGAATCAGAATCAATCCGAGGTTTTTTCGGTCTTCACTGATATAGCCGAGTCCTTCTTTCATAGCCTGTCTGCTTGATTTTAAATTTGCTTTTTTACCTTTTATTATGATTTCACCTTCGTTTTTGGAACCATAGGATTTACCGAAAATCCCCATCATAAGCTCTGTACGCCCGGCTCCCATAGGCCCGCAAAATGCTAAGATTTCTCCTTTACGCAAGTAAAAAGATACATCATCCACGACTTTTATAGCATGGAAATCGGGATGATATATGGTCCAATTCTTGACTTCGAGAACGTTTTCACCTGGAAAGGCCTTTCTTTGTGGAAATCTGTGAGTCAAATCTCGTCCCACCATATCACGTATGATTTGGTCTTCTGTGAGTTTGTCGGATTTCACATCATAAGAAATGATGGATTTGCCGTCTCGAAGTACAGTCACAGAATCTGCTACCTTGATAACTTCATTGAGCTTGTGAGAAATCATCACGCAGGTAATCCCCTGCTTTTTAAATTCCAATATAAGATTTAAAAGTTTTTCACTCTCATCATCATTTAGAGATGAAGTAGGTTCATCAAGGATTAAAAGTTCTGCATTTTTGGAAAGAGCACGGGCGATTTCGACCAATTGCTGTTTTCCTACTCCGAGCTTGCTGACGATAGTTTCCGGTGGTTCAAATAACCCTACAATATCTAGATAATTTTTGGATTCCTTAATATATTTGTTCCAATTGATTATGCCAAATCTGGTCTTCATATGACCGAGAAAAATATTTTCATAAATAGAAAGATAGGGACTTAGAGCAAGTTCCTGATGAATAATTGCAATTCCATCTTTTTCGCTGTCCTTGACACTGCGGTAATTTGTTTCTTTTCCTTTATATAAGACCTTTCCTTCATAATCCCCTTTTGGATATACCCCCGAAATAACACTCATCAGGGTTGATTTTCCGGCTCCGTTTTCACCGCATAGACAATGTATCTCTCCTTTTTTGACCTTTAATGTCACATGATCTAATGCTCTCACGCCGGGGAAATCTTTCGTCAAATTTTCGATTTCAAGAATATAGTCACTCATTGATACCGCCTTTGAATATAAAAATGATAAAAGTATCTTGAAAGTATAATTAAACCATTGCCGGACTTTACCCAGCAATGGTTCTTTTGTTTGATCAATCATGCCTATAATATGTTTCATATATTATTTATTTAAACTTTATTTATTTAAACTTTATTTATTTAATTAATCTTTATTTAATTTTTATTTAAGTTTTGCTGCTTCTTCAGCAGTATAGAATCCTGCATTTACAGGGATAATAATATTTTCTTTAGTAACTCCGATAGGATCCAACAAATAAGCCGGTACATAACCAGTACCTGTATATCCTATTTCTTTTAAGTCTCCTTCAGCCAAAATAGCTCCCGGAATCTCAGGAGTTTTTCCATTTGCAATGGCATCTGCCAATATAACTGCTGCTTCGGATAATTTTGCCGTATCTTTGAAGACAGTCATATATTGTTCTCCATTTTTGATGGAAAGGGCAGAATCAAATTCTGCATCTTGCCCTGTTACCACAGGAAGTTTACTCTTATATTTCGCATCAGCCTTGCAAGCTTCGATAATAGCACGGCCTAAGGTATCATTTGGTGCTAATACAGCATCCAATGTAATCTTTGCTGCGTCGTTATTCAATAGATTTTCCATTCTAGTCTTAGCCAAAGTTCCTGACCAATTTTCAGTTGCAATTCTTTGGAAGTTTGCAGTATCTTTGTATGTTTCAGGGTAAGGACCTATTACTTTAAGAACGCCTTTTTTAATATAAGGATTAAGGACATCCATAGCTCCTTGATAGAAGAAGTTTGCGTTGGCATCTGTTGGTGAGCCTGCAAATAAAGTAATATATTTTGGAGCGGCAGTGGTAGCGGCACCTAGGTTAAGTGCAGATTCAATGGCTTGCCCTTGCAATGTTCCTACTTTATAGTTGTTAAATGTGATATATGCACTGTAATTTGTAGTTCCTTGAATGATTCTGTCATAGGCTACCACAACAACTTTATCACGAGCTGCTTCGTTGACAACTGATACAACACCGTCGTTTACGTTACCAACGATAAGAATTTTTGCCCCTTGAGTTAAAAAACTTTGAATTTGTTGATTTTGCTGTGCTTGGTCAGCATTACCATATTGCAGTAAACCTTTGTAACCACGTTTTTCGACTTCTTTTACAAGAGATTCTCCATCTTTGATCCATCTCAAAACATGAGTTTCTGGCATAGCAATTCCGACACTTTTAGCGAAAACTGACATTGTAGCAAGCATTAAAAACATAAAAATCATTGATAATTTTTTCATTAGAATCCTCCTTGCATAATGTGTTAATATAATATATTTATTACAATTTACAAAAACTAATTGAGTCAATAACAAATATACCTCAATGTAAAACGAATGTCAATAGTATCTAGAGAAAGGTAATATCAAGTTCTTGTAAGATTATGAAGTTTTTTAAGCGTTTTTGCTTGGTTATGAAATGTTTTGCAATATTTTGAAATAATTTGAAAGAAAATGATTGATTTTTTAAAAAAGATATGATATGATTAAAATAAAAAAATAAAATAAATAAAACTAAAATAAAAATAGGGAGGAAAATATGCTAAATGTTCAAAGATGCAATTTGATTTTAAAATTAATAAATAAAAATAAAAACATAAAACTTACAGAAATAGTCGATAAATTAAACGTATCAGAAGCTACAGTGAGGCGTGATTTGAATCTCTTGGAAGAAAAAGGTAAAATAAAAAGAGTTCATGGTGGAGCAGTCCTAATGGATGTAGCAGAAGAAGACATTATCTTTAAAAAATCAATATTTTCAAATGAAAAAAATAAAATAGCTAAAATAGCAGCCAGTTTTGTAAAGGATGGGGATAAGGTGTATCTGGATGCCGGGACTACCACCGGTGCTATGATATCGTATTTGGCTCATAAAGAAAATATTACGGTCATTACAAATGGATTGTCTCATTTGGAAGAATTAAATAAGCATAAAATACAGACATATCTCATAGGAGGGAGAATAAAAGGAACTACAGCTGCGATAGTGGGAGGAAGTGCCGTATTATCCCTAAAAAATTATTCCTACGATATAGCATTCGTAGGTGCCAATGGTGTAAATGAAGATGGATATTCCACACCTGATGAGGAAGAAGCGGCTGTCAAAAGTACAGTTGTAGGAAATTGCAGTAGAGTATATTTTTTATGTGATAGTTCAAAATTTTTTAAGAAAAGTTTTATGAATTTTGCAAGACTCGAAGACGGCGTTCTAATAAGCGAGGCAAAAATACCCGAGGAATTAATAAAAAAGCGATTAAATAAAAACAATCAATAAAAAAATAATTAATTAAAAAAAAGTTAATAAAAAAGAGTTAAAAAAGGGGGTAAATTATGGTTTTTACAGTTACATTAAATCCTGCTATCGATTATTATGTCGCAGTGGATAATTTTATAGAGGGAAAGTTAAATCTGGCATCCGAATCATATATGCTTCCCGGCGGAAAAGGGATAAATGTTTCTAAGGTATTAAAAAATTATGGAGTACAGAGCATAGCCTTAGGGTTTGTAGGCGGAAGTACTGGGGATTATATAAGAAAAAAATTAAAAAAATACGGAATAATAGATAGATTCATAGAAATAGATGAAAATACCAGAATAAATATAAAACTGAAAACAAATAAATCAGAAAGTGAAATTTCTGGGAAATCTCCGGAAATATCCAAAGAAAAATACGAAGAATTTATAAAAACTTTAGATGACATAGGTTCCCATGATTATTTATCATTATCCGGAAGTGTTCCCAAATCTCTCCCAGATAAAATATATTCTGAAATTATAAAAAAATTGTCAAAGGGTGTAAAAGTCATATTGGATACAAGAGGTGAGGCATTTACTGAAGCGCTAAATAGTGGAGTGTTTTTAACAAAGCCTAACAAAATCGAATTGGGAGAATTTTTGAAAAAAGAAATCAATAATTTGGATGATATTATAAATGGTGCAAAAAAATTGCAAGATATGGGTTCTGAAAATGTACTGGTATCTACAGGTGGAGAGAATTCAGTACTTGTAACTAAAAACGGAATATATATCGGAAATACACCTAAAGGAAATGTAGTAAGTTCTGTAGGTGCGGGAGATTCTATGGTAGCCGGAATAATATATGGCCTATCTAAGGGTCTCACTATAGAGGAATCCTATAGATATGGAATATGCTCCGGAAGTGCTACTGCTTTTAAAAACGGCCTTGCTGACTTAGAAAGTATGAGTAATCTGCTTTCAGAATGTATAATAAATAAATTATAAATTATTTTTAAGGAGGTTTCATGAATACACAATCTAATGCAAAACAAAAAATTCAATCTTTTGGACGAGCACTAAGTTCTATGGTTATGCCTAATATTGGAGCATTTATCGCTTGGGGATTAATTACAGCATTATTTATACCTGCCGGCTGGATACCAAATGAGAAATTTGCTGTTTTAGTTGGACCTATGATTTCGTATCTTTTACCGCTTTTGATTGGCTACACAGGCGGCAAGAACGTACATGGAGTACGTGGCGGAGTAATAGGGGCAGTTGCGACATTGGGTATCATAGCGGGAGCAGGTATTCCTATGTTTTTAGGAGCTATGATTATTGGACCTCTTGCAGGTTATATACTAAAACTATTCGATCAATATATAGAAGGAAAAATACCGGCAGGGTTTGAGATGTTGATAAATAATTTTTCTCTCGGTATAATCGGAGCACTAATAGCTATGATATCTTTGAGAATCGTAGGACCTGTAGTTACCGGTCTTACAGAAAGTATCGGGGCAGGAGTAGGTATCATTGTAAATAAAGGATTGTTATTCTTATCCTCTATATTTATCGAACCGGCAAAGATATTATTCTTAAATAATGCTATTAATCACGGTGTATTGAGCCCTATGGGTCTAGCTGAATCAAAAGAAATGGGGAAATCTATATTCTTTTTATTAGAAACTAATCCGGGACCGGGCTTAGGCGTATTGCTCGCATATTGGTTATTTGCCAAAGGAAACATAAAAGATTCCGCACCGGGATCCATAATTATTCATTTTTTAGGTGGAATTCATGAAATTTATTTTCCTTATGTACTGATGAATCCGATACTTGTATTGGCAGTAATAGGTGGAGGCATTTCAGGAATAATCACATTTAGTGTTTTTAATGCAGGATTAGTCGCTGCTCCATCCCCAGGAAGTATTATTGCATTATTGGCTATGACACCAAAGGGAGGATATTTTGGAGTATTGGCCGGAGTCGTTATATCTACAGCAGTTTCGTTTTTTATATCTTCAATATTCGTAAAAAGAGCTGCATCTAGGATGACTGATGAAGATTTGACAACAGCACATCATACTGTAAGTGAAAATAAATTGGAAAGTAAGGGAGTTGTGAAACTGTCTAATGTAGAATTAATAGTATATGCTTGTGATGCAGGAATGGGATCTTCGGCAGTGGGAGCATCTATGTTGGGTAAAAAATTAAAAGAAAGAAATATAAATATATTGGTAAAAAACTATGCTATCAATGAAATTCCAAAAAATGCCGGCATTGTAGTATCTCATGAGCAACTCACTGCCAGAGCAAAATCTAATAGTCCCAATGCTTACCATATTTCTATTACAGATTTTCTGGACATGTCTATAGTCGATAAAATAGAAAATTTGGTAGATGAAAGAAAAATAAAAACAAGTGATAATTCACAAAATAATGATATTATAAAAGGAAAAGACTCATTTAATAGAACAGGGATTTTGTTAGATCTACCTACAGAAACCAAAGAAAAGGCTATCAGAAGAGCAGGAGAACTCCTAGTTAGCAATGAATACGTTGAATCTCAATATGTGCAATCTATGCTGAATAGAGAAATAGATGTAACTACATATATCGGGAACGGACTAGCTATCCCCCATTGTCAAAAAGATGGTAAGGCATATATTAAAAAATCAGGAGTAGTTGTATTGCTTTATCCCGATGGCGTAGACTTTGGCGAAGAAAAAGCCTATATCATCTGTGGTATCGCAGGAATCGGCGATGAGCATATGGATATAATAGCCAATTTAGCCAATATAGTGGATTCTTATGATATTGATAAAATCAAAGAAATAGCTAAATCAAAAGATCTTGAATATATTTATAGATTATTTAAATAGTGGAGGTAACATGAAAACGAGAGCAGTACGTTTATACGGAGAGATGGATTTACGTCTAGAGGAATTTTTATTGCCTGAAATAAAAGATGATGAAATATTGGTAGAAGTCGTGTCTGACAGTGTGTGTATGTCTTCTTATAAGGCTGCACTACAGGGTAAAAAGCATAAAAGAGTACCTGATAATATTGATACACATCCGATTATTATTGGGCATGAGTTTGCGGGTAATATCGTGCAAGTCGGCAAATTACACCAAAATAAATTTAAAAAAGGTACAAAATTTGCACAACAACCTGCACTAAATTATAAGGGATCCATGGAATCCCCAGGGTATTCCTACGAATATTTTGGAGGGGCATGTACATATTGCATTATTCCGCCGGAAGTAATGGAGTTAAACTGTCTTATAAATTATAGTGGCAAATCATATTATGAAGCTTCTCTTGCTGAGCCTATGAGCTGTATCATAGGTGGATATCATGCAATGTATCACACAAAAATGGGAGTATATGAGCATCAAATGGGAATCGTAGAAGGGGGCAAACTTGCGATTATCGCAGGTGCAGGACCAATGGGATTGGGAGCTGTCGATTATGCCCTACATGCTGATAGGAAACCTAGTCTACTTGTGGTAACAGATATTGATGATGCCAGATTGGAGAGAGCTTCCAAAATTTTTACCAAAGAAGAAGGCAAAAAAAACGGAGTAGAGATAATATTTGTCAATACCAATAAATATGAAGATAAAGTAGCTTACTTACGCCAATTAACTGGTGATTCCGGATTTGATGATGTATTTGTTCTGGCTCCTGTCAAGGATGCAGTAGAAACAGGAGACAAGATATTGGGAAGGGACGGCTGTTTAAATTTCTTTGCAGGGCCTTCAGATACCAAATTTTCAGCAGAAATTAATCAATATAATGTCCATTACGGTTATACACATCTAATGGGAACTACCGGTGGAAATACCAATGATTTACTAGAATCATTGCAATTAACTGAGAAAGGTCTCATAAACCCTGCAGTTATGGTTACCCATGTGGGAGGAATAGATTCTGTTGCGGAAACAACTTTGAAACTCCCGAAAATACCAGGTGGTAAGAAGTTGAGCTATACTCAGATCAATATGCCGCTTACTGCCATTGATGATTTTCGTACCAAGGGAAAAGATGATAAAAGATTTGACTATTTAGCAGATATTTGTGAAAAAAATAATGGGTTATGGAGTCTAGAAGCTGAAGAATATTTACTTGAAAATTTTAAATAACTTTAAATTATAGAATACAGGAGGATAAAATGAGCATTATAATCAAAGGAATAGAAGTATCTCCTGGAATAGGTATAGGGAAAGTATTTTTATATGAAGAAATAGAATTAGCAGAAAAAAATAGTTTTAGAGTGGATGCAACATTTGAAAAAAATAGGCTATTGGACGGAAGACAAAAGGCAAAAATTCAATTGGAAGAAATAAAAAATAAAGCATATGAAAAATTTGGCTCTGAAAAGGGAGCAATATTTGATAGTCACATAACTATATTGGAAGATGAGGATTTGTATGATGAAATATGTGCTTTGATTGATGAGGGATTGAGTGCGGTAAATGCACTAAAATCAGGAATAGATATATATAGTAAAATTATGGCTAACTTGGATGACCCGTACCTGAGAGAGAGAGCATCAGATGTAAAGGATATAGGGAAAAGATGGCTCTGTAATATTTTAGAAATTGAAATAGTGGATTTGAGTGATTTACCTGCTGAGACTGTTATTGTTGCGCATGATTTGGCACCATCAGACACTGCACAGATAGATCTGAAAAACGTAAGAGCCTTTGTGACTGAGGCCGGTGGGGAGACGTCTCATACTTCTTTGATGGCTAGGTCTTTGGAATTACCTGCTGTAGTGGGGACGGGAGATATAATAAAAACAGTAAAAAATGGGGATAATATTATAGTTGATGGATTAACAGGGATTATTGTAATTGATCCGACAAAAGAAGAAATTGATGAATACTTAAATAAAAAAGAGAAATTT
>JAITPM010000061.1 GCA_031289425.1 Fusobacteriaceae bacterium
CTCTTTAAAATATAATCAATTGCCGGTGAACTCATTGCAGGAATACCCTCTCCAGATTCTTTTAAATTTTTTATTATTTCAAGTGTAGTGGTAATTAGAGGAAGTGCAAAAAATTTTAAGGCTTCCTTCTGAAAATCACTTATAATTCTAGATTCTTTTTGTATTATTTCTTTTTGCAAATTCTCAATGTCTTTATCAATAGAATTTATCGTCTTTTGATGTTCTCCTGCATCTTTATTTTTAATCAGTTTATCATTTAAATCTTTACCACGTTCTTTATAATAAACTATTTCTTTTTCCACTTCGTCAAGGCGATTTCCTAATTCTTCTAATTTTATTTTTTCCTCTCGAAGAGAGTTCTTTAATTTTTCTCCCACATCTTCTCCCTGTATTTCCAATTCCTTGTTAAACTTTGATGGAACAGAAGACTCTTTTTTACGATCGAGTCGTTCTCTTACTGCTCCTACAACGTCTAATCCCATAAGACCTCTCACGGCAGCTACAACATCTTTACGATTATTTATATCAGATATTTTTTCTCCATCAAAGAAAAAATAATCTGATAAACCCTCATGCAAGATTGTTTCAATTATTTCTTCACATTGATGATCTCCTTCAATAGGAATCTGCCCTCCATTTTCTTCTTTATATTGTATTTTTAAACTTGAATGTTCAGATGAAAGTTTATTATTTTCTCTCTTAATAAATTTTTGATTTCTTTTTATTATATATTCTCTATTCTCATGTATTAGTACTATTTCAACTGAAACCTCATCTTCAGAACCTATTTTCATACTATATGCTGTTTCTTCGTTTAAAACTTCCTTTGTTTTAAATGTGGTGTTTTTATATAGGCACCATTTAAAAGCTTGCATCAATGTAGTTTTACCACTAGTATTATCACCAAGAATAATAGTCACATTTTTTTCTTTATCAATTGAAAATTTAATTAATTCCTGTTGCCCTTTGTATTGACGAAAATTAGTTAATTGTATGCTTTTGATTTTCATTTTTATTCACCTCCTCTTCTATCATTTTTCTTATTTTTTCAGTCATCTCTACATCTTTAATTTTTTTTGTTTTATAATTATTTTTTTCTAACTCATATATCAATCTTATTAAACGCACAAAAGTACTCTTATCGGTTTCTTTATTATCAAATGCCATAATCTTTCCCTCCATTATAATATAATTGATAAAAATTGCTAATTCTGTCCATAAGTTTTGTAACTTCTGAAGTATTTTCTGCCAATTTTGCAAAATTTTCCATTCTCTCATACTCTCTACGAATTAATGAATATTCACTGTTCAAAAATTCAGATTTATGAGTTGGTTCATCAATATTTCTAGGCAATGTTATAAAATCATATATCTCTGCAAAAACTTTATCTGGTGCTTTTCTTAAAACTCGTCCTCTTCTTTGGATATATTCTTTGGGATTTGTACTACTTGCTAATATAAATGCAGTCTTTATTCCTGGTATATTTACACCTTCATCAAGACATCTAATTGCTACCAATACTTGAAGCATATTCCCCATTGAAAAACGTTCTTGTAATATTTTTCGATCTTTTGTTGTTTCTTCTGATGTAAATTTTGAAACAAGCATCTCTAATTTATTTCCCAGCATATCCATTACTATAGTTATTTGTTTTTTATCTTCTAAATCTACTTCCCCTTCCTTATAATTAAAATTTTCTATTGTTGTAGCACCGCAATAAACTAGGATATGTTTTTTGTTCTTATATTTAGATTCGATAATTTCATAAAGCATTTTTAATTTATTTTTTGCTGCAGCAATAATTCTAGCTCGCTTTATCAATAAAATTTCAACATTTTTTTGTGGTTTGTTTTTATTTATATTAATTAATTTAGCTATCTTTTCTGTTAATTCATTATATTTATAAAGCTCATCGGGGTCAAAATAAACGGGTATTGGATAATAATAATAAGGCGTTAATTTACCATCTGTTATAGCTTGACCTAATGTATACTCAATACATCTTTCACCAAAATATTTTAACAATATATCAGTTCCTTCATTATCATTATGACGTTCTATTGTGGCTGAAAGAGCTAATCTATATTTATATTTTTCATTAAGATAAGTTCTTAAATGTCTTGCACCAAAATTATGTGCTTCATCAATTAAAAGCAATACATCATCTTTAATTTCATTTAATTCTTTTTGCACTTTAGTTGATGAAAATGTAGTATTTGTACAAATAAAACAGAAGAATTTTCTACGATTTATTTCAAGTATTTGATCTTTTATTGCATATTTCAAATTATTCAGCCAATCCTTCTGTTGAGAATCACTATATCCTATAATAGGATTAATATTGAATTCCCGTATATCTTCAACCCATTGTTCAACTAAATGTTTATATGGGCAAACAATGATAACCGCTAATTTACCTTTAACAGCATTGTACAATCTAACAATTGATCCAAGACCTGTATATGTTTTCCCAGTTCCTGTTGCCATATCAAATATACCCCTATATTCATTCTTTTCCCAATTCTCTATAGCTTCTTTTTGATAGAGATGTAAATTAACATCATCTGGTATTTCTGGAATATTATGTTTTTTAAACTTTACAGTATTTTCACTGTCTCCTATTTCCATTGTATTTTCTATTTCTTTTAAAATATCAAAATTTATTTCATCTTTTTTATATTTTAAAATCATTTCTTTCATATTCTTAGGAAATTCATATACTTTTGCAAAACGTTGTCTATCATTCCAGAGATCATCAAATGCCCTTTCTTTGTTTTGTACTCTTTTCATTCCTTCATCTGAACTCCAGGAAGTGAATACTTCCACCACTTCATAATTTGATGTTAATGCTGCTTTGGTTTCATTCATTGAACCAGAAAAAGCTATTTGATTATTTTCATCATCATAAAAAATTCCCATTTTTTCATGATAAAGTCCTTGTTTACCATCTTTATAAGAAAAAGCTATTTTAATATCTAGTCGTTCTTGTGCGATAAGGGTAGCAATTAAATTTAAACTTTCTTTATCAAAAGATGTTACTGGTTCTGTAAAATATTTTAATAATATTGTTTCAATTATATCGTTTCTTAATTCATAGCCCTTATTTATAGCCTTTACATCTTCTTCTTCCAAATATGGTGATGTAATAAGTAATATCCTTCCACCATTTTTGATTAAATAAGTTAATCCTTTAGAAAATTCCAATAAAGCTGATGATGAAAAATATCCAACACTTCTTTTATAACATCTAGATCTTTCAAGTAATGGTATATAAAAATCTTTAACTATATTATCTTCAGGGATTCTATACTCCATTTTTATATTCAAATCTTTGAAACCCATCAATTCACCTCTTATAAACTTTTTAGAGCAATAATCAGTTTGTCTATATCTGAAAAATTATTAAAATATCCCAAACTGATTCTTACTGTCCCATAATATTTTTTTGTTTCTAAAAAATCATGTATATACGGAGAGCAATGATATCCTGTTCTTACACATATATCAAATTCCTCATCAAGTATTTTTCCAACATCTTCTGATATATATCCATCAATATTTATGGATATTATTCCTGATATTTTTTCTTTATCCTCAGGCAAACATATAATGATTTTAGATAATTTTAATAAATTTTCATATAAATATTTAGTCAACTCCTTTTCTTTATCATTGATATTAGCTTTTTCTAACCATTCTAGACTAACTTTTAACCCCAAAATACCAATCGTATTTTTACTCCCGGCCTCATATTTTGTTGGACTCACATCAGGCATATTAGGATTTAATGTATCCGAACCTGTCCCACCAAATGACCTGGAATCTAACGAAATATTGGTTAATTTTATAAATCCGGCTACCCCAAATGTTGCATACAGGGATTTATGTCCAGCAAAAACTATAAAATCTATATAATTTTTAGTTATTGTTTTGTCTATACCGAATGATTGAGAAGCATCTAGCAAATTTATAGAGTTATATTTTTTTCCTAATTCAAATATCTTTTCAAACGGTAATCTATAGCCTGTTACATTACTTTTGGATGATAAGAAAATGTATTTAGGATTCTTTAGGGCAAACATATCAAATATTTCATCTTTAACATTCCAAGATTTTTTATCAAATGGAATTATATGAATATTTATATTATATAATTTCTTTATTCTTTCTAGTGGCCTGACTAAAGAATTATGCTCAAATGGAGAAATATATACATTATCTCCTATATTCCATTTTATGCCAAAGATTATATTATTTAAGGCTTCAGTTGCTGAAGAAGTAAAAATAACATTATCCTTGTTTGCCATTACCATAGAAGATATTTTTTCCCTTACCTCGTCTATTAATATAGATACTTCTCTAGCTTTTCTGTAACTTCCCCTTCCGGAATTAAAAGCTAACTCCCTGTTTATTTTATCAAGTTCAATGTATAATTCTTCCGGTTTTGGATATGTTGTTGAGGCATTATCTAGGTAAATCATAATTATCTCCTATACGTATTTTTTTATGATTGATAATAAAATATTCATTTTATCGCTCTCTGAAATAGAATCTCCATATTCAGATAGGGATTCTTCAATATTATTTTTTAAAGTAATACCTATTCCATTTATTTCACTTGAATCAATATATTTTTTGATTTCTTTATCTCCATCAGATATGGATAAAACTATCTGTTTGTTAATATCTATATTTTTATATCTTTTTATTTCTTCTAAGATATCATTTATTTTTTTTAATAACTGTTCATGAGTATCTTCTTGCCAATCTTCAATATAAAATCCTAATAATATATGTGAAATTTTTTGTATTATTTCTACCTCATCATATGTATCTATGCTTTCTATATATTCAAACAAGTTCTTAATTTCTAATCTTATTATTGATAATTTTATTTTACTTTCAACATTTTCATACCAATTTGAAATAATATATTTTAGGTTACTTGTAGAATTGTATGGAAAAACTTTTTTTAGTAAAGAAATCACATTTTGAGAATAATTCTTTAGATAATTATCAAAGATATTCTTTAAATCATTAAATTTTTTTATTATTTCATTATAATCATCGGTACAAAATATTTCTTCCGTTTTTTTAAATAAAAATTCATTATTATTAATATATGATTTTAGAAGTTCATTTTTAATACTTATATAGGTTTGATCTTTTATAATTTCATTTATTTTATTCAAATCTCTGGTCAGTCTTGGTAAACCTAATATCCATTTTTTCATACTATCTATCAGTATTTTTATATTTTCTCTATGGTTATCGGTTTTTTGGGCTTTAAAAGTATCCATCAACTCTTTTACAAAGTTAATTTTATTATCTATGTCCTTTTCAATTGATATAAAATATTTTTCTGGAGTGTCAATTATTTTTGATATGTTTTTACCTTCTATCTCTATTTCTTTATCTTGATAATGTAAAATTACACTATCTTTTTCATTTTTTAATGCTTTAGCTATTAGTATGGGCAAAATTCCTTTTCTTATTCCATAAGGAGGTGCATATAATTCCAAGCATATATCTTCAAAACTTATTTTTTTAGTATACGCTTTTTCTATATATCTTTTAATTTTTTCTACAATATTCTCCATATTATTGTTATTTATGTTAGATGATTCTTCTACCGCTTTATTTATAGTCGATTCTGCACTTGTAATATTTTTAATCATTGATACATCATTATTAAGAATTGTATCTATAACTATATTTCTGGCTTTATATATAGGCGATGAGAGTATTTCTTTATTTATCATTTCATTATTTATAACAGGGGTCCCTTTATACACGTTGGTACATATATTCGAAATTTCTCCATTAATATTAATAAAT
>JAITPM010000100.1 GCA_031289425.1 Fusobacteriaceae bacterium
ATTTAAATTCTCGCCAAGAACAGCAAGACAACTTGCACAAAAACTTGTTAAATCCGGACTTTTAAAGATGGCTGATAAATCCAAGAAAAATAGGAGTTATAAGTTAATTAACAAATGAATAAACGAGAAATGAAAGAAGCTATTGAACGCTATAGATATGTCCTTTTTTTGTAGAATAGTATCTTGGAATTTCAAACACATTGTCAATTATAAAACAATAAAAGGCGTAAAAGCAGTTTCTCTTATGGAAGGTTATAAAGATGTCGCTATTTGCACTCCTACGATGCTTTTAGATTTAGAGAACCAAAATGAAAGAATTAAAAATAAATCCAAATTTTACTATAGAAGATATTCACAAAATTAGAGAATATCATTATGAAGGGTTATTTCCACGGCTAATTTCAAGATTATTTACTTCATCTATCAATTTTAATGTCGCTACAAACGGGACAATATCATATCTGCCGTCATTAGAAAAATCATCATTTACAGGATTTGGAATTTGCCATTTAATAAAAGATTTTAGAAACGCATCGCAGAAATCTTGCGAACTTTCAATTAGTTTATTTCCAAGTTCCGTTATTTTTACTATGCCATTGTCTATAAGCGCAAAACCAAATTTTGTCAAAGGATTTATTGATTGTCGTCCGCGCTTGCAAAATCTTTATATTTCTTAATCGCGATTATTTGCCGAATAGTTTCATTATCAATTTTTGAATCAATATCATTAATCAAATTAACAATATTTTCTGGGAGTTTATTGTAAAACTGCGGACTTCCATATCCATATAATCTATTTTTTATCAACAATTTTTGATAATTTTTTTGATTTTCATTATCCCATTTTTTATCAATCAATTGTTGAAGAACAACTAAAAATTCTCTTAATCGCTCAGGATTTCGGACAGTGGTAGAAATTGACCAAGGTTTTAACATAGTTTTATCATAGCAAATTAGTAGTTTGTAATAAGGACTTCAACAGTATTATTATTTTTTGCAGTTGAATGATAATTTGAATTTTTATAATTGTAAATTAATTTATTGATTTTAAAATTTTCTCTTTCTGCCCAATTTTTCATAATTTCATTGGTCGCGCCCTTATGTTCCAAAACATTTGATAAAGCGAATCTAACATTTTTTTTATTTAGTTTTGATAACGCTGAATAAAGTTTTATTTCGTCTTTTTCGTTCCAACCATTTAATTCGTTATAACTCGCAAGTCCAAGCAAATAAGGCGGGTCTAAATACACAAAATCTTTTTGCGTTATACCTAATTCTAATATTTCTCTGAAATCGCAATTTTTAAAGATTATTTTTTTCTCATTAGCAAGTTGATTAAACGCCGCGATATTTTTGCGAGAATTGCCGTTATAATCCCGTTTCCCTACAGGCAAATTAAAGTTTCCTATTGAATTGAACCTGATTTGATTATTAAACGAATACAAAATAAGAGTCAACAATAAATCAATTCTTGTTTTATTCTTGTTAAATTCATCTCTCAGACTCAAAAATGCTTCCTTATTAAACTGTCCAAGTCCGTCGGAACTATTAACTTTATAGGAATCATAACCTTTAATATAACTCTGACTTAATCCGAACATATCAATAATATTTATTATTCTCTGATGCATATCTTCAAAATTACTTTTTTGTATCAATTTCAGCAAACTTACAACATAAGGATTTTTCTCTATACAAATAATTTTATTCGCGTTAGCGTTTATACCGACATTTGCTCCGCCAGAGAAAACATCGTAAAAAGTATCAATTTCTTTTGGAAATAGTTTAGCGATTTGAGGCAATAATTTATGCTTCCCGCCAGTGTAGTTTAGCGGCGATTTGACAAAACCGGTTTGAACAGGATTATATTTTGACGACACAACTGTTCTTTTTGTCCTGATACCCGTATTGACTTTACATAAGAAAATTCGTTCTTTTAAGTCGTTCTTGTTTGATTTTCCAGTTGTAAATTGTTTAAAGTTTGTTTCAAATATCTTAACTTCCCCTTTTCTTTTTAACGCTGATAAAATTTCGTGGTCGCTTACCCGAGATTGAGAACGGACGTTACCAGAAGTCCCCATATCGTTGTAAGAAAGCAAAATATATTTTGCTTTTATGTTGTTTATTAAATCGCAAAAAGCAATTCCCGCTGTCTTCATATTGTATCGGCTTTTAAGATGAGAGCGATTGATTTTTTTTGCAGTTCCATAAACTTGTTCTTTTTTCCATACGGCAACATTTTCAAGCAGGTGATAAGCATCGCAGTATTGACGAGAGTTATATGGAGGGTCTATATAAACAATATCTGCTTGAATTTTTCTAACCAATTCATTGGCGTCATTTTTATAAATTTCAGATTTGTATTTTGAATTTCTAATGGAAAGAGGTAATAGAAGCAATCGTTTATCTTGGATTTCTACTTTTCTATATGCGTCATAATGTCCGACGGTATTTGCTATTTTATCAAAGGCATACATTAAAGATGTCAACAAATAAGCTTTTTCGCGATTAGTAATTATTTTTTCTTCAAATAATTTTTCTATATCATCTCTTATAATTCCTATTTTTTTTGCATTTTTAGCATCAAAGTATGTATTGGAAAAATTTTCCGAAAAATAATTTTTACCATATTTGTTTATATCTAAATCATTATAAAATTTTAGACGGTCTTTTAATCGTTCTTCCCTTATATCATCTTTACCGAAAAAAGCGCGATAAATATAATTATTTGATTCTAATATATCATTCACTATTATTTGCGAATTATCGTAAAAATGATTCGCTACTGCGCCTGTGCCTGCAAAAATATCAGCAAAAGATTCAAATTCAATCTTTTCCTTTTGCAAAACATCGCCAATAAAATTTAACAATTTAGTCTTTGAGCCTAAATAACGCCTTTGGCTTATAGCAATTGCATTATTTCCAAAATATGCACCGTTCATATGCATTATTGTATATTGTTCTAGATTTGTTGTCAACAAACAACGAGAAACCGCAAGGATAATTGATGAGTTTTTATTTTAAGATTATAAAAAATTCTATTGGATATTTCATTAAACTTTATTCTAAAAAATCATATTTCTTTTCGCGTTTTTTAAAAGCTTCAAGTCCGCCTTCCAATATTTCACAAACATGCTCTCTTATACCTTTTTGATACAAAATTCCCTTTTCCTCTTCATTTTTAAATGTTTCTTCTATAGCTCCGTTAACATATTCAAACTTATATTCCTTATTTTCTTTTCCATCTTCTCCTTGTTGATTAGCAATTATTACATTTTCAGCGTCTGTATTTACAACAAGATTTGCATTATGAGACACCATTATAATTTGTCTGTGCTTTTTACATTCTTTAATATAGTCATTCAATTCAGTATAAACTGTTCTATTGTCTAAATTATCCTCTGGTTGGTCTATTAAAATTGGACAATCCGCCTTACTTAAGCTAAGATACAGTTGTAAAACAACTATGCCTTTTTTTCCTTCTGACATACTTTGCAAACTATCATTGCCTTTTTTTATATCAAAATCTATATAATAGTTATCTGCAAATAACGCTCTTAAAAGAGGCTTTAGTTCGCCATTAGATTTGAAGTTATTAAATCTATCATCCTCTCTTGTTAACTTATCCAATATCTTTCTGATATTTTCGCTATGATTATCAGAATATTTGTATTCTTGTTCTGTAAAACCAGAATCTTTGAATTGATTTTCTAAATAGGTTTTCATATTGATATTTTGTCCCAGTGTATCAACAAATTTAGCACTATCAAAAACAAGAGACGGTTCTAATGTAAGATTACTTTTACCTCTTATCCATTGTTTTCCAATTATATCCTTTATTGAAGCTGAAAGTTCTTTATAGGATTTCTCAATTTCGTTATAAAACTCAATAAACTCTATGTTATTTCTTTGCTCTTTCAATTCAGATATTTCTTTTTCTTTTTGTTCTATGGCAACAACCTTTAAATTTTCTTTTTTTTCATCGGCGCTCAATTTTTCAATATCAGACTGAATTTTATTCTTTTCTAATAACGGTTTAAGTTGTTCATTATTTTTTTCTTTCTTCTGCGTATTATCGCTTAATTTTTTTTCTAATTCTTTAGTTTCTTCGTCTAATTCAGTAGCAAAATTTTTGCGTTCAGCAGTAATGAGAGCTTTAATTTTTTCTCCGAAATTATTGACTTTTTCTTTTATCCTCTCTAAATTGCTTTCAAAAATACTCGGTTGATAAAATTCAAACGAAGAGTTAACATATTTTTTTAGACGTTCTAATTCATCCTTATATTCTTTATTGCTATCAAGTTCACTATCAAGTTCAGTGTTTTTCTTTGTTAAATCATTATATTTGGTTAACTCTTTATCATTTAAGCCTGATTTTTTTGTTAATTCTTCTATGCTATTTTTAATTCTTTTGATTTCTTTTTCTAATGCTATCTTATCACCCATTGGGTCTAGTTCTGCTTTTTTATCAGACAATTTCCTATCAAGTTCAAGCCAAGTTTTAATGCTATTATCTAACTTGCTTTTTGCTTGAGATATATTTTCTTCATGTTTATTATAAAGTTTAGTTACATCTGTTTCCCGGATTAAATCTTTAACAAACTTATTAAAATCTGTTCTATCAAGAGATTTATTATTACTGACTATTTTTTCAATATGGAGCTGCGGCAGAAACTCAATAATTCTTTTATCTTCAGGTGTTCTTTTTTTATTAGTATCATCGGCGTAATAAATTTCAAGGGTAACTCCTTCTGTTAAAGCACTGTAATCTTTATCTTTATTAGTATCAGTTTTATTGCCTATGGCTTTTGCCATTAAATTTAGCAACAATGATTTTCCTGATGATTTGCCGCCAATTATTGCATTTAACCCCCTACTAAAACCTATCTCTTTATCTGTAAATCTCTTTTCACCTGACTCATCAACAAATTTTATTTTTTCTATTACATTATAGTTTTTCTTTTGTTCTTGTTCTGGTTCGTCCTCTTGAATTTTCACTCTATCAACAGGTTCGCATAAAATCTGTTTTAAACCCTCAAAAGTTGTATTAGCTTTAATCCAAGTAAACTTATTAGCTATTTCATCAAAAGAGTGTGCATCTGACCCTACAATACAAGGTTTGAGACTACCATAATCTTGTATTATTTTTTCTATATTATCACGCCCTTGACCGATGAAATATTTAATATCATTTTTATTAGCAGAAAACACAAAATTAGACAATCTATAAATTTCCTTACGAATAGCAGCAAGAGAAGAATCCTGAATGCCGCTATTGCCATCTTTGCTACTATTTGCTACTCCAACTAAATAACGCCCTTTCAAACAATCATTTGATAAAATTTTTTGCAAACAGCTAATGGAAATATTATACTGACCTATACCTTCTTTATAGGCAAGAGGTTCTTCTAAATTTTGATTGCTTTTATAGGAGCGCCCCAATTTAATTAAATCTTCACGAATACAAGCATACGTTGCATCTTTATACTTGAATTCCATTTCTCTAAAAAATTCGCGTTCAATATCCCCATATTCTAAATTAGGGTCAAAAAAAATATGTAAATTGATAAGTCTTTTATTATCAGTAACAGGGAGTATTCTTAATTCTACATTAGGAATGATAAATTTATCCTTTAATCTACTTTCGTCTTGGAAACTTTTAACCTTTAAATAATTCTCCATCGAAAAGTAATCTGTAATACCGAATACATCAATATCTGATTTTTCTAATTCTGCGATATATTGATCCCAAACGTCATTATGCGAAGAAAAGTTATCATTTTTAGCCGTACCGGGCGTATGTATGTGTAGGTCCCATTTGCGCCATTCAGAACCTTTAGAAAATTTTTCATAACTCATATTTATATATCCTTATTTCAACTTCAAAATTTGTTTATTTCCTATTAAAGATTTTAACTGCGTTATTGCCGTTTG
>JAITPM010000106.1 GCA_031289425.1 Fusobacteriaceae bacterium
TTAAGAAATTTTTGATAGCCAGGATGTCCATCAGAATTAACAGGCAACATAAAAAATCCTCCGAAAAAATAAAGTACAATTACATAGGCTGCGCCGCAAAAATATGCCTATTTGTCAAGGGTTTTTTCACAAAAAGTGGAGGAAATTTTATAAAAATAAAAAAGGAGTCCCCAAATATCGGCGTTGGAGATTCCGAGAGGACTATAAAGTTATAAGGAGGAAAAATGAGCGAATTTACAAATGAAGAGAAAAAATTATTTGAAGAAGAATTCAATAAATATCGATTTCTTAGGCCTACCGTATTAGTTTGCGGAGGTACTGGTGTAGGAAAAAGTTCTCTAATTAATACAATGATAGGTGTTAATGCACCAATAAAAGATGGCACACCATGCACTCAAAAATTTGAAATGTATGAGAATGACCTTATCAGGATATTTGATTCACGTGGAATGGAAAAAGGAGAAACAGTAACAGATTTTGTAGATAAATTGAATGAATTTATTTCTGGTCATAGTTCAAAAAATGATTGGGATGTGAATATTCATATTGTTTGGTATGCTATAGGTGCAACAGATGCTAGAGTCACCGATGGAGATATAGAAATCATTAATAGATTAAAAGAAATAGTCGTTAACAAAAACATAATCTTTGTACTTACTAAATGTGATTCTGCGAGACAGAATCAAATTGAAGCATTATCAGAAATATTAAAAAACAAATGCGATACAACTGATAGCAGTATCCATGCCGTTTGTGACCAAGAGGGAATCGATAGTAATAGAACTCCTGAAGAAATAAAAAAAGGAGTTAACGATCTATTAAATCATTCGATACAATTACTTTTTGATACATATGTAGAGGCTATGATTATGGCACAAAAAATTGATATTGAAAAGAAAATAGAAATGATTAAACAATTAAAAATAAAAGCTAAAAAAATCATTACTGAGACTGTAGCATTAACGGCAGCAACATCATTTGTTCCAATTCCTGTAGTTAACGTTAATGCAACATTAACTACATCTATACAAATTGGGATGATTGCACGTTTAGCTGGAGTATATAGTGTCGGAATACAAAAAGAACAGATTTTACCTTTTATAGCTGCGGCATTAGAAAAACAATCAACTGCTACTCTTATCAAACTTATTCCAATTATTGGCCCTATAATAAATAGTAATGCTATTAGTGAAATAACTAAAGGTATTGGTATGTATTGTGTATCTGTTTTTGAAAATGCTGCCATCGCAAAAATAAATGGTAAAAATATGGATATAAAGTTTGATATTACTTCATTAATAAATTTTATAAATAACGATAAATAAATATATGAATTATAGTTACTTAATAAATATAGATATTATATACCTTAATATTTGAAGTTAATTTATTTTTTATCAATTAATATTTTATAATAAAAATGTGATTTTATAAAAAGGTATGATGATAAATTTAACCATACCACGAATAATGGCAACAAGAGCTCTCGTAATTTTGCAAAAAGCTATTAAAAATATATAGGAGGCAATAAAATGACAGACTTTACAAATGAAGAAAGAAAAAAATTTGATGAGGAGTATGAAAAACACAGAAAAGTATTTCGTCCAACAGTGCTTGTATGCGGAGGTACAGGTGTAGGTAAAAGCTCACTTATAAAAACTATGCTTAATGTAAATGTACCTATAAACGATGGTTCACCGTGTACTAAGAATTTTGATGTGTATGAAACCGATTTTATTCGTGTGTATGATTCAAAAGGGATGGAACGTGGTGAAACAACGGAAGAATTTGTTGTAAGTATTAATGAATTTATAGCTGAACGTCGTACAAATGTAGATATAGAAAATAGGATACATCTTGTGTGGTATGCAATAGACGCAAGTGGTGCTCGTTGGCAAGAAGGAGATAAAGCAATTATTGATGAACTGGGCAAAATAGTAGGAAAAGGTAACATAGTTTTTGTATTTACAAAGTGTGATATTGCTAGAGAGCCTCAAATTGAAGCAATTAAAGAAAAATTAAAGACTGAATCTGGGATAGATGATAGAAGGATTATCCTAGTTTGTGATGACGAAGGGATGGAAAAAAGCAATGTTTCACAAGAAATAAAAAATGGAGTTAAACATCTATTAGAACATTCTCTATTAATTCTTCCTGAAGCTTTGCATTTTGCAATGCTTATGGCACAAAAAATTGATATTGATAAGAAAATAGAAACTATTAAAAGCCTAAAAGGGGAAGCTATTGCAATTGTATCATCAGCAACAGTTGCGGCTAGTGCAGCTGCACTAATTCCTATTCCATTTGTTGCCAATACGACAGTTATTACTCCAATACAAATCGGAATGGTCAGTGGATTAGCTGCAATTTATAGTATTGGTATATCGAAAGAATCAATTTTCCCATTTATTGCATCAGTTGTTGGTCGGCAAGCGGCAGCTTCATTAGTTACACTTATCCCAGGCTTTGGTTCTTTTATTAATGCTGGAATAGCCACAATAATTACTGGGGGAATAGGGAGATATTGTATGACCATCTTTGAAAAAAGAGCAATTGCTAAGGCAAAAGGGGAGACTTTGCCTGAACTAAAATTAGATCTCTCTGTTGTAGGAGAATTTATAAAAAATTATGAAAAATAATAATTCGGATAATATATGATATGAGAAATTGTTTGGTAATTGAATTAATATTATGAAAAAAATTCCCTGAAATCAAAATAATCTTTTATTATTTTGATTTCAGAGAAATGTTAAAAGAAAAATATTTTATGAATAATCATCTGGTTTGATATTTAAAAATACCAATACCAATTTTATAAAAAATAAATAAAGGAGCTTATAATGTCAAATTCAATAATAAGTATGGATGCAGTATCATCTTCAAAGCGTCCTACCATTTTGCTCTGTGGTGAAACAGGAGTTGGAAAAAGTTCACTTGTCAAAACAATGTTAAAGATTGATGTTCCAATAAGTGATTGGAATTCATGTACAAAGGAATTTAAATTATATGAAAGTAATAAAATTTGTATTTTTGATTCTATGAGGATTAGAAAAAGGGCAGAAAGTTGAAACTTTTTTAAAAATGATTAATGAATTTATTGATGAACACAGAAGTGAGTATGATATAGAAAATAATATACATCTTATTTGGTATGCTATCGGAGCAGGCACTGCCAGAATAACTCAAGGTGATAGGGAAATCATCAAAGGGTTATGCAACTTTATTGGAACCCAAAAAAAATGTTATATTTGTGCTTACTAAATGTGATGTTGCAAGAGATGACCAAATAAATGCATTAGTAAATACACTAAGAAATGATTGCGAAAGTAAAGATGAAAATATTTATAAAGTTTGCGATTCAGAAGGAATGTAAAGCAGTAGAACACCAGATAAAATAAAAGAGGGAGTTAAACAAGTTAGTAGAATATTCTATAAAAATATTACCAGAAGTTTTACAAATATCTTTATTAATGGTTCAAAAGTTAGGACTTGAAAAAGAATCAGAAAAAATAAAAAAATTAATAGAAAAAATTAAAGATAAAAAAACAAATGCAAAAAAAATAGTAACTGCGGCTACTGTAAGTGCATCAGCTGCTGCGATTGTCACTATTCCACTTGCCGGAATTGCGGTTATCACTCCTATACAAATTGCGATGGTAGTAAAACTTGCTTCAATGTATGATCTAGGAATTACTAAAGAGGCAATCGCTCCATTTATTGCAGCTGCTCTTGGAAGACAAGCAGCAACTTCATTGTTACACATTATACCATTTTGGGGGCAAGCAATAAATGCAACAGTTGCTGGGACTATTACTGGTGGGAACGGTATGTATTGTATGTCCGTTTTTGAAGAAGTTGCTATTGCAAAGCTATCAGGAGAAGAGATAAAAATTAATCTAAAAATTAGTGAAATCAAAAAATATTTTAGATAATAATGTTTTAATGGAAGTTGCATAGTTAAGTTAAATAGGTATTTTATAATATATCATCAAAAAATGTATCTTAGAAGAATTTATTTGGAAAATCATTGGGAGTACTATTTTTAGAGATTACAAGAAAAAAAGGAAAAGCAGGGGATTTAAGATGAAAGCAAATATATTAGTATGTGGAAAAATTGGAGCAGGAAAGACATCTCTTATTAAAGCTGTTACTCAATTAGATACTGTCCCAGATTCTGCCATTATCGTCAATAGATTGAAAACTGATGGATTTGATATTTATGAAACCGACATAGCAAATTTTATTGATGCCGATGGAATGGAATCAGGGCAAACAATTAATGATTATATTGAGTTTATAAAAGAAAAAATGATAAATCGTTTAAATAATGCATCAGTGGAAAATTTGATTCATAATGTTTGGTTCTGTATTGATAGTAGTGATGAGCAAATTCAAAGTTCTGATGTCAACTTTCTTAAGGTATTAGATGATAAAGTTTTAGTTGTATTAACAAAATATGAAAAAATGCAAAAAAATCAATTTGATAACTTAGTAAAAGATTTAGAAGAATTGATTTCACAAGAACGAATAATCGTTGTATCTAATGTAAAGAAAACAGGGTTAGAAAAATTACTAGATAAAGCACTGCATCTAATTGAGCAATGTATGAATGGGTCAAAGGAAGAAATTCAATCTTTTACTAATTGTTGGGATAATTATTATAGTAAAATGATAAATAGATGGAAAGAAAAAACAAATGCTGAGGCTGATGAGTGTATTAAATGGGGAGCATGTCGTGCAGCGACAATTGCAATTGTTCCATTACCTTTAGCAGATTTAGGCCCTCTTATCGTCAATGAAGCATATATGATTCATAAACTTGCAGGTATTTATGGATATGCTGCTGATAAATCAATTATTGCAATGTTAGGCGGCGTTGCAGGCGGAAGTTTTGCTGGGAAATTGCTTGCAAGCTTTTTACCGGGATTAAAGAGTGCTATCGCTGCAGGAGTGACCTATGGAGTGGGGAAAGCGGCAAAAGCATACTTTGAATCAGATATGAGCTTGGATATAAATATGTTAAAAGAAAAATTTAAATTAGGAGAAAAAGAATCAAAAACTACTGATTGGGAAAAAATAAGGTTGCTGATAAAGAATTATAGTAAGGCAGCAGTTGAATTGATCAATTTTGAATGAATTATTCAATTAAAGCTAAATTATGTAGATCTAAATATTTATAAACTTGTATGGAGATGATCTAAATGAAAAAAATATTTATGTTGGGAATTTTATTGTTTATATTAGGGAATATATCACTATTTGCAAGATCACCTGAAAAACCTTATGAAAATTGGGAAGCGGAAATAACATGGAAAATGGAAGAAACTATGATTAAAATTGATGAAGATATTAAGTTTATAAATGAAAATTATTTCGAAATAGCAAAGGCTATTAAGAATAACAAACCAATTCCAGGTGGATATGATAAATGGCTATTTATAAATGATCCTAAACAAGACCCAGAAAATGCAAAACATATTGCCGCATTTACTAAGAAAAATAATTCATATATAGATCCTTTTGTTAAGATAGCAGAGGAATGGATGGACGGTTTTGGGGTTCCAAAAAAGGACAGAGAAAGAGCTAATAATTATCTACATGAAGAATTGGTTGGAAATATAGGCGATGGATTATATGAACTATCAGACGCATACGATAAAGTTACAACTGCATTAAACGAATAAATGAATAGGCGATAATAAATTAGGCAATTTTCTAAGATTATATAAAATATAATTATAAATAATTTTATAAAAATAGTATTAAAGACGGAATATGTTTTTTGTTGTATACAAGGGGGTATATAATTGTGACCATAGATAAATGTAAATATTTATCGTAAATATTTATTTGATTGAAATAAAAATTATATTTTTTTGTTAATATCGTTGGAAAAATTTACAAACAAATTAAAAAATTCAATAGGAATAAGGTGTTTAGCATTTCATAAATGTCTAATTTTTACCCAAGAAAGGGAGGATATAATATATAGTTATCATATAAACTAAAATGAATTTAAAAATTATAAATAATGATAAGAATTATAAATATGATAGTATTGGATTTGGGAGGAGTACAAAAGAATTTTTAACAGGCTTAAGCAAAAACATTTTTGAACAATCATATCAATTTTATAATGATGGAAGCGAGGTAGTCAGGTATGACTTGCCAATACTTATAAGTGAAAATAAATTATACTCAACTTTTGCAGTGGCATTAGATAAACTTATACATGTTCATCAATCTGAGGTGCATTTGAAAAGCAGTATCATAAAATATAAAAAAGAACCTAGATCTGTTGATTTTTAGTGTGAGTATAAAAAAATTGGATATTTTATAGAATTAAAACACTTTTTATATTCTATAGATATCAAAGATTATACATTGCCAGTCCATTTTGAAGATAAATTAGCCGTATTGTTTCAATAAATAAAAGGTTTGCAAAGAATAAAAAAAATTGAAATTTTATGGAATGATGGTAGGGTTGTTGTCGGAATTTTGATTGTTTTGGGAGTATATATTAAAAATAAAGGTGTAATTGAAGACTCAGAACAAAAACTATATGAAAATATTTTAAACAGAAAAGAAATAACAGAACTTTCATTACAGGTATTTTCTTCCACTTGGTATTTACCAGATGAAACAAGAAATGCAATGAAAGAAATGGTTAGTTGGAAAATAGCATATGATTGGATATCAATTTTCTATTTTGTATATTCTGAAAAGAGATAATAAAAAAGGAATTTCTTATTCCAAAAATTTGCTTACAAGAAAACTTATCATGCTGAATATATTGACATAATAAAAAAATGTGTAAGAGCTATAAATTTGATGTGGTAAATATTAACTTTCGATATATAATTTCAAAATACTAGATATATAAACAAGTATGTGATAAAATTTTTTCATGATACTAAATATGAGCTAATATTACTGATTCTTGGTAAATAGTGTTTGCAACAAATAAACCAAAAATTAACATTCATTTAATTCCTTTAAATTTATTTGTAAAAATATTAATATTGATTTATAATAATGAGATAAAAGAATTAATTATATTATGGTTTTTATAACCATAATTAAATACATATAACTGTATATGAGGAGAATATTATGATTAAAAAATTAATTTTTTAAATCGCACTCATCATTGGGAGCACTATTTTTGCAGATTATAATGAGAACCAAGGAGGTTTAAAATGAAAGCAAATATACTAGTATGTGGAAAAACCGATGTAGGAAAGACTACTCTTATCAAAGCCGTGACTCAATTGGGAACTGTCCCAGATTCTGCCGTTGACCACAGTAAACCAAAAACAAAGGAATTTGATATTTACGAAACCGACATAGCAAATTTCATTGATGCCGAAGGAATGGAACCGGGACAAACAATCAATGATTACGCTGAATCCATAAAAGAGAAAATAATAAATAATCTAAAGACAGCATCAGAGGAAAATTTGATTCACAATATTTGGTACTGTATTGATGGTAGTAGCAATGGAATTAAAAGTGCTGATGCCAATTTTCTTAGGACGTTCAATGATAAGACCTTAGTTGTATTAACAAAATCTGAAAAAATGCGAAAAAGTCAGTTTGATAATTTGGTAGAAGACTTAGAAGAATTGGTTCCAAAAGAACAAATAATCATTGTATCCAGTGCACATAAGACCGGTTTGAAAAAATTGCTTGATAAGGCATTATATCTATGCGAGCAATCTATGAATGGGACAAAGGAAGAAATTCAATTTTTTGCTAGTCGTTGGGATAATTATTATAGTAACATGGTAAATAGATGGAAAGACAAAGCAAATGCCGAAGCTGATGAGTGTATTAAGTGGGGAGCAGGTCGTGCAGCGGCAATTGCGTTTATACCGCTACCTTTGGCAGATATAGGGCCTCTTATAGCCAATGAAGCATATATGATCCATAGACTTGCAGGTATTTATGGATATGCTGCTGATAAATCAATTATTGCGATGTTAGGTGGCGTTGCAGGAGGAAGTTTCGCTGGGAAATTCTTGGCAAGTTTTTTACCTGGATTAAAGATAGCTATCGCTGCAGGAGTGACTTATGGAGTGGGAAAAGCGGCAAAAGCATACTTTGAATCAGATATGAGCTTAGGTATAGATGCGTTGAAAGAAAAATTCAAACTAGGGGAAAAAGAATCAAAAACTACTGATTGGGAGAAAAATAAGGTTGATGATGATGAATTATAAATAATTTTACAAAACGATACACAATCACAAGAATACAGAGGAGTAAATATATGTTTAAGAAATTAATTCAACATGGAAATGATTTAGCATTGATCATTGATAAACCTATCATAGAAATGTTGAATATAGATAGTTAGACAATATTTGAAATAACTACTGATGGTAAAAACTTGATACTTTCTCCACAAATTGGAAATAATCAGGAAAAAAATATTACGGAATCATTGGAAAAAATTAATAAAAAGTATAAAAATGTTTTAAAAAAGCTGGATGAATAAAAATTATTAGGTTTTTAAAATTATCTGAAATTTTAATTATTTTAAAAGATCAAATAAGTAATTATGGTGGGAAATATGGTGTAAGAGACTTAAACTTATTAAGCTCCGCAATATATGTACCACAATCAGGCACATGTAACTAAATAAAAAGAGGAGAATGTTATTATGAAAAAATTGATGTTTTTAATCATGTTCATCATTGGAAGTACTATTTTTGCAAGCTATACTGAAAACTTGACAGAAAGAATGTCTTTAGTAGAAGAGAAAATACAAAAAGTATACGATAAACCAAATGTCACTGATGCTGAGATGACAAAAGCTTGTGAGTTAGGTAGAAAAGCTTGGGATAATGAATTAAATACCGTCTATCAATTGCTTATGAAAAAACTTTCAAAAGAATATCAAGAATTATTAAGAAAAGAAGAAAGACAATGGATAAAGGATAGAGATAAAGCAGCCAAAGAAGCCGGAGATGAATTCAAAGGCGGAACATTGGAACCGCTTATAATTACATCAACTCTTTTGGAAGAAACTAAAGCGAGAACCATACAATTGGCAGAAATGTATGATTCTTTTTGAGATGTTTTTAAAGGATAAAATATGTTTTATATAAATTTTGCTTAACAAAATATGATATCAATTTTGCTATACTTACTGCAAAATCGATATCATATTTTGTTGACATATCAAATTCCCTATAGTATACTGTAAAGTGTAAGGAGGTTCAGTATGCAAAGGTTATTGATGGAAAAACTTATAGAATGGAAAAATAACGCTGATAAAAAACCACTGATTGTCAGAGGTGTCCGTCAGTGTGGCAAGACTTATCTCTTGCAGGAATTCGGCAAAACATACTATGATGACGTTGTATATTTCAATTTCGAAGATACACCTCAAATATGTGAAACATTTGAGCGAGATTTGCATCCTCAACGGATTCTTAAAGAACTCAGTATTTTGCGAAACAAAACTATTGAACCCCACAAAACACTTATTATATTTGATGAAATCCAACTTTGTGGTAAAGCATTGACTGCACTGAAATATTTTTATGAGAACACGCCGGAATATCATATTGTTTGCGCCGGCTCTCTTTTAGGTATAGCATTAACCAAAAAAACTTCAGTTCCTGTTGGTAAGGTGGAATTTTTGACTCTTCACCCCTTGAATTTTTATGAGTTTTTGCTTGCAAATGGTAAAAAATTATTAGTAGAAAATCTGAAAGAAGATAGTAAATTGACAGGGATATTTTCAGGAGAATTGAGAGAAAAATTATTGGATTTTTATATTGTTGGCGGTATGCCGGAAGCAGTCAAAACATGGATAGAAAGTAGGTATAACATTGAAAAAATAGAAGAAGTATTGTCTCGTATTCTGGACAGCTATCTTGTGGATTTTGCTAAATACGCCCCCACGAAAGATTTCCCAAAACTTTTGGCTATATGGCGTTCAATCCCAAACCAACTTGCAAAGGAAAACAGTAAATTCATTTTCAGTCAAGTGAAGGATAGTTGGCGAGCAAAGGATTTGGAAGATGCAGTAGAATGGTTGATCGAAGCAGGACTTGTGTATAAGGTCGAAAAAATTGAAAAGCCGTTTATCCCTATATCTGCTTATGCAGATCACACTTTTTTTAAGTTGTATATGTGCGATGTAGGGTTATTGCGAAAGATGGCGGGCTTACCACCGAGTGTGATTTATGATAAGAATAAGGCTTATACAGAATTTAAAGGTTCGTTATCAGAAAACTATGTGTTGTGTGAGTTAATGAATCTTTATCGGGAGACTCCCTTTTATTGGAAATCAGGCAATAAAGCAGAGGTTGATTTTGTAATACAGGATGATGCTGATATTATACCGATTGAGGTCAAGGCTGAGCGAGCGACTCATGCCCATTCTATTACGGAATATTGCAAAAAGTACCAACCACGAAAGTCCTTTGTTACTTCGATGGAAACAAAAGAGGGAACTATTCCGCTTTATATGATGTGGAGATTCAAGGAATATTTAAAAGAATAAGGGATTGATTTTTTGATAAAAAATAAGGCTAATTTTACTATAATTCCTTATACCTAACTTTCAATTCCTTCCCATGAAATGCGATTGCAATCCCTAATATATTCTTTACACCTTTTTTGGATAAAAAAGTCCCATATTTTTTATCATCTATCTGTTTTATAGCATCATCCAATTTTTTTTCAAGATTTCCCTCTGAATCAACTACTTTAAATTCAAATAGATACCCCATTCTTTCTATATTTTTTGGTTCTAATATCATTTTCTAATTTATATTCTTTTAACGCATTATCAACTTCTTGTTCAGATAATCCAAAATAATTTTCGTAGTCTCTATTCAAAATTGTATCTACAGCAAGGTTATTGAGCCCAGAAAAAATACCTTCTTTTGAAATTTGCATTATCCCTGTCATTACAGCAAATTGCAAGTATTCATTATCTTTCAAAGCAGAACTATAAAAATTCTTAAAAAAATCTATGGCTTCATCATAGTACTTATTTGCTTTAGTTTATTATATACTACATATCAGGTTCTTTCAATATTTATTTTTAAAATTCTTTATTATACAGACAAAGGTAATAAAATTTTGGTATATGTCCATATTTTCATTTGACATCACTCAAAATTGATGATATTATAATAGAAGTTATTCCCAGATAATATATCAAAATTAATAATTAGGAGTCTTCTATGAAAACAAATTCCAAATTTATTGAAATAATAAAAAATCAATTTCCATTGAAAAAAATACTGGTCTTGGGAGATATTATGGTGGATAAATACACTATAGGAAAAGTAGATAGAATATCTCCGGAAGCCCCCATTCCAATAATTGAATTTGAAGAGAGTAAATTAACTGCGGGGGGAGCATCAAACGTAACTAATAATCTCGTATCTTTGGGGTGTAAAGTCATGTTATCAGGAACAGCAGCCGAAGATGAATATGGTGATTGGGTTAGGAAATATATGGAAAGTAAAGGTATAGATGTAGGTGGGATAATATCAGAGGAAGGGAGACCTACGACTTTAAAGGAAAGATTCGCTACTAAAAGTCAGCAATTATTCAGAGTTGATAGAGAAAGAAATGATGTCATAAAAAAGGAGACACAAGATAAAATCTTCTCATATTTAGAATCAGTTATAAAAGATTTGGACGCTGTCCTTTTGTCGGACTATAAAAAAGGAGTTCTTTCATCCTATGATTTTGTACAGAAAATAATTGCTCTTTGTAATAAAAATAATGTATCTGTAACAATAGATTCAAAAAGCAGTACTATCAGTGCATTTAAGAATGCTACTTTTGTAAAACCAAATAATCTAGAATTGGAACAAGCCGTAAATATTAAGATAATTGACGATGAGACTTTAAATATAGCAGGAAATATGTATTTAAAATCTTCTGGGGCAAAATATTTAATAGTGACAAGAGGAGATAAAGGAATCTCTGTCTTCAGTAACAATGAAGAAAGGAAAGATTTTTCTTCAAAAGCTTTACAGGTTTATGATGTGACAGGAGCGGGTGACACTGTGATAAGTACTATAACTTTGGGCATAGTGAGCGGACTTTCTCTTTATGATGCCACAGTTTTGGGGAATCTGGCAGCAAGTGTTGTGATAAGTAAAAAAGGGACAGCCACAGTGAATCAAGAGGAATTGATCAATAGAATTAAAGAAGAGAAAGTATGACCCTTATTGTTATTTATTTGATAAAAAATAAATATAATGTTATAATAGCAATAGGTACATTTTTAGATTTTATATCTTCAAAGGTGGAGGATTTTAATGGACGGAATAATACTTCTTTTTAAATTTATGACTAGATTTCCTATTTTTAAATCTTCAAAGGATAATGATGAAGAATTAGGAAAAAGTATAAAATATTTTCCCGTTGTAGGAATTGTAATAGGTATAGTATTATATCTATTTTATAGTATATTAAATGTTCTTTTTCATTTTAATTATTTAATTATTGCTGCTATTTTAGTATCAATAGAAATAATAATAACGGGTGGGATACACTTTGTGGGATTATCTGTAACTTTTGACAGCATCTTCAAATACAGGAGTAAACAGAAGATGTTGGACATGATGAAGGAAACCACACTTGGAGCCAATGGAGTGATGGTTCTAATAGCAACCATATTTTTGAAAATTTTATTTATATCAAGTTTTATCGTAAAAGAGCCTTTTATTATATTAATAATGCCGGTTATAAGCAGATTAAATAGTGTTATAAATTGTGCCTTTATAAATGGTGCCAAAAATACAGGAAAAGCCAAGTTATTTGCTGATAATACTTCAGTTCATGAGCTTACTTTGAGTACGATTATTACTTTTGCATACATAGTTATTGTATCCATATTTAAATTAACTTTTGAAAAATATAGCTTTTATGTATTTTTCCTTATTTTAATTTCACCTATAATCACAGTATTTTTGGGGTATATATATGGTAAGTGGATGAAAATACGTATTGGCGGTATAACCGGTTATACATTGGGAGCTGTCATAGAATTAAGCGAATTAGTATTTTTATTTTTTTCTTATATATCATTAATGAGAATAAAATAAATTTGTGTCTATATCGAATATGAATTCTATTGTAGGGTAAGATTCTTTAATAAATAAAAATGGGTCAGGGTGAAATAATGGGTGAATTTAGTAATAAAGGTCATAGGGAAAGATTGCGAGAAAAATATAAAAATGGTGGATATAAGGGATTTTTAGACTATGAAATAATCGAATTTTTACTGACATATGCTATAGACAGACGTGATGTAAAGCCTGTCGCCAAAGAATTATTGTCAAAATTTCAATCTATAGAAAATATTTTAAAAGCGGATTCTTTTGAACTTATGAAAATAGAAGGGATAGGGAATTCGACTAGTCTATTCTTAAATTTAATTGGGGATATTGCAACAAAAATTTATGAGGATAAAATTATTGATAAAGACATAACGACTATAGGTAGCAAAGCTGATTTGTTGTCTTATTTAAGAGGAAATATCGCATTTAATGCTGCTGAACAATTTATGGTAATGTATTTGGACACAAGGAACCATATTATTATTAACGAAGTATTGTTCAAAGGAACAATTGATAAAAGTACGATTTATCCACGGGAGATATTGGCAAATATATTCAGATATGGAGCAAAATCTATTATATTTGCTCATAATCATCCATCTGGAAATGAGGATCCTTCTAAAAAAGATGTTGATTTTACTGCTAAAGTTTACAATATCTTGAATGAGTTTGATATAAAACTTATAGATCACATTATAATTACAAAAGATTCATATTTTAGCTTTTTAGAATGTGGATTATTAAAATAAATTGGAGGAAAAAATTGGAGAATACGAAAAATGATCAAGCAGTAAATAAGATAGATTTGGAAAATATAATAGATTTGGCTACAAATACAGAAATAACTTCTGAGGAAAAAGGAGAAGCGGAAGAAAAATATTATAATATTTTAGGAATAACGTTTGAGGTTACAAAAAAAAGATATTATTTTGAAGTTGTAGATGAAGAAGAATACCACAAAGGAGACTATGTAATAGTAGATACAATAAGAGGTCAAGAAATAGGTCTTCTATATACTGAAAAGCTGTATTTGCCGGAAAATCAATTAGTTTTACCCTTAAAGCCTGTTTTAAAAAAGGCAAATCCAAAAGAAATGAAAAAATACCAACAATTGAGAGAAGAAGCCCAAAATGCTTTTAAAATATGTAAAGAAAAGATTCTAGAACATAAATTACCAATGAAACTAGTAGAATCGGAATATACTTTCGATAAAAGTAAATTAATTTTTTATTTTACAGCAGAGGGACGTATTGATTTTAGAGATTTAGTAAAGGATTTAGCAAATATTTTTAAGCTGAGGATAGAGCTTCGTCAGATAGGAGTAAGAGATGAGGCCAGAATTTTGGGGACTATCGGATTATGCGGTAAAGAACTTTGCTGCAGAACATGTATAAATAAACTTGATTCTGTATCTATAAAAATGGTAAGAGATCAAGGAATTGTAATAAACCCATCAAAAATATCGGGTATTTGTGGACGACTTTTATGCTGTATGAATTATGAATATCAACAATATGAGGAGGCCCTAAAGGATTACCCTGCTGTAAATCAACAAGTAAAAACTGAGCATGGAGACGGGAAAGTGATAAGTATCAGCCCTCTAAGTGGGTATCTATTTGTAGATGTGGAAAGTAAAGGGATAATGAAATTCGATTTAAATCAAATTTCATTTAATAAAAAAGAGGCAAGTAAACTTAAAAATCAAGAAACACCTATCGAAGCAGAGATAGAAAAAGTATTACTAGATGAAGAATAGGAGATAAATGAAATGTATGAAGACTCTATCAGAATTCTTGAAGATGAGGATGTAACTCTTTTAGAGGATAATCATCAATTTATTCAAAAGAAAAGCGAATATAGATTTTCTATAGATCCTGTGATTTTGGTGGATTTTTTTGAAAATTTAAAAAATACAAAAAACAAAAAAATATTAGATATAGGCACAGGAAACGGTATTATTCCTGTGCTATTAAATATAAAGAATAAAGGGTATAATATTGATGCAGTAGAAATCATAGAAAGGAGTGCAAAACTTGCCCGAAAAAACATGTTGATAAATGAAATTTCTTCCCATGTAAATGTAATAAATATGGATATAAAAGACTATAAGGCCGGGAATACATATGATTATGTTGTCTCTAATCCTCCCTACATGGAAATAGATGGCAAATTATTAAATGAAAACAAAGAAAAATCAATAGCAAGGCATGAGATAGCATTGACATTGGATGAATTTATTTCTTTAGCTAAAAGATTTTTAAAACCCGGTGGGAGTCTTTATTTCGTTCATAGAACATATAGGTTGCCTCAAATAATAAATATTCTTACAAAATATAATTTTAATATAAAGAGGGCTAAATTTGTATTTTATTCTATGGAAAATGATTCAAACTTAGTTTTAATAGAAGCTCTAAAGAATAAAAAATCTATTTTTATAGTAGAAAAACCTTTGTTTTTAGGAGAAAAATAGATGAAAATAACAGATTGTTATACACTTTCAAATGGGGTCAAAATTCCAATCGTCGGATTTGGCACATGGCAAATACAAAATAAAGATATTATGAATTCTATAGTGGCGGCTATAGATTGTGGGTATAGGCATATTGATACCGCATATATTTATGGGAATGAGGAAGAAATTGGACTAGCTATTAAAAAATCAGGAATTGAAAGAAAAAAACTATTTATAACCAGCAAATTATGGAATACAGACCATAGTTATAGTAAAGTTTTAGCTGCTGTAGATAGGAGCCTAAAATTATTGAAAACTGATTATTTGGATCTATATCTCATACATTGGCCCAACCCCAAAGAAATAAGAGATAATTTTGAAAGTGCAATTATGAGTACCTGGGAAGGAATGGGAAATATATATAAAAACGGTAAAGTAAGAGCAATAGGGGTAAGTAATTTTATGCCGCATCATTTGTCGATTATAATAAATAATTCTTCGATACATCCTACAATCAATCAAATAAGATTATTTCCCGGAAGTCAGCAATTTGATACAATAAAATTTTGCCAGGAAAAAAATATCCTATTGGAGGGATATAGTCCATTGGGTAGCGGTAAAATTTTTGAATCAAAAGAACTACTGCTATTATCCAAAAAATATAACAAAACGATTTCTCAGATATGCGTCAGATGGAGCTTACAAATGGGGTTCCTACCTATTCCAAAATCAAAAACCCCATCTAGAATAATGGAAAACATAGATATTTTTGATTTTGAATTGGAAAAAGAAGATGTTAAAAAACTCAAGGGAATCAAAAATTATTGTTTACCAAATCCAAATCCGGATAGGGTTCATTTTTAAAAAATATTATATATTTATTTCCAAAACAACAGGACAATGATCAGAACCTAATATTTCAGTTTTTATATCAGCTCCCACTAGAGTATCTTTTAATCTATCCGATACAATAAAATAATCTATTCTCCACCCGGAATTGTTTTTACGAGCACTAAACCTATATGACCACCACGAATATATATTTTCTCTATCGGGGTAAAAATATCTAAAAGTATCAATAAAACCGCTTTCTAAAGCAATAGTTATCTTATTTCTTTCTTCATCTGTAAATCCCGGATTTTTTTTATTTGATTTTGGATTTTTTAAATCAATTTCTTTGTGAGCAACATTTAAGTCTCCACAAAATATTACCGGTTTAATTTTATCCAGAGATTTTATATAATCTAGAAAATCATCTTCCCATTCCATACGATAATCAAGTCTAGCCAATTCCTCTTGAGAATTTGGTGTGTAGACTGTAACTATATAAAAATTCTCAAATTCCAGAGTAATTACACGACCTTCCGTATCATGCTTTTCGATACCTAGACCATAGGTTACATTTATAGGCTTAATTTTTGTAAAAATGGCAGTTCCCGAGTAACCTTTCTTTTGGGCATAATTCCAGTATTGATTATAAGAAGGTAAATCCAGATTAATCTGACCATCTTGTAGTTTTGTCTCTTGCAAACATAGAATATCAGGATTTTCATTGGTGAATATATCTAAAAATCCTTTTTGAACACAGGCTCTCAGGCCATTTACATTCCACGAAATTAATTTCATTATATAAACCTCCAATTTATTTTGCTATATCACCTTTTGAAATGCTATACGTTCGGAACCATCTTCCCATTTTATTATTCCGCAATATATATAGCCGTTCTTTTCTAAAGTTTTTTGCATCGGGATATTATCACGATGAGTATCAATTCTAAGATTTTTACATTTTTTCAAGCACCAATCCAGGCACAGAGACGCAATTCCTCTGTTTTTTGCAGTCGTCGTTATTCTATGAACTACACCATAGGGAAGATCATTTAACCAATTGCCACCTTTAATGACTGAATAAGTAGGCTCTATTCCTTCAATAAAGCAAAAAGTCCCGACTATTTGATCATCAATTATGCTGACATAACTAAATCCATTATCTATATCTCGTGTAAGTAATTCAATAGTTGGATATCCATTTATCCACTGATTAGGGTTACCGCTATCTGCCATGAATTTTCTTGATATTGAATATATCTCCAACAAAATAGGGAGATCAGAATATCTAGTTTTCCTTATTTCCATTTTAACCTCGCTCTTTAATTAATTTATATATATATTTATAAAATTTTTTCCATTAGAATAAAAGCTCCCTTTCTGAGAGTCAAATCTCCTACATTTTTATAGCCCAGTTTCTGATACATCTTTATTGCGTAAGGATTTTTGGGGAATGCATCTAGCCTGATAGATTCTGTACCGGATTTTTTTAAGGTTCCTTCAATATGAGTAATAGTCCTCGAACCAATATTATTATTTTGAAATTTTGGGTTGACACATATTCTATGTAATACAATATATTTGTCCCCTTTATAAGACCAATTACCGTTTATATATCCGTCGAAACAGTTTTTATTTATAGTATATGCAACGGCAATTTCGTTATTAATCTTACCTACAGATAAATCTTCATTTTTTAAATCATTCTCTATGATAGTAATGTCAGGATAAATCTCATCCCATTGCATAATTCCATTTTTTTCCATTTCAAGAATTGCACTTCTGAAAATTTTGAATATTTTTTCAATGTCTTCAACTTTTCCTTTTTCAAATATTAATTTTTCCATAATACGCCCCCGTACTTTATGTTAATTATAGCATATTTAGAAATATTATTATAGATATAAATTTGTGATGGAGAAAATAAAAATAAAATTTTACCTATAGATCTTTACTAATTTTATAAAAAATGATAAAATTGAGAGTAAGCTAAACTTTGCTATGTCTTAAGAAAAATGCTTTTGGATAAATTAAAATAAAAATTATATATTCATGAAATCATAGATATCAATAAAAACGATGATGTTGCCAAAAAATTAAAGGAGATTTTTTTATAAATGAAAAAATTAATAAAAGAAACATTTATTGCGACATTACCCATATTATTTGGATATTTATTTGCCGGAATAGCTTTTGGAATATTGTGCCAAAGTCATGGATTTAATTTAGTTTGGAATTTGATTATATGTGTTATTGTATATTCGGGCTCAATGCAATTTGTATTGTTAAATCTTTTGATATCCCATGCGGGGCCTATAGAAATAGCTATTGCGACTTTAGTTGTAAATTTTAGACATATTGTATACGGAATTTCTTTTATAAAATTATTCGATAAAATGAAAAAAATGGGTGTAATCACAAAGCCTTATATGATTTATTCTCTTTCAGATGAGGTTTATGCCTTTTTATCTTCTATAAAAATTCCTAAAGGGGTCAATAGAAAGAAATTTTATATTGCTATATCAGTTACTGCTCAGTTGTATTGGTTTGCCAGTTGTTTATTGGGTGGTATATTGGGAAATTTTATAACATTTAATACTAGTGGGATTGAGTTTGTGATGACTGCATTATTTACAGTGATTTTTATGGATCTTTTGAGGGGTGCAAAGAGTAAAACTCCGAGTTTTATCGGAATATTGGGTGGGTTAATTGGATTAATTGTTTTTGGCGATAAAGGAATGCTCGTATCGGCAATTGCACTTGTTTTGGGGTATTTTATTTTAAATAAAAAAAACGTTGAAAGACATGTTTTTAATGCGGTGAGGACAAATGAATGATTTGAAGGTTTGGTATATATTATCCATGGTGTCTATAGCAGGAATCGTAACATTTGTGATAAGAGCATTTCCATTTATAGTTATGAGTAAAAAAAATGAAAGTATGGAAAAATACATGATGTATTTGAGCAAAGTGTTACCGCCGGCTATTGTGGGAGTGTTGATTATATATTCATTAAAAGATACAAAATTTCTTGTACCTTCTAATGTAATTCCAAAATTATTGGCTTTGATTGTGGTTATACTTCTACAACTATGGAAAAAGAATTCTCTCATCAGTATATTCGCAGGGACAGTTCTTTATATGTTTTTAGTGCAAAAAATTTTTATATAAAATAAAGATTTAGGAGGTTTATTACATGAATAAGGAAAGTTCGCACACGGAAGAAATAAAGGAATTTTTAAAAAAAGAAATAAACTATCAGTTTGATCAACATGGTGGCGGGATAGAAATTTTATCTGTTGAAGATAATATTGTCAGATTTAAATTGTTGGGTCCATGTCATAATTGTCCATCAGCGGCATCTGAAACAGAAGAATTTGTAGCTAAAAAAGTAAAGGAAAGATTCCCGGAAATAAAAGATGTTATACTTATAACAGGAGTCAGTGATGAGCTTATAAATATGGCTAAAGAAATTTTGAACAAAGGAAAAAAATATTAAAAAAATATTAAAAAAATAATTACTAGATTATGAGGTAAAATAACATGAAAGATAAAAATACAAAAGAAGAAAACATAAAGGGAAAAAATTTAAATATAAGTAATTTTAAAAAAAATATTTTTGAGATAGGTATAAAATATTGTGGTGGTTGTAATCCAAGATATAACAGAGTGGAAGAAGTAGAAAAGATAAAAAATAAATTAGAAAATCATATTTTTGAATATGCCAAAGAAGACAAGACATATGATTTTATTTTGGTAGCTTGTGGTTGTTTAGCAGCATGTGCAACTCATAATAATTTAAAATTTAATATAAAAAAATTTATATTATCATCATCTCAAGATTTTGTGGATGCATATGATATGATTTTTTGCTCGTTAAAGGGGCTTGATTCGCTATCATGACAAAAGTTTGAAATATACTAATTGAATTTAATAATTATGATTTTAAAAGGCGCATGATTGCGCCTTTTAGGATACTATTCTACTCCTCATTTAAATATTCCTTAATAACGTTCGCCCACATCCCATTAGACTTCATAATAAGCTCTATAATCTCTCTTACAGCTCCTTTTCCACCATTCCTAGAAGCAACTATATGAGCCAATTCTTTGACCTCTAATGAAGCATCAGCCGGAGCTCCAGATAACCCGACCCTGGACATTATACCTATATCATTTATATCGTCTCCGATATAGCAGACATTTTCCAATCCAATATTTTCTTTCTTCAATATTTCATTTAGGGCTGCTATCTTATTTTTTATACCTTGTCTTATATAGTTTATCTTTAATTCTTCTCCACGTCGATTTACTATATTAGATATTTTGCCGGTAATTATAGCAACTTTCCCACCGTATTCTATCCATTTTACAATTATAAATCCATCCTTTACATCAAAAGCCTTTAAATTATTCTGGTTGTCATCGGTGTAAATTTTTCCGTCTGTCAACGTTCCATCTACGTCCAATGCAATCAATTTTATTTTATTTATCTTATCTTTTAAAATATCCATCATAACCCTTTATAATAATTTTATAATAATTCGACTGCTATATTAGCCACTTTAGAACGTTCACCTTTTTTAAGGTTGATATGTCCCACTATATCTTGATTTTTTAATCTATCTGCCAGATATACCAATCCATTGGTACTTGCATCCAAATAAGGATTATCTATTTGTTGAGGATCTCCGGTAAATACTATTTTAGTATCTTCCCCGACTCTCGTAATGATAGTTTTTATTTCTAATGGAGTAAGGTTTTGAGCCTCATCAATAATTATAAATCCTCTGGGGATACTACGGCCTCTTATATATGTGAGAGGTTCTATCTTCAAAACTCCCATAGATTCCAAGCCTTCTACTACTTTTTCCCCGGCTCTGTCATCTTTAGCTTCGCTCAAAAAATCTATATTATCAAATATCGGTTGCATCCAAGGACGCAACTTTTCTTTTTCATCTCCGGGTAAATATCCCAAATCTTTTCCCATGGGAATGATAGGTCTTGCTATCAATAATTTCTTATATTTTCTTTTTTCTACTACTTGTTCCAATCCAGTAGCAACAGCCAATAAAGTTTTTCCGGTTCCGGCTCCTCCGACTAATGTCACAACTTTCACATTATCATCAAGAAGAAGATCCATTGCAAATCTTTGTTCATCATTTCTCGCCCTAAGTCCCCATGCTGAAGAGTCTCCCAATAAGAATTTCTTGATTTTACCTTTTTCATATTTCCCTGTAAATACTTTTGAACCACATAAAAGCTTGAAATAAGAATTTGGTGTAGGTACTATTTCTCCCAAATTGAGATCATTTATATCTATGGAACCGTGTTTATCATATTTTCCTGCTTGAGCGCTGGTAATCTCGACTTCAAAAAACCCATCGTATAATTCGTTATAATCCACTCGGTCAGTCTCATAATCTTCCACTTCGATATCAAGAGAATCAGCTTTGATACGCATATTCAAATCTTTTGTTACAATTATTACACGTTTGTCGGGATTATCTTCAATAATTCCCAATGTTGCAGCGATTATATAGTTATCTACTACATCTTTTCTAAGAACATCAGGTAATTTTGTAAGATCATTTTTTATTTCTACCCAAAAAAATACGTCATTTTCCAACATAACCCCTTTTGAAAGACTCCCTTTTTGACGGATTTTATCCAATGTTCTAGCTGCTAACCTAGCCTGAATTCCAGTGTTTTGATTCCTTTTTAATTTGTCAATTTCTTCAATTACATAAATAGGCAGAACTACATCATTTCCCCTAAAATTTTTGATGCAATTTGGATCATGAATCAAAACATTAGTATCCAATATAAATATTTTTCTCATTCCATCACTCCCGTTGTTAAGAATAGTAATTTCTCTAATAGACATATTCTGAAAAAATTTTATTTTTTGAGGGATTCTTTGATTATCTCCAGAGCTGCAATTGTCCCATCATTAACCGCAGTAGTTATCTGCCTCACCTCCTTAGATCTTACATCGCCAACTGCATAGATATTTTCTATTTTTGTTTTCATAAGATTGTCTGTAATTATAAATCCATGATTATCCAGGTCAAAATATCCTCCATATAGTTCTTTGTTATTTTTCGTTCCCAAATACATAAAGACAAAATCCATTGAATATTCTTTAATTTCCTCTGTTTTTTTGATTTTAACTATTATTTTTTCCACATATTCAGTGCCCTTTATTTCTAATAATTCGGCATCTAATATTATTTCTATTTTGTTATCAGCAAGAATTGCTCTTTTTAAGTCATTTTTACAAATAAATTCATTAGAATTTACAAAAATTTTGATAGAATCAGAAAATCTTGTGAGGGATAAAGCTTCTTCTCCGACCTCATCTCCTTTTCCAAATAAGGCTGTATTTAATCCTTTTGTAAAGGCTCCATCACATGTAGCACAATACGAAACGCCTTTTCCTACAAATTCTTTTTCTCCTTTTATTTTAGATGTGCCAAAGAAATTTCCTGTAGCTATAACAATATATTTACCTCTATAATTACCAGATGAAGTCTTAACTATTTTTATCTCGTTGGAAAAATCAAAATCCAGAACGGCACCTGTTACAAATTCTGCATTAAATTTTCTGCATTGTTTTTCCATCATATCATTTAATTCTGTTCCGCCTATACCATCCGGCATCCCCGGGTAATTATCTATTTTATGAGCCTTTGAAAGACTCCCGTATTTTCCCTTTGTGATAATTAAAATCTTTAAGTCTGATCTTCCGGCATATATGCCTGTTGTCAATCCGGCCGGGCCTGACCCCAATATTATCAAATCATATATATTATCCATTGTTCCTCCCTGTTTTAAATAGGATGTTTTTTCAGCAAGATACAATAGAGTGTCTCCTATCTTTAAAATAATCCAATCGTTTTCAAAAATTTTCTCTCTTCTCCAATAGTTGTATCCTCTGTATGACCGCTATAAACAACTGTATCATCAGGTAATGTGTCACATAATTTTTTGAGACTTTTAAACAAGCTCTCCCCACTGGATGTCGGCATATCGTATCTTCCAAAGCTGTTTTTGAACATTGTATCACCTGATATGAGCATTTTGGATTCTTTTGCATAAAAACATTTGGAACCTACAGTATGCCCCGGAGAATCTATCACTTTAAATTCTCCGATTATATCCCCTTCCTTTATTGTTTTATAATTGCCTTCATATACAAAAACACGCCCATCAATATAATGAGCCAGATTATATTCTGGATTAGTAAAAAATTCTTGTTCTTCTTTTCCTATATAGACTTCTGCTTCCGGATATTTATTCACCAATAACTTTAATCCGCTTATGTGATCCCCATGACCATGAGTTAATATAATATATTTTAATTGGATTGAGTTCGTTTTTATATACGTTTCTAATCGTTCTACATTTGTTCCGCCACAATCAAATAAATATCCAATTTTTTCTTCATTCCACACCAAATAACAATTAGTAGCCATTGGTCCCAGTGCAAAAGTTTTTATACGTAACATTATGTTTTTTCCTCCTGATTTAACATGATTTTAGTTGATTTTTCTTCTATTTTATTATATAATTATATCTGTACGATTTTAAATAATGAGGAGCTGCAAATTTTGAATATAGTCCTTTTAAACCCGGAAATCCCCTATAATACCGGTAATATCGGCAGAACCGCCGTACTTACCAACACCAAGCTTCACCTTATAAAACCCTTGGGATTTTCTCTAGATATAAAGGAAATCAGGCGGGCAGGTCTGGATTATTGGCATCTGGTAGATCTAATAATTTGGGAGTCATATGAGGAATTTATGGAAAAAAATCCAAATATTACCATTTATTATGCAACTACAAAAACAAAAAACAAATATACTGATATAAAATTTGAATTTGATGATTATATTATGTTCGGTCCTGAATCCAAGGGGATTCCGGAAAAAATTTTACATTCTAATCTGAATCATTGTATAACCATTCCTATGATAGAAATGGGACGCTCACTAAACCTTTCTAATTCTGTTGTAGTAATTTTGTATGAGGCCTTAAGACAATTAAATTTTAATTTCTAAAAAAGTGGACACTAAAAGGTCCACTTTTTTGCTAGGCTGGATTGCATTCTATGCAAGAAAACTTATAACTAACTTCTGCATAGTTTTCCTTTAGATAATTAAAGGAAGCCTTTACTTTATACGGAACATTTGTTACATCTACAAGTTTAGATATATTCTTCCCACATTCTTTGTATATATTTGAGAACAGCAAGTATAAAAATCCAACAGTTACCCCTTGCACACCGCTAAAATCAATAGTAACATTTCTCCCTTTTTTAAGTTGATCCACTACTATTGCACCAAATTTAAGTGCTTTTTTAGGAGATGCTAAGACTAAAGTTTCTAAAACATTTGTTAAAACAAGATTCATAAAACAAAAACCTCCTTTAAAAAGTTATGTTTTTTTTAACCTACGTTGTTTAAACTTCCCATCATTTCATTGTCCTACTATCAAGTATACTATTATTTTTTCCAATTGTCAATTGATAATAATCAGGCTATTTTTCATGGTTGCGTAGGATTCGAATACATGAGGTACTATATTTACGTTACTACAAAAAATATGTAAAAACAAATTTTATGCTACAAATTTTGTTTTCTGGTCAATGTACCATTTTCATCATAGAATTCCCATAGCCCATAGGGTTTTCCCGTTGAAATCTGACCTTTTATCTGTATTTTTCCATTTGGATGATAAAGTATGTATTTGCCGTTATCTTCTCCGTTCAAATACGTTGTTTCCATAATCTTAGTTCCATTTTCATAGTAGAGCACAAATTTACCATTTAATTTTCCATTCTCCCAATTTTCTATTGATTTCATAGCCCCGCTGGGATGAAATGTAATCCACTTACCATGAGGTTTTCCATTTAAATAGTAATTCCTGTCCTTTATGTCTTTTATTTTCCCGGTAAATGGAACTGTTTCATCTCTATAATAAATGATACCATTCACATCTCTGATATCATTTACCAAGATTTCTGATGGAGCCGTTAATGTCATTGCTCCTGCAAATATCATTAAAATTATCAACAGTTTATTTTTCATTTACATCACCTACTTATATTTTACAAATTTTTTTGAAAAATGCAAGAAATTTCTTCAAAAACTTAAGAATTTATGTTAAAATATATATTACGCTACTTATTTTTTAATTTAATATACTATATTTTGATGATAAATTGGAGGATTTATGGGGTTTAGTGTAATAAAAAAAACAAGTAAAAATTATGATTATATTGTACTTTTGGTAGAAGAAGATAAAATAAAAGATGAAGACATTAAGTTTTTTAAAAATCTTACAATAGAGAATAAAAAATTTATTGAACATCTAATCAAAAAGGAAAAGTTTACAGGCAAAAAAAATGAAATATTAAGTGCCAAATACTGTGATGAGAATATTATATACAGCATAATATTTGTTGGCGTTGGAAAAAAGAAATTCCTATCTTATGACTCGCTAAAAAATTCTATATATAGTGTAATAAAAAATTTAAAAGGAAATGTGCTCATAGAAAGCACAGATAGCTCGTTTATAGATATTGATATGCTCGGAATATTGGTAGAAAATGCCAATTATAATTTTAATAAATATAAATCAATTGATAAAAATAATAAAAAAGAAACCAAAAAAGAAAATAAAAAATTGAATTTAGAATATTTAAATACTAAGTTTAATTCTGAAACAATAGAAGGGGTCGAACTTGGGAAAATAACCAATATTGTGAGAGATTTGGTGAATGAACCTGCAAACTTCATGACTCCTGAGATTTTGGCTGAAAATGCTCTAATATTAGGAAAAGATTATGGATTTCAAGTAGAGATTCATGATGAAAGTGAAATAGAAAAATTAAATATGACTGCATTTTTATCTGTCGGGAGGGCATCCGTCAACAGACCTAGACTGATAGTGATGAAATATACAGGAAATAACTCTTCTAAAAATGCAATCGGACTTGTAGGGAAAGGTCTTTGCTATGATGCTGGAGGATTATCTATAAAATCTACAGGCAACATGCTTACAATGAAGAGTGATATGACAGGAGCGGCCACTGTGATAGGAGTTATGTGTGCTCTCGCTAAAATGAATATAAATAAAAATGTGGTGTCAGTAATTGCAGCTTGTGAAAATGTGATAGGAGGAAATGCTTACAAACCTGGAGATATTATCTATACAATGGCAGGAAAATCTGTGGAAATTACAAATACTGATGCTGAAGGTAGACTTACATTGGCAGATGCTATTACGTATACACTCAAAAATAATAAGATCAGTGAAATTATTGATATTGCCACTTTGACAGGAGCTGTTATAGTAGCTCTGGGAGAAAGTATTACGGGCGTATTTACAAATACATATTCCAACTTCGAAAAATTAAAAAACGCTGGAGATAAATGGGGCGAAAAATATTGGAATATGCCTATGGATGATGAGTTTAAAGATATGATTAAATCATGCATTGCAGATATCAAAAATAGCGCAGGAAGTTTTGGAGGACCTAGCACAGGAGCCAAGTTTTTAGAAGAATTCATAGAGAATAAACCATGGATGCATTTAGATATAGCAGGAACATCTTTTAGGGATGTCGATGGGAAATATTATAAAAAAGGTGCTACCGGAGAAGTTTTAAAAACTCTCTATACCTATATAAAAGGAGAGTAAAAATTTTATATTAATTTTGTGTCATTGTTTATTATTTAAAGATTGCAAAGTTCACTTTTTTATTATATAATATCCTGTATTGTTAATAATAACTAATTTCAAAATAATTTTTTAGGAGGACATTGTAATGAGAAAAAGATTTATGTTAGTGTTTGTTTTGATTTTGACGGTAGCATTTGGAGCATTCGCAGCTAAATTAGATGTTGCTGGATACAAACAAGAAATTGGAAGGATTTTTAAAGCCGTAGAAGACGCTTCTAAGCCTTTGACTACTCTTAATCCTGCAGATGTTGCCGGCGCAGGTAAAGTTTATAAGGGCGTTATAGAAACTGTAACTCCGTTATATAAAGAATTAGGTACTTTAGAAGCCCCTGATTCTCTAAAAGGAGCACATGAAAAATTAGTAGCTGGGTCTGATGCAACATTAGAGGCATTAAAAATAGCCACTGAAATGGTTGGAATTGCAGGGAATCCAAGTGCTACAGCTAATCCAGATACAATGAAAAAAATTCAAGAGTTACAAACAAAGGCCGGAAGCCTTGCACCAAAACTTTTAGGAATGCAAGAAGCTATGGTAGAAATAGAGGCAGCAAAATAAAAATAATTTAAATATTTTATAAAAATAGAAAAAAGTATGGAAATAACTTTTTTCTATTTTTTAATTTTTAATTTTTAATCTTTAAATCCTTAATCTTTTAAATTTTTCAATAATTCTACTAATTTTTCTGAAGCCTCATTTTCATCAGAACCATCAATATAAAGAGTTACATTCATTCCTTTTTTTATCCCTAAAGACATGAGTTTTAAAAGAGATTTTCCATTAACTCTTTGTCCATCCTCATTTTCAACCTCAATCTTAGAAGAAAAAGTCTTAGATATACTCACAAATTCATTCCCGGGTCTTGCATGAAGCCCCGTCTCATTAACAATCGTTACTTTTTTACTAACCATTAGTGTTTTTCACCTCATATTATTTTTTATAAATCCCTATATATAGATTATTTATAGAATACGCTATTTTAATAATTCCCCTAATCCTTCATCTTTAAAGTCCAGGTTATGTACTGAATTTATATATCTTATTGTCTTACTTTTACCTCTTATGACAAGGCTCTGAGTTCTTCCGATAGCACCTCTTCTTTTTACTCCATCTACCAAATCTCCCCTTGTTATTCCGGTAATAGAAAATAATATCTCGTCATCTTTTGCCAAATCATCCAATTTTAGTATATCTCCCACATTTAATCCCAATTTTTCGCACCTTGCTCTCTCAAAGGCCGATATTTTATTATTTTCTATTGAGACTCCTTTGACTTCATTTCTCAATTTTAATCTGGCCTGCATATCTCCCCCCAGAGCTCTTATAGCCGCTGCGGAAATGACTCCTTCTGGCGCCCCACCTATTCCATACATCATATCTACATCAGAATCGACTATTCCGCATAATACAGAAGCTGCAACATCACCATCAGGGAAAGCAAAGACTTTCATTCCAATCTTTTGGAGGTCCTTTATTATTTCTTCATGTCTTGGTTTGTCTAGTATTCCTATTGTCATATCTTTAATATCTTTTTTTATAGCCCTTGATATATTATTTATATTTTCTAAGAGAGGTTTATCTAGGTCGATTATTCCATTTGCTGCGCCTTGTCCTACCACAAGTTTTTCCATATACATATCGGGAGCTTTTAAAAAACTACCTTTTTGTCCTACTGCTAATACTGCTACAGCATTGTCTTGCCCTTTTGCAGTCATCTTTGTTCCATCTATTGGGTCTACTGCTATATCCACCGGAGTGCAAAATATTCTTTCTTCTTCTTTCAAATTTTTATCAAAATATTTTCCTACTTTTTCGCCTATATAGAGCATAGGAGCTTCATCGATTTCACCTTCTCCTATTACTATTTCACCTTCAATCAAAATTTTATTAAGCATGATACGCATAGCATTTACAGCTGCTCCATCTGCTGCGTTCTTATCTCCTTTACCTATCCATTTGTAAGCTGCAAGAGCTGCTACTTCTGTCACTCTGGCAAATTCCAATGCCAATTCTCTTTTCATTCTTTTTCTGCCCCCTCTTCTATCAGTTTATATATTACCTCTCCTTTTTTTACCATTCTTAGTCTATTCCTTGCTAATTTTTCCCTATGAAACATAGTATTTAATTTTTCTATATCCTGCAAACAAATATCTAATTTCTTTGTTTCTGCAAGAATTCTTTCGTTTAATTTGTCTCTATCATCCATAAGTCTCTTTATGGTGAAAGCACTTTTGTACATCTCAGGCCATAATCTATAGAAAATTATTGCAGCTATCCCTATTAATAGACAAGTAGAGATATAATGTTTGTTTTTACCTGAATCTTTCCCCACTAGCATCACCGTCTTCCTTTATAGCCACTTTCTTTAAAAGAGCTAATTTTTTCTTAATCATTCTTTTAGCTACCGGGGAGATTTTATCTACAAAAAGTATTCCATCTAAGTGGTCATTTTCATGCTGAACTACAACAGCTTTAAATCCTTCCAAATGAGTTTTAATATTTTTCCCATTTTCATCCTGATATAAAAGTGTTATTTTTTTAAATCTTTTTACATTTTTATAAACACCGGGTATGCTCAAGCACCCTTCTTCATATTCTATTGTTTCATAATCCTCCGGGATAATAGTAGGATTAATAATCTTTTTTATTGTATCTTCTCCAACCATGCATACAAACATACGCTTATTTATTCCTACTTGTGGAGCCGCCAAACCAACTCCGTTGTACTCTATCATGGTTTTTACCATTTCGTTTAAAGTTTCACGGATATCATCATTTATGTCAGTCACCGTTACTGCCTTTTCTCTCAAAATTTCATTGCCATATTTTATTACCTCATACATTTTTGTTTTACCACTCCTTTCTCACATAAGTTTTACATCAGATATATTTTTTGGCAAATCGTATGAAAATATGCCTCTATACCCATACGTCTCTACATCATGTTGTAAATACAGATGATGAATATCATTTTATTTATTATATTTTTTAGTATATAAATTATATTAAATTAACCGGGTCTATATCAATAACAATTCTTACATTTTTTTCGTTCTCATAATTTGCTAATATTTTAGCCAATTTTCTCTTGTAGTGTACAATCGCCTTTCTATCTCCCTTTATAAAAATATTGTATCTAAATCTATCACTTACCTTGTAAATCAAGGATTTCATAGGCCCAAGTATGATTACACTGGGGTCTTCTATTTCTTTTTTAAATTTTTTTAAAAAATCACCTAAATATTCTTCTATTTTAGACGATATTCCGATATTTATAGTCTTAGAAAAAGGTGGATACTGAAGTAATTCCCTCATTTTTATTTCTGTTCTGTAAAAATCATCATAGTTCCCATCTTTTACAGATTGAAATGTATAATTCTCCGGTTGATAAGTCTGCACAATTACCTTTCCTTTCTTTTCACCCCTTCCGGCTCTTCCGGATACCTGAGTTATTATCTGGTATGTCTTCTCTCCCGATCTAAAATCCGGGAAATTAAGTATTGTATCTGCATTGATTACGCCTACCAATGTCACATTTGGGAAATGCAATCCCTTTGAGACTACCTGAGTTCCAATCATTATACTATATTTTTTGTCGGCAAAATCTCTGTATACTCTATTATAAAATTCTTTTTCTTTAGCTTTTTCAGAATCTACGGAAATTATAGGTACATCAAAATATTTTTTGATTTCTTCCTCTATTCTTTCTATCCCTTTTCCACTATGAACTATGTTTTGGCTTCCACATTTGCTGCATTTTCCGGTGTACGGTCTTATATCACCACAATAATTGCATTTGTAAATACGTTGACTGGCATAATAACTATATTTTATGGAACAATGTTCACATTCTTCCACATATCCACAATCTGTACATTGTATATAAGTAGAATATCCTTTTCTATTTAAAAATAATATCACTTGTTCTTTATTCATCAAAGAATTTCTGATTTCTTTTAATAAAATTTTACTAAAATAAATATTTTCTTCTCCTTTCATATCCACCATCTGTACTTCCGGCAAATAGGAGTCATTGTATCGTTTGTCCATTTTTACAAGGTCAAAAAGTCCTGTTTTTGTATAATAAAAACTTTCCACTGATGGAGTAGCCGAACCGAATATTACTTTTAAATTTTCCAATTGTGCTCTTTTTAATGCTACAAATTTGGCATGATATCTAGGATTTGTATCTTGTTTATATGTCGTTTCGTGTTCTTCATCCAAAATGATATATTTCAAGTTCCTTACAGGAGCAAATATGGCTGATCGCACTCCCAACACAATTTTTTTCTCTCCGGTATAAATAGAATACCATTCGTTAGTACGGTCTTTTAGTGTGAGGTGGCTATGTAAAATAGCTATGTTGTTCCCAAAAGTTTTCTTAAATCTAGAAATAAGTTGAGGAGTCAAAGAAATTTCAGGCACCAAAAATATACTGCCATTTCCGGATAAAAAGGCCTCTTTTATTATTTCTATATAAATTTCTGTTTTACCTGAACCTGTTATCCCCCGTAAAAGATAATATTGTTTACTTCCGTTTAAAATAGCATCTTTAGCTGTCTTTTGTTCATCATTTAATTCTATTAATAGATTTTCTAATTTATTTTTTTGCTTATCTATATCATATACTTTATTTTCAAAAGGTGCAACCTCTGATAGTATATTTTTTTCAAAACGGTCTTTTATGTCTTTAACTTCGATAAATATTTTGTCCTTTAATAATTTTTCCCATCTATCTGCAAATGCACTTTTAAAGACATTGGACGATATTTTCATTCTTTTTTGAAAATATTCTATTACAGTTTTTTCATCTTGTTTAAAATCAAAATTATTGTTTTTATTATAGGTTTCTAAATCTAAACTTATTTTTTGAGAATTTTTTAAAAGGATTTTCGCCTCTATCATCCTATTTATTATTTCTTTGGGGAATTTTTTTAATAACGTAGCCTTTGTAGTCTCCAATCTTTTTCTTAGAAATAAGACAATGGGATCTAATATATTATATATAAACATATTTTTATCTGCAAGCTCATAATATATATCATATTGCACTTTTAGATTCTTTGGCATTACAGCCCCCAGAATATTGCCTATTGGGCACATATAATAATCAGATATCCAGATTAGAAGCTCAATATATTTGGGTTCCAGTTTTATTTCATCATAAAGTTTTTCTTTTATAGGAAGTACATTGAAAGATTTATTTATATCTTCATCCGGAGCTACTATCATTCCGGATACCAGTTTATTCCTAAACTGTACCTTGACCCTATCTCCAACTTCATATTGATTATTTTCATCTGAATAGGTAAAAAGATTCTTCGTATTATCCACGAATATTTTGTAGTATTTCATCTTTCACCTCGTAATAATTTTCATGCTTGTATTGATTTAATATTGATTTAACAAAGATTTAATTTAGTTTTATTATTACGTTTTTAATACCTTCTAAGTCCGTTCCCTCATCCGGGAATTGGCTCTCTACCAGGCCTTTACCCTCTATTTCCAGTTCTATTCCTGTTTCAAAGAATAAATTGATAACTTCTTTCGAGCTAAGTCCTAGTAAATTAGGCATTTTTCCTTCTAATTTTTTAAAATTTGTATTATTTCCACCAATTGGAGGAATGACTATGGTATCAATGTTTTTGATTTCTTGCACGTAGACACTTTCTTCAGACCATATGCTTTTTATTTTAGTTATTCTTTTTACTATATCAGCGAATGTTGGTGCAGCTACAGTTCCACCATATTTCTCGTTTATTTTTGCTCCACTGTTTGGTTTTAAAAACATGAGTAATATAACATATTTGGGTTTATCTGCAGGGAAGAATCCTATAAATGAAGCCAAATAATCATCTTTCAAATATCCGCCCCTACTGCTTACTATTTGACCTGTACCTGTCTTTCCGCCTATTCTGAATCCATTCACTTGAGCCCTTGTCCCGGTTCCCTTATTGATTACATCCTCCAAGATTTCTCTCATCAGATCAGATGTATCAGTAGTCAATACTCTTTTTACGGCGGTGGGGATATTTCTTCTTACTACTACACCTTCCTCGTCTTCTATTCTATCCACAATGTATGGTTTATATAATGTACCGCCATTTATTACAGCAGAAAAGGCAGTTATCATTTGTATCGGAGACACCGCTATTCCTTGACCAAATGACATTGTATTTTTCTTTAGGCCATCCCATTTTTGACTTGGGGTAGCACGGGGTTTTATTTCATTGGGGAAATCTATTCCGGTTCCATCATAAAATCCATAATTTTTTAAATATTCTTCAAATAATTTATTTGTGAATTTTTCTCCAATTAATACCATCCCGGTATTACTGGATTTTATGAGTATATCTTCAGCGGTTATAGTACCTTTTAATGAATTTGTAGTTTCCTTTATTGTATGCTCATGCCTTACAAGAGTTCCATTTCCTATATTAAATTTATCTTCTTTTTTTACAAATTTCTCATTTAATGCTGCAGCCATTATGACACTTTTAAATATTGAACCCGGTTCCATTTGGTCTTGAAATATCCCATTTCTCAATGGTCTTTGTTTATCATAAAATGTAGCTGTAGCCAATACTCTGCCGTTATTAGGATCCATTACTACTCCGTAGGCTCCCTCAGATTTTGTCGCAGTAAACTGTTTTTTTACTTCTTCATTTAGAACCATTTGAATATCGCTGTCTATAGTCAGGTATATATTCTTTCCATCTATTTGTTTTTGCATTTCGGGTTCTGATATAGGTATTTTGTGTCTGCCTCTGTCTACTCGCATTTCCCTCTTTGATTTTTTACCTTTGAGATACACATCATATTCTTTCTCCAATCCAAAAGTACCTATTTTTTCATCGTTATATTCATCTGTATATCCTACAAATCCGACTATACTATTGTATAAATCATTTTTATAATACAATCTCTCTCCATTTTCTTGGATAAAAATTTCCTTTTTTGTTAATTTATATTTTGAAATAATTGCGTCTATTTGATCTTTTTTATCTTCTGATAGACCTTTTTCTATTAATTTATATTTCCGTTTGTTGTTAAAAAATTCTTCTAAAGATTTAAAAAAGTCCTCTCTGTTTTCTTTTATAAAAGGTAAGTCAAATATTTCATTGGCAGCCATTAAAATCTTTTCATTACTGTAAGCCAGACTGGGATCCATTGCTACTTCATATGTAGTACTGTTATAAGCCAGACTTTTTCCATTACTATCGAATATTTCTCCTCTTGTACCAAATCTTCTTACAAAGGCCTCACTTTGTCTCTTGATCCTCCTACTGTATTCGGCACCGTTTTTTATTTGTATTTGTATAAGTCTGCAAGTCGCCAAGAGAAAACAAAACAATATAATTCTTCCTGATATAATAGCTCTTTGGCCAAAATAACCATAAGTTTTAGTTGCCTTACTTTTATAAAAAGCAAATAAAAAATACAAGAAAAATAGGATTGAATAAATTGACGAATATAAATTTCCACTTAAGATATTCACTCCTACTAATATTATATTTATCAATAAAATTCCTATTTTTATATATTTAAACAACTTATTTCCTCCAATTATTTCCTCCAATATTATTATATCAGAAATATTTAGTCAAATCTATATAAAAATTCCTTTTCAATATTCTTATTCTACAGACACCAGATTTACCCTTGATACTCCGTCAATTTCGCTGACTCTGCGTATAAATCCCTCTAAAGTTACATTCATTTCGCTGACATCCATACATAGCGTAACTACTGCTTTTGTATGGATAGGTAAATTTTGATTTATTGTAATAACGTTGCAATTGGATGCAAGCACCAATTTTAATACATTTGATAAAACGCCTTTTTTATGCGAGAGGATAAAGGAGATAACAGCCTTTTTTTGAATTATACTGGAACTTGGTAAAAATACATAGTCTTTGTATTTATAATATGCACTTCTTGATATTCCGACTTTTTTTGTGGCCTCAGAGATATTACAAAATTCATGTTCTTCCATAAGTCTATTTACTTCTACTACTTTTTCAAAAATATCTGATAGCACCGATTTATGTACTATTAAATAATCCTCTAACATTTACTTACCTCCTGAATTTTTTTTATATTATTTATAATATTTTTGCTCCATCTAAATCTATTTTCAATAACTTTGTTGTCCATCCAAATTTTAATTTTTTTAATTTTTCAGATATAACGTCTATATTGCGTACATCTTCTACTACGTTCATAAGAGTAGATCCGCTTCCTGATATAAAAAAACATATACTATCTATATCTTTGCAAATTTGTTTAACTTCACTATATTCATGTATAATTTTTTCCCTGTAGGGTTCATGGATTTTATCTCCCATGGCAATATTTAAAAGATTCTTGTCATAATTTTCGAATGCTTTGAGAATTATTCCTAGTCTAGAGCTGCTATATACTACATCTCTCAAGTTATATCCACCCGGTAAAATTTTTCTGGCAGCATGAGTATTCGATTCAAAGTTTGGTATTAAAGCAACAAAATTAAATCGTTTATCAATATTGTATTTCACATGGTAAGATTTTTCATCTATCGTGCAAGAACATGTGAGTCCGCCAAATATTGCCGGGGAAATATTGTCGGGGTGACCTTCTATTTTTGTTGCAAGAGCAAATATATCTTCCAAATCTATTTTTGTGTTTGTAATCGCATAGGCACCCAGAATTCCACCAACTATACATGCAGAACTACTGCCCAATCCTCGTGAAATAGGTATATCAGAATTTACATCTATCGCAAGGCCATTGACTTTTTTTCCAATATGATTTAGACCTTTCAAAAAACTTAGATATATTAGATTGGTTTCATCTGCAAATTTTTTTTCATCTCCATTTATATGCAGGCCTTTATTTAACTCTTCAAATTTAAATTCGGCATAAATATTTACTGCCATCCCCAATGTATCGAATCCGGGTCCAATATTGGCGCTCGTTCCGGGAACCCTTATTTTTGCTATCATTTTTCTATCCTCCCCAGTATATCCAATATAAGTTCTTCCATCTGAGAAATCTTGATTACATTGTTATGAAGTATTTTTTTATTGGCCAAATTTTTTAAATCATTAGGAATAGGTACTTTTGTCATCTCATATAATTGTTCCATTATCGTAAAAATATTTGTATCAGAAACATCCTTAAAGACATCCATTACATCCTTTGAAAACTTATAAGGGGATGCAGTAGATAATATCACCGTTTCAAAACCTCCCAAAACATCCTTATGTTTTTCCATATAATCTGAAAATATTTTATAAGCTACAGCAGTATGAGGATCTAGCAGATATTTCTCATTTTCAAAAACTTTTTTTATTGTATTCTTTGTATCCATATCATCTGCAAAACCACCTGCGAAATATTCTTTAATGTTTTCAAATATTTTGTTATTTACTTGATATTCTCCTTTTTCTTTGAGCTCATCCATTAATTGAGCCACATATTCATTATTACAATTACTTGCATAATACAAAAGTCTCTCCAAATTGCTTGATATCAGAATATCCATTGATGGAGAAATTGTTGTTAAGAATTCTCTTTTTTTATTATAAATTCCGGTATTTAAAAAATCATAGAGAACATTATTGCTATTGGAAGCACATATAAATTTATTTACAGGTAGTCCCATTTTTAGTCCATAATAACCGGATAATATATTTCCAAAATTACCTGTGGGCACTACAAAATTTATCTTATCGTCCATTTTTATCTTATTGTTTTCTACTAGTTTTATATAACTATAAAAATAATAGACAGTCTGAGCAGCCAATCTTCCTATGTTTATAGAATTAGCACTGGATAATTGAATATTTTTATGATCTAATTTTTTTATAAAATTTTCATCAGTCAGTAGGTTTTTTACTCCATTTTGTGCATCATCAAAATTGCCTTCTATCGCACCTACTCCGACATTATTTCCCTCTTGAGTGAGCATTTGTAACTCTTGTATTTTGCTTACTTTCTGATATGGATAGAACACAATTATTTTTGTCCTGTCGACATTTTTAAAACCTTCCAGAGCAGCTTTTCCTGTATCTCCGGATGTAGCAGTAAGTATCAATATATCTTTTTTAAAACTAGATTTGACCAAGGCTTTTTTTATAAGTTGAGGAAGCATCAAAAGTCCAAAATCTTTAAAAGCGCTTGTGGGGCCATTAAAAAGCTCCAAAATATGCGCATTTTTCAAAGTTACAAGGTTAGCAGGTTCATCTGTTACAAATTTTCCTTTATATGCATCAAAAATGCAACTATTGATATCTTCATCATTAAAATCTAAAAATTTTTTTAATATTTCAGAAGCAATCTCATAATAATTTTTCCCTATTAAGCTATTTATATTTATTTTTATTTTGTCCAAATCTCTCAGTACAAATAATCCTCCATCGGGACTAAGTCCATTCAAAAGTGATTCAGATGGTGTTCTATTAATTTTTTTTGTTCGTGTACTTTCATACATTAACGACATCTATAAAGGCCTCCTTCAATATATAATTAA
>JAITPM010000027.1 GCA_031289425.1 Fusobacteriaceae bacterium
GCTATTATAAATGCCATTCCATCGTATTTTTTAGGCTCATTGTAAACAGTATTAACTAAAATTGCCAATCTGTCAGCTATAACTATTTTCTTAAAAAATCCCCATAACATTAATAGTAATCCATCTTTCATCCTATCATAATCAAATTTAAATTCTATATCGAATTGTGGTAATAAATTTTGAGAACGTTCTATTGGTCCAGCTACCAATTGTGGAAAAAATGAAACAAATAATGCGTATTTACCTAGATGTTTTCTGGCTTTTATATCTCCCCTATATACATCCATAGTGTAACTTAGAGCTTGAAATGTATAAAAAGAAATTCCAACTGGTAATAAGATATTTAGATTAGGCACTTTCATTCCTATATGAAATAGATTAAATAACCTAGTTATGTTTAATCCTACGAAATTAAAATATTTGAAGAAAAATAAGATTGATAAATTTATAAAGAAACTTAAAAATACCCAAAGTTTTTTTTTCTTATTTATTTCATCAGAAGATAAATCTTTATTTAATTCTTCTTTTTCAATTAAAAGTCCGCTCATATATGTTACTATAATTGAAAATCCTATTAATAGTGCATATTTGGGATTCCAATTCATATAGAAATAAAAACTTGCAGCTAAAAGCCATTTCCATCTTTGTTTGAATGGAATTATGAAGTATACAATTGTAATTATTGGAAAGAATAATAAAAATTTTATTGAATTGAATAACATTTTCCCTCCAGTATTTCAATAATTTTTTACAAAAATTAAAAACTACGAATAATGGAACATGTTTGAAGACTAAATGATTAAAGACGCTTATACTAATATTATTCAGAACGTACAATATTTGTTTAATTTTTTGAGTTTTCATTCAGATTTATATGATCGCATTCTTCTTCAGAATTTTCGGGCTATAGTTTAAATCTCTTATAGCGTTCAATACATTTATGTTACTTTATTATATTTATATCTGCTATCAATAAAGAATTTTTTCATGATAGCAGTACTGAATTTTGAACAATCAAATGAAAAATATAATCTGATCTTACTTCTTATAGTAATAATGAACTTTCATTTTATTTAACATACTTAAATTATATATGTTCATTCCATTATATCAAAAAATTTCAATTGGAATTTTTATAGCATTAGTAGCCTATGAACAATTTTTTCTATATAATTTATTAAATAATTTCCAACAAAATCAATTCTGATGATGATTAAAATATTTTTAATTAATATACTCTATTTTATATTTGATATTTTTATTTCCTTTTCTACAATGGACATGTCATTATCCACCATTCTTTTTACTAGTTCAGCAAAAGAAATTTCTCTTATCCAACCAAGTTCTTTATTTGCTTTTGCAGGATTTCCCAATAATATTTCTACCTCTGCTGGTCTAAAGAATTTAGGATTAATTTTTACAACTATTTTATTTGTAGACTTATCTTTTCCTACTTCATCAATTCCTTTTCTATGCCACTCTACTTCTATTCCTACATGTTTAAAGGCCATTTCTACAAATTCACGGACTGTCCTAGTTTCATTTGTAGCTATTACATAATCGTCAGCTTTGTCTTGTTGAAGCATAAGCCACATTGCTCTTACGTAATCTTTTGAATGCCCCCAATCACGTTTAGAATCCATGTTCCCAAGTTCTAAATGATTTAGAATACCATGTTTTATTCTTGCTACTGCATCTGTTATTTTTCTTGTTACAAATTCTTTTCCTCTTCTTTCACTTTCATGATTGAATAAAATACCACTACATGCATATAAATTATAACTTTCACGGTAGTTTTTTGTGATCCAATGTCCGTACAGTTTTGCTACTCCGTAAGGGCTTCTAGGATAAAATGGAGTCTTTTCTGTTTGTGGTATTTCTTGAACCAATCCAAACATTTCACTAGTAGAGGCTTGATAAAAACGTGCATTTGGTTTTATTATACGTATAGCTTCTAAAATATTCGTAACACCTATTCCGTCTATATCTGCTGTAGATAGAGGTTGCTCCCAGCTAGTTGCTACAAATGATTGGGCAGCTAGATTGTAGACTTCATCTGCTTGGGATATTTTCATTGCTGTGATAAGTGACACTGAGTCAGTCATATCTGCATATATAAAATTTATCTTATCTTTTATATGTTCTACATTTCCATAATCAACTACACTTTTTCTTCGCATTATTCCATAAACTCTATACTTTTTTTCTAATAAAAATTCTGCTAAATATGAACCATCTTGCCCAGTAATACCGGTTATCAATGCATTTTTCATAGTATAATTTCTCCTTTTAAATATGCTCATCTCTATTGCAAATTTTTATGGTCTTAAATATTTTTTTCTATTTTTATAAAATAATTTATTCTCCAACATAAAATAACATTATGGATAATTTTCTTTTATCATCGCTATTTGGGTTAATATCTTTAGGAATCCAGTAACCATTTGTTAAAAATTCAATAGAATAGTTACCATATTCTTCTTCTAATGGAATGTCAGAAGATGGAATTTTAATTTCATATGATCCACACCTGTCTAATTTAATTTCTATAATTTTAATAGAATTTATTATTATTGTTAGAAGCATTTCTTTATTTTTATTATATTTAAACAATCCGTATTTTTATTATATTTAAACAATCCGTTGTTTACACCAAATCTGATGTTTAAACCATTTTTTCAAATATTTGGGTTTCTTAGTAAAATTTTTGAATGATCATTTAACCAGTAAAATTTTTTTTCGTATTGATATAATCCATCAGAATATTCTGAAACATATGGTTGTACAGATGGGTTAAATTCAGTATATTTGGTTAAATTTTTTAGTTTAATTCTCTTTGGAAAATTCAAATAGGAAAATCCATTTTTCCTTTTCTATTTGTTTTTTAAAGTATTTGATATCTTTTTTATTACCAGTTACAAGAGTTTCTGTAATATTTAATGTCTCATGTATTTGTCCTACAGGCCATAAAATGAAGTCTAATGGTATTGAAAAAGCTAAGTATCGTGCTAAATTTCGTTGCCCTAAGACAAGTAGAAGCAAAGACCGCTTTTGTGATAATCCATGTTCTACAGCTAAATTTGGACTAAATGTACATCTAGCTACTAAAGATAATCCACGATTAATCAATATTCCTTCTCGTTCAAGCAAAGAGTGGAAAAAAGAA
>JAITPM010000065.1 GCA_031289425.1 Fusobacteriaceae bacterium
AAGAAATAATAGAAGAAAAAATAATAGAAGAAAAAACAACAGAAGAAAAAACAACAGAAGAAAAAATAACAGAAATAAAAAAGAATTTAAACAACAATAATAACGAAGATACAAATGAAGACATCCTAGAAATGTTTAATGGAATAGAAGAGAACAAAAAAACAATGATAATTAAAGAATCAATCAAACTATATTCAAGGGATAATCAAATAAACGAGGATTTTTTTCTAAATAAAAATATATTAGAAAGTTCGGTATATTTTTCTATGTTAAAAAAATATATTAAAGAAATGATAACTGATAAAAAATAAATAATTGACTTTATCACAAAACTATGCTAGAATTTTATGGTTATATGGATATTCCGCTTTGATTAAATGTAGATCTAATGAATATCTTTAAGGAGGATCAAATAAAAATGAAAGAAAAATTAATAGAGTTAGTTGAGAAAGACTATCTAAGAACTGATATTCCCATATTCAAGGCTGGAGATACAATAGCTGTCTATTATAAAGTAATTGAAGGGAATAAAGAAAGAGTGCAAATTTTTGAGGGAGTAGTAATCAGAATTAACAGAGGAGGTCTTTCTAAGTCATTTACAGTAAGGAAAGTAAGTTCTGGAATAGGCATAGAGAGAATAATCCCTATCAACTCTCCAATGATAGAAAAGATAGAAGTATTGAAAATTGGAAGAGTAAGAAGAAGTAAGCTTTATTATTTAAGAGGGCTTTCAGGAAAACAAGCAAGAATTAGAGAAATTAGAAAATAAGTTATTAAAAAATCAAGGATTTCCTTGATTTTTTCTTTTATAAATATTAAGATTTTAACTATATAAATTTATAAAATTATGATAAAATATAAACAATCAAATAAATCGGAGGAAGCATGGATAAGAATAAACTTTTTATTAATATAATTTTATACGTTATATTATCTATCTTTTTATTGTATGTTTTGATAAAAGAAGATAAAGTAACCAAAATTATAGAAATAAAAAGAGAAAAAATAGTAAATATAATGATCAATCGCTTTAAAATAACAAAAGAAAAGACAAAAATAGTTTTTAAAAATACAATCTGGCTTATAGAATTTATTTGTAGTACAGCAATTCTTTTGATATTGATAAGAACTTTTTATTTGGGAAATTTTGTCGTTCCAACAGGATCAATGATACCGGCGATATTAGAAAACGATAGACTTTTTGCAAATATGGCTATATATAGATTTAGAAAACCTAAATTACAAGAAATATTTTTATTTAGAGAACCTGTTACAAATAAAGATTTATATACTAAGAGAGTTATGGGACTTCCCGGTGATAAAGTATTTATAATAGGGGATTTTTTATATGTTAATGATAAAAAAATTGAAAATCGTAAATATATAAATGCAGGAAAACTTGGATATGATACTTGGATTGTACCTAAAAAAGGTGATGTTATAGAAATTGTTCCAAAAATGGATTATGTAAAATATTTAAAAAATAGTCAGATAAATATAGATGAAATACAAAAATATTTAATTAATAATTTGATTGAATTGGATAAAATTTTACCCGATATTGAAATTAAGGTAAATGGTAAAAAAACCGGAATGATACTAGATTTTTTACATGAAAAGGAACATTTGGATAAGCTAATGAAAGGGAAAGTAGTAACCTTAGTATCTAAAAAAGATTATTATTTGGCTTTAGGAGATAATACAAGGAATAGTTTTGACTCTAGAATGTGGGGGTTCGTATCAGAAGATAGAATAAAGGGGAAACCTTTATTTAGATTTTGGCCATTAAATAGAGTCGGATTTTTGAAATAGGGATATTTTATATTTATGGATAATAATAATAAAAAAATAAAGATAAAAATAAAGATATTAAAAGATGAAAAATATTTAGAAGTAATAGAATTTATTGAAAAGGAAAATTTTCCGTCTAATTATTTAAATTTGGAATCCATAAAAAAAATATTTTTAAATAAAAATTTTAAAATAATTATTTTATATGAAACGAAAAATAATAAACTTAATATTTTATCTTATGCTATAATCTTGGATGTTTTAGATGCTTATGAAATAATTAAAATAGCAACTATAGAAAAATATAGAGAAAACGGTTATGGAACCGAAATATTAAATTTTATAAAAAATTTAGAAAGAGAAAAAATTTTTCTCGAAGTCAGAGAAAGTAATCATAAAGCAATTAATTTTTACAAAATAAATAAATTTAAAAAAATACATATAAGAAAAAAATATTATACAGATACAAATGAAGATGCAATTATAATGATTCACGAAAAATAAATAATAAAAATGGAGGATACATGGAGACAAATACCTACTCTAACCCATTGGCAGAAAGATATAGCTCAAAAGAAATGTTATATATTTTTTCTCCAGCGAACAAATTTAAAACTTGGAGAAAATTATGGGTGACATTGGCAGAGATAGAGAAAGAATTGGGACTAAATATTAGCGATGAGCAAATAAAAGAATTAAGAGATAATATAGAAAATATAGACTATAAAGTAATAAAAGATAGAGAAAAAGAAGTGAGACATGACGTAATGGCCAATGTATATGCTTTTGGTGTTGTAGCACCAAAGGCAAAGGGAATAATTCACTTGGGGGCTACCAGTGCTTTCGTGGGAGATAATACTGATCTTATCCAAATAAAAGAAGCTTTGGGAATATTAAAGAAAAAACTTATAAATGTTATAAATGAATTAAGGTCATTTGCAATGATAAATAAAGATATACCTACCTTAGGATTTACACATTTTCAAGCAGCACAGCTAACTACCGTTGGGAAAAGAGCTACTCTATGGTTACAGAGCTTACTATTAGACCTTGAAGAACTGGAATTTAGGGAAAAAACTCTAAGATTTAGAGGAGCAAAGGGAACGACCGGCACACAAGCAAGTTTTAAAGAATTATTTGATGGAGATTACAAAAAAGTAAAAGAAATGGATGAGAAAATAACAGAAAAAATGGGATTTGATAAAAGATTTTTAGTGACAGGACAAACATATGATAGAAAAGTAGATTCTCAAATAATGGCATTACTTGGAAACATAGCCCAGTCAGCGCACAAATTTACAAATGATTTGAGATTATTACAACATTTGAAAGAAATAGAAGAACCTTTTGAAAAATTTCAAATAGGTTCCTCTGCTATGGCATATAAAAGAAATCCAATGAGAAGTGAAAGAATATCGTCTTTGGCCAAATTTGTAATAGCACTAAATCAAAGTACGGCTATGGTAGCATCTACTCAGTGGTTTGAACGTACTTTGGATGATTCTGCCAATAAAAGATTATCACTACCTCAAGCTTTTCTAGCAATAGATGCTATCTTAATAATATGGAAAAATATAATGGATGGTATAGTAATATATAGAAAAATTATAGAAAAAAGAATAGCATCGGAACTACCTTTTATGGCTACAGAATACATAATAATGGAATGTGTAAAAAATGGAGGAGATAGACAAGAACTACATGAAAAAATAAGATTACACTCTATGGAAGCCGGAAAAAGAGTAAAAATAGACGGCAAAGAAAATGATTTAATAGATAGAATAATAAATGATAAATCTTTTAATCTTGATAAACAAAAATTTTTAGAAATATTAAATCCAGCTAATTTTATAGGTTTTGCTTCTGAGCAAACAGAAGATTTTATAAAAACAGAAGTGGATCCTATAATAGCAAAATACGAAAAACTTTTAGGAATGGATGCAGAGTTGAATGTATAGAGATATCAAAAAAAATCCGGAAAAGATGAAATCAATATATCTAATTTTATTTCTTTTATTGGCACTTTATTTATCAATGGCAGAAATTTTTATTCCGAAGCCATTTCCATGGCTAAAACTAGGATTAGCAAATATAGTTACTATTTTGGTATTGGAAAAATTTGATTTAAAAACAGCAATAGAATTAACTTTGTTGCGTATTTTTATTCAAAACATAACATTTGGGACTATTTTTACTCCTACATTTGTAATAAGTATCACTGCCGGGAGCATGTCAGTAATTGCTATGGGGTGTTTATTTAAATTTAGAGATAGATTATCTTTGGTTGCGATAAGTATAGTATCAGCTCTGGTACATAACTTAGTACAGCTAATTGTAGTATATTTTTTGCTTTTTAGAAATATTTCAATATATTCAAAATATACATTTATTTTTATATTGGTATTTACAGGAATAGGAATATTTTCTGGATTGATTACAGGCGTAATTTGTGAAAAAATAAATATTAGAAAAATAAATAAAAATAATATGTCTATAACTTAAAAAGTTTGGATAGAGGCCTATTATATGGAAGGAGAACAACTATGAAAAAATATTTTGGAACAGATGGAATAAGAGGAGAAGCGAATAAAGAGTTAACTATAGATGTGACAATGAGACTTGGATATGCGCTTGGGTATTATTTAAAAAATAAAAAACCTAAAAATAAAATAAAAATCATATTGGGGAGTGATACAAGAATATCTGGATATATGTTGTGTGCAACCTTAATTGCAGGATTGACATCTATGGGCGTCAATGTAGATTTTGTAGGAATAATACCAACACCGGCAGTCGCATACCTGACAAAAATAAATAAAGCAGATGCAGGGATAATGGTATCAGCTTCGCATAACCCAGCTAAAGACAATGGGTTAAAGATATTCGGATCTGATGGCTACAAACTCTTAGATGAAGTGGAAGAAGAGATAGAGACTTTGATGGAAAATTATTCAGATATTATAAAAAATCCTATTTCCGGAGATGAAGTAGGAAAGTTTAGATATGCAGAAGATGAATATGATCAATATAAAAAATTTTTGATTTCAACAGTAAAAAATGATTTTTCTTCTATGAAAATAATATTAGATGCAGCAAATGGTGCATCCTATAAGATATCAAAGGAAGTGTTTTTGGCTCTCGGGGCAGAAATAGTAGTGATAAATGATGCTCCTTCTGGAGTTAATATAAATGTCAATTGTGGATCTACTAAACCTGAAATTTTATCAAAAGTAGTGGTTGGATATAATGCTGATCTAGGACTTGCTTATGATGGAGATGCAGATAGGCTGATAGCAGTAGATAGACATGGTAAAATAGTGGATGGGGATAAAATAATAGCAACCTTAGCTATAATTATGAAAAAAAATGGCAAATTAATTGGAAATAAAGTAGTCACAACAGTTATGAGTAATATGGGACTTGAAAAATATTTGGAACAAAATGGGATAACATTACTCAGATCAGATGTGGGGGACAGATATGTATTAGAAAAAATGTTAAAAGAAAAAGTGATAATAGGCGGGGAACAATCAGGACATATTATATTAAGCGATTTTGCGGTCACAGGTGATGGAATTTTGACCTCACTTAAATTAGTAGATGCATTGATAGATGAAAAAAAATATTTGGATGAAATAGTAGAAGATATCAAAGATTGGCCTCAAGTTCTTATAAATGTAAATGTAAATAATGAAAAGAAAAAAATATGGGACAAGAATAAAAATATAATGGATATCATAGATAGGTGTGAAAAAAAAATGGGGAAAAATGGAAGAATATTAGTAAGGACATCAGGAACAGAACCATTAGTCAGAGTGATGGTGGAAGGATCTGAAAAAGAAGTTGTTACAGAGATTGCAGAAAATATTGCAAATGTAGTCAAGAAAGAACTAAAATAGATAAATCAGAGGTAGCTATGTACAATTATCTATCAAAGATATATGATAAATTTATGGAATATGCAGATTATAATAAATGGGAAGAAATTATAATAAATGCAGTAGAAGAATATGATATAGGATATGATAACTTGCTTGATTTAGGTTGCGGAACCGGTAAATTATTGCTTCAAATGGCAGATAAATTTAAATTTTGCAAGGGAATTGATCTGTCTGAAAATATGCTGAATATAGCCAGGGAACATTATAAAGAGCAGATAAAAAAGAAAAAAATAAATGAATCTAAAATAAAATTTCTGTTAGATGATATTATAACTTTCAACACACAAGAAAAATATAATATAGCTATATCGTTTTTTGATACAATTAATCATATTTTATCTGTTGAAGAGTTATTACTACATTTTCAAAATGTAAAAAATGCATTAAATAAAAATGGTATATATATATTTGATATAGTCGACAGAAAATTTATGGACAAAATGTTTGTTAATAATACATTTGTAAATATAAGAGATGATTTTACATATATTTGGGAATTAGAAAGTGAGGATGATATAGATTACATAAAGGCAACATATTTTATAAAAAGAGAAAAAAAACTTTATGAAAAGTTTTATGAAGTTTATACTAAAAAAATATTTTCGCAGGATGAAATCGAAAAAATAATTGAAAAGAGTCAAATGAAAATTATAAAAAAATATGTTAATGATAAAATTGCGGGACATAGATGGATATATATATTAAAAAATGAATACAATAATTTGTAAAAATTATATACATTTTGTTTCTATGTAAAACAAAAATTGTAATATTGACAAAAACCTTTTTAAAAAAAACCTTGACAAAGAAGAATGTAATATAATAAAATATTAATAAAGTATAATAAGGGGGAGCTATATGGATATTCAATTTCAAGAATTTATAGACAAAATAAAAAAAGATGGAATTGCGAGTGCTGAAGAAGAAGCGGCGCGTGTACACTTAGAAGCTGAAACAAAGGCAAAAGAAATCGTAGAGGCTGCCCAAAAAGAAGCGATAAATATTGTACAAAAAGCAAAAGAAACTGCACTACATACAGAAAAGGCAGGAATTGCTGCTGTTGAACAAGCATCAAGAAATTTGATAATATCTTTTAAGTCAGAAATTGAAGAATTGCTCAAAAAAATTATTTTAAAAGATGTAACAGAGGTTTATGATAGAGATCTTTTGAAAAAAATTATTCCTAAGGTAATACAAGGGTGGATTTCTAAAGCCGGTAGTATTGATGTTATTTTGAATGAAAAGGATCTTACTTCTTTATCAAAATGGGCTCAAAAAGAGCTCTCTGATGAAATTAACAAAGGAATAGAAATAAAAATGGGGAAAAATATAGGAACAGGATTTCGTATTAGGGAAAAAGATGGATCAGCATATTATGATTTTTCTGCATCTGCTGTGACAGAAGCACTCTGTGGATATTTAAACCCTGTTTTAGCAGGTATTTTGAAGGATGCATTAAAGGAGGTTTAAATGGCACATTATTTTTTAATTGCCCAACTTCCGTATTTAAGTTATCAAATGCAAAGGCTTCCTATGAGTAGTCGTGATTTCCGTGAACTCTGTGAAAGTCATTTGAAAAAAAAAGAAATAAAGTTATTTGATTTCTGTATCCTCGGCGTGAATGAAAAGATGGATTTGGTAAAGTTAGAAAAAGGATTGACATGGTCTTCTTTTATCAATTCATGGATCAAGAGAGAATGTTCTTTGGTGTATTCACTTGCTAAGTTTCGTGCCATTAAACAAAAAAAAGAAATCTCAATAGAAAATTTTTATGTTTCTCAGGAAGTGGAGGCTCTTAGCCGGAGTGCGTTTATGTTGGAAAACCCTCTCGAAGCAGAGCTTATGTTGGATAAAGGGCGATGGGAAGCAGTCGATGCTCTTTTGGCTAGTGATTATTTTAGTATAGATGTCGTTTATGCCTATTATATAAAACTGCTTTTGCTTGAAAGACGTTATTCATTTGCTACAGAAGAAGGTTTTAGCGAATATCAGGCTTTATACGAAGAAATTTTAAAAGGAACTTCCGGTACGGGAGTCGCAGGAGATACGAAATGATAGGGACGAAAGGTGTAGTTGCTGCTGTAAATGGTAACTTAATTAATGTTCGTTTTGACGGACAAGTATCTATGAATGAGGTTGCATTTATCCAGTTTGGAGAAAAGAAATTAAAGAGTGAAGTAATCCGTATTAAAGGAGATATTTGCTCAATGCAGGTCTTTGAATCTACTCGTGGAATAAGAATCGGAGACAAAGTAGAATTTTCTGGCGATATGCTTGCCATAGAATTAGGTCCCGGACTTTTGGGGCAGGTTTTTGATGGATTACAAAATCCACTCCCAGAACTTGTCGAAAAGACTGGTTATTTTCTGGAGAGGGGAATCTATCTGGCACCACTTCCTACAGAAAAGGAATGGGAATTTACCCCTATCGTTGCAAAAGGTGATACGGTAGTCAGAGCAACGCCTATAGGGACTGTTCCTGAGGGAATACATAAGCATAAAATTATGGTTCCTTTCAACATGAACAAAACCTATAAAATTAAAGATATCAAAAGTGCTGGAAATTACAAAATCCATGATACCATCGCAGAGGTAGAAGATGAAAATGGAGAAGTAACACCTCTAAAAATGAGTTTTTATTGGCCTGTTAAACGTGCTATTGATTGTTATGAAGAAAGATATAAACCTACAGAACCGATGGTGACACAGGTTCGGATTATAGATACTTTTTTTCCGGTTATGCGTGGAGGTACTTATTGTATCCCAGGTCCATTTGGAGCAGGAAAAACTGTATTACAACATGCTACAAGTAGAAATGCCGATGTTGATATAGTTATTATTGCCGCATGTGGAGAACGTGCAGGAGAAGTTGTAGAAGTATTAAAAGAATTTCCTGAACTTATTGACCCCAAGACAAATAGGTCTTTGATGGAAAGAACAGTAATTATTTGTAATACTTCATCCATGCCGGTAGCAGCCAGAGAAGCATCTCTATATACATCTATTACTATGGCGGAATATTATAGACAAATGGGACTTAATATATTATTATTGGCAGACTCCACTTCTCGTTGGGCACAGGCTCTAAGAGAGATGTCTGGAAGATTGGAAGAAATACCAGGAGAAGAAGCATTCCCTGCATATTTGGAATCTACAATCGCAAATTTTTATGAACGTGCAGGAGTTGTGCGCATGAAAGATGGAACTATGGGTTCGGTGACAGTTGGAGGAACAGTTTCTCCTGCTGGAGGAAATTTTGAAGAACCGGTAACACAGGCCACATTAAAAGTAGTGGGTGCCTTTCATGGTCTTTCAAGAGAACGTAGTGATGCTCGTAAATACCCTGCGATTCATCCTATTGATTCCTGGTCAAAATATAAAGGAATGATTTCAGAGGATAAGATTTTTTATGTAAGAAATTTTCTTATAAGAGGAACCGAAGTAGAACAAATGATGAAGGTTGTAGGAGAAGAAGGGACAAGTCTTGATGATTATATCATATATCAAAAGGGAAATTTTCTTGATTCTGTATATTTACAACAAAATTCTTTTGATGATGTGGATAGAGCAGTTAGCCCTGAGAGGCAGGAACATATTTTTAATCTGATTCTTAAGATTTTAGGTTCAAAGCTTGATTTTAAAGATAAAGATGAAGCACGAAACTGGTTTGCACTATTAAGGCAACATTTTATTGATTATAATTATTCAGAATACAAATGTGATAAATTCAATGAGCTTGAACAAGAAATAAGAAACACTTTGGAAAAAACATGTATTAGATTAGACGCGGAAGCGGAAAAATTACTGGCATAGGACGGTAAAAAAATGAAAAAAATTTATAGTAAAATAGAATCCATTACAGGAAGTGTTATAACAGTCAGGGCAAAAGATATCCATTATAATGAATTGGCAGTGGTAGAGACTGCTTTCGGTGTCTCTTTGGCAGAAGTAAATAGATTAGAAGGGGATTTAGTTGCTCTTCAAGTATTTGCAGGAGGTCGTGGAATTTCCACAGGAGATAGTGTACAATTTTTGGGGCATCCCATGCAGGTTTCTTTTTCTGAAAACCTAATGGGGCGGGTTTTTACAGGTTCAGGAAAACCTCGGGATAATGGGCCGGAACTTCATGAGAATTTGATAGAGATAGGAGGACCTTCGGTAAATCCTGCTGTACGTATTGTTCCGAGGCAAATGATCAGGACAGGAATTCCTATGATAGATTTATTTAATTCTTTAGTAGTTTCACAAAAATTACCAATTTTTTCTATTTCAGGAGAGCCATACAATGAGCTTTTAGCTCGTATTGCTATGCAAGCAGAAGTAGATGTTATTATTTTAGGTGGTATGGGTTTAAAATTTGATGATTATCTTTTTTTCAAAGATACTCTGGAACAAGGTGGGGCATTATCAAAGACAGTTATGTTTGTTCATACGGCTTCGGATCCTACTGTAGAATGTCTCATGGTACCGGATTTATCTCTTGCTGTAGCAGAACAATTTGCGCTTCAAAATAAAAATGTACTTGTTCTTTTGACAGATATGACAAGTTTTGCAGATTCTTTGAAAGAAATTGCAATATCACAAGATCAAGTCCCATCAAATCGTGGATATCCAGGAGATTTATATAGTCAATTGGCTTCTAGATACGAAAAAGCGGTTGATTTTGAAACGGCGGGTTCTATTACGATTTTGGCCGTTACTACCATGCCGGGAGATGATGTGACACATCCGGTTCCAGATAATACCGGCTATATTACAGAGGGACAATATTATTTGAAAGGTGGAAGAATAGAGCCCTTTGGGTCTCTTTCAAGGCTAAAACAACAAGTAAATGGCGATACAAGAAAAGATCATAGAGCTATAATGGATGGAATGATTAAGCTTTATTCTTATTATAAAGATACATTAGAGAAAAAATCTATGGGATTTGTAATGAGTGCTTGGGATGAAAAATTATTAAAATATGGTGCACGTTTTGAAAAAGATATGATGGATCTTTCTGTAAACATTCCTCTGGAGCGTGCGTTGGATTTGGGTTGGGAGATTTTATCAGATTGTTTTACTCCTGAAGAAACTGGTCTTAGAACCGAATTAATTCAAGAGTTTTGGAAATAATAGGTGTTTTTTGATGCTATAGACGAGGGGCTTTCAGGTGATAATATGGCAAAGTTAAAATTGACAAAAAATGAACTAAAAAATCAGAAAGACGCTCTTAAGATGTTTCAACGATATTTGCCGACACTTCAATTAAAAAAGCAACAACTCCAGGCAGAAATTCGTGGCGTAGAACAGCGGGTCAAAGAACTTAGACAAAAAAAACAATTGATTGATGAAAGTTTTAAATCATGGATTGGAGTTTTTGGAGAAAAAGATGTATTTATTCCTTCTATTTTAAAAATTACAAAAATTTTGACAGGTGTGGGCAATATTGCAGGAGTTGAAATCCCTATTTTCAATGGAGCCGAGTTTGAAATAGAAGAATATAGTTTTATAAAGAAACCTCTTTGGTTAGATTTTGCTGTAGAAAGCATGAAAAAGGTCTTGTCCATTGATCTTGAAGCTAAAATCATGGAAGAGCAGCAGTTGTTATTGGAACGTGAACTTCGCACGACTTCGCAACGGGTAAACCTTTTTGAGAAGATAAAAATTCCAGAATCTAAGGGAAACATAAAGAAAATACAAGTTTTCCTTGGAGACCAACAAACGGCAGCAGTTGTACGCGGTAAAATTTCAAAAGAGAAGAAAGAGAGGGCGACAACATGATAGTAAAGATGAAAAAAGTCTCCATCATTACAATTGATAATAATATAGAAGAGTCCTTGGAAAAATTGGGTTCTTTGGGTGTTGTCCATATAGAAAAAAAAGATGTTTCTTCGGAAAAACTTGTTTTGTTGTTGGAAAATAAGAAAAAATTAGAAAAAGCTGAACAGATAATAATAAGTTTTGCTCCCAAAAAACAAAGTGCTTGGCAAAAAGATGGGGAAGTTCCCAAAGATATTGCGGCCACAGTACTATCTCTTTATGATAAACGAAAAGAACTACAGGAACAAATAATAAAAAATAGTAGAGAAATCTCAAGAATCGAAGCATGGGGAGATTTTGATTTAGATTTATACCAAGAAATATCAAAAGCCTGTGGTATGCTTTATCCGTATGAATTGACTGCAAAATCTTATGCTAAAATAGGTGATGAAACAAAAATTTTAGTCTTAAAAAAGACGAAGACAAAGGTATTTTGTTTTTCGGTAGGAAAACCATTAGATGGAGAAGTCCAATTTGCACTTCCCAATGTATCTTTGCATAAATTAAAAAAAACAAATGAAATTTTTTTGAAAGAGATATATACAATCGAAGAAAATTTTTCAAAAATGACTTACCTTTTGAAAAAAATAAAAGAAGTATTTTTACAGGAAGAAAGTAAAATAGAATTTGAAATGGCAAGAGCCGGACGTGAAATCATAGATCGTGAAATTATAGAAGAGAAACAAGCTAAACCAAATGATAAAATATTAAAAATAGCTTTTTTACAAGGGTATATACCTATAACTAAGCTACAGATTTTACAAAATGGGGCAAGCGAAGCTGGCTTAGCACTTTATGTTACTGATCCTGAAGAAGGGGACAGACCTCCTGTTCTTATCAAGAATAATGCGTTTATAGAGATGACAAAACCTCTTTTCAGTTTTTTGGGCACTATTCCAGGATATAATGAATATGATATTGGACCTTCTTTTCTTATTTTCTTTTGTATATTTTTTGCAATGATATTTGGAGATGCGGCCTATGGAACGATTATTTTTATTACTATAGCTTTTATAGGATTTTATATAAAGGCGAAGACAGGAAAAATTCCTGATGCTATAAATCTTTTTGCGCTACTTTCCATAAGTACAATAGTATGGGGAGCAATCAATGGTTCATGGTTTGCAATGCCGCAAGACAAACTTCCCGGTATTTTAAAAGCACTTATTATTCCGCAATTTAAAAATACAGGACCGTTGTTTTTAGATTTTTTTAAGAATTTTCTTGGTCTTACTGAAGGGTATCAACCGAGCAATGTGGCTCAATGGAACGTACAATTTCTATGTTTCGGGGTTGCAGTGATTCAATTGGTTTATTCTCATATAAAAAATATCAAAAGACTTATTAATGGGAATACAAAAGCTGTAGCTGTCTCGCAAGCAGGTTGGCTTGTTATGATGATAGGTCTCTATTTCTTGGTACTTTTTATGCTTTTGAAAATAAAACTTCCAGCATTCACCATGTATCTCATTGGTGGTGGATTAGGCGCATATTTTGTTTTTGCAAATCAAACTGGAGGTAATGTATTTTTAAATATAGGAAAAAGTTTTGCTAATATTCTTCCAACATTTTTAAATGTGGTGGGAAGTTTTGCAGATATTATAAGCTATATTCGTCTTTTTGCGGTAGGTCTTGCTGGAAGTTCCATTGCTCAGAGCTTTAACTCTATGTCTGGTCTGGAAAAAATTCTAGAAGGAAATTTTTCCGTAGGACAGTTTAGTATTAAAATTTTTGGAGCGCTGTTGATTTTAATTCTGGGTCATGGGCTCAACATGATGATGAATGTTTTATCAGTCATTGTACATGGCATTCGTCTAAATCTTTTGGAATATGCTGGCAACCATTTAGGTATGGAATGGTCGGGTTATTCATACAAACCTTTTGTTCTAAAACAAGAGGCAGAAGTAAAATAATCTTATGAAAAATAAGATTAAAATAATCATATAAGGAGAATAAAAATGGAAGCAGGAATTCTTGGACAAATTGGTATAGGAGCTTGCCTAGGTTTGGCAGCAGTGGGATCCGCAGCAGGTGCCTGCGTAGCCGGATTGTCAGCAATTGGGGCTTGGAAAAAATGTTTTGTACAAAATAAACCGGCACCATTTATTTTGGTAGCATTTGCTGGGGCACCTTTGACACAAACTATTTATGGTTTTATTTTGATGCAAACTTTAAACGGTTCATCAATGGAAGGATTTAAACTCTTGGGGTTGGGAATCTTTGCAGGCCTAGGCTTAGGCGCATCTGCCTATGCACAAGGACAATGTTCTGCTGCTGCATCTGATGCATACGGCGAAACAGGGCAAGGGTTCAGTAACTACATGCTGGTTGTAGGCCTTTGTGAAACGGTAGCATTGTTTACAATGGTTTTCTCAATGTTAATCGCAGGCTAAGAAAACACTATTAATAAGGGGGACTGTTGCAAAAGGATTGTACAAAATCTTTTGTAATAGCCTTTTTATTATGTGTGAAAAAATTGAGAGAGAATAAAAATGTTCTTAGTTTTTTATGGTTCTTTGGTAGATAATAGTGACAACAAATAGAATTTCTTATATCTCTGGTAAGATTAATTTGCCTGAGATATTTTTAATAATTTAACAAAAAATTTTCAATAATATTTTTAATGTTTTCCCAAACATTTTAAAAATATTTTTATTTTGGTCTTGACAAATTAAAAATTTAAAGCTATATCATTTAATGAGGATAATAAATCAAAATTATAAATAACAATTTATTACCTTGCAAAAGATGCAAAATTTCTTTCTTAAATAGATAAAGTTTGAAAATTTTTGTCTTAATTTTTATCTTAAAATGATAAGGGTGATAGCTATGATAAAAAAAATTGTTATGTTAGGTACATTTGATACAAAAGATAAAGAATTCTCATATTTGTTTTCTGAATTGAAAAAATATTATGATAACATTTTGACTATTAATACTGGAATTTTAGGTTCTACAACTCTATTTCCAGTAGATATCGAAGCATCTGAAGTCTCATTGTTAGGTGGTGAAGAACTTATATCCTTGCAAAAAAAGGGAGACCGTGGGTTTGCCGTTAAGATTATGTGTGATGGTGCTAAAAAACTCATAGATAGACTCTATGCTTCTGGTGAAATCGTCGGAGTTATAGGAATGGGCGGTGGTGGTGGAACTGCAATTGTAACGACAGCATTGCAAAACCTTCCTGTAGGGTTTCCAAAGCTATGTATTTCTACTCTCGCATCAGGAGATACCAGTCCATATGTAGGAACAAAAGATATTGTGCTTTTCCCTTCAATAGTAGATATTTGTGGTGTTAATCGCTTTTCAAGGCAAATTATTTCAAGGGCAGCAGCAGCTTTTTGCGGTATGGTAAATCAACCTATACCCGAAAGCGTCAAAGATCGCCCGATAATATTTATATCAATGTTTGGTAATACCACTAAATGCGTGGAAGAATGTGCGAGGTTACTGGAAAAAGAAGGATACGACTCTATTGTTTTTCATGCTACAGGAATAGGAGGGAAAGCATTGGAAGAACTGACTATGGAACACTATCCGGCTGCGGTTCTTGATATTACTACCACTGAATGGGCAGACGAAATAGCAGGTGGTGTATTGAGTGCAGGGTCATCACGTCTTGATGCACCTGGCATTACAGGTATTCCACATTTGATTGCTCCTGGCTGTGTTGATATGGTAAATTTTGGTCCTATGAATACTGTTCCTGAGCATTTTATAAAAGAAGGGCGTCTTTTCAATAAATGGACTCCTATGGTTACTTTAATGCGCTCAAATAAAGAAGAAAATGAAAAAATAGGTAAAATTTTTGCTAATAAGGCAAATAAAGCAAAGGGATCTGTAGAATTTATCTTCCCTCTGGGAGGATTTTCCATGTTGGATTGTGAAGGACAACCGTTTTATGATCCTGAGACAAATAATGCATTACTTGAATCACTCAAAGCAAATATCAAAAATGATATAAAAATACATACTGTAGCTGAAAATATTAACAATCCGGTTTTTTCAAAAACTGCTGTCGACTTACTTTTAGGTATGTTAAAAATTAAAAACAAAAAATAAATTAAATCAACGAGGGGGTATTATGGCTTTTACACGAAAAGAAATTTTAGAAAAGTTGAGAAACAATATTAAACAAGGAATTCCAATTATTGGCACCGGCGCAGGCACTGGTATCAGCGCCAAATTTGAAGAAGCCGGTGGAACAGATCTTATTATTGTATATAACTCCGGACGTTTTAGAATGGCCGGTAGAGGTTCAACAGCGGGGCTGTTTGCTTATGGAAATGCAAATCAAATTGTGGTAGACATGGCTTGGGAAGTACTTCCTGTGGTCAAACACACTCCTGTACTTGCCGGAGTCAATGGAAGTGATCCGACTATTGTTGATATGAAAAAATTTCTTATGAAACTAAATGATTTAGGTTATTCTGGAGTGCAAAACTTCCCGACTATGGGGTTAGTAGAGGGACTTTTGCGACAGACTATAGAAGATACCGGGATGGGCTATAGTACAGAAGTTGAAATGATTCGTATTGCTCATGAATTAGATATGTTTACTTCTCCATATGTTTTTAATACGAAAGAAGCTGTAGATATGGTAAAAGCTGGTGCGGATATGATTGTTGCCCACATGGGGTGTACTATTGGCGGAACCATTGGAGTTAATACTAGTACAGCGGTAACATTGGATGATTCTGTAAAAAAGATACAGGAAATCCGTGATGTTGCAGTAGCAGAAAATCCTGATATTATTGTTATCTGTCACGGTGGCCCACTTGCCGAACCTGAAGATGCAGAATATGTACTAAAGAGAACAAAGGGCGTTCATGGATTCTATGGAGCATCCAGCGCCGAACGACTGCCTGTCGAAAAGGCTATCACAGGGCATATTAAAACATTTAAAACTATAAAATTTTAATCAAAAAGGAGGTATTTATGAAAAAAAATCTAGTGTTTTTATTATCTTTTCTAGTAACAATGTTTATCACAGTTTTTTCAGTGCAGAGTCAAGCAGCTAAGATTCGCCCATCATCACCGATTAATGTAGGTGTGACATGCCCTTATTCAGGTTTTGTCGCTGTGTTGGGAGAAAATCTTGTAAAAGGAATTCAATTGGGTATAGAAGTGGAAGGACGTGGTGACGATATCAAACTTTTCATAGAAGATACAAAGCTTGATGGAGAACTGGCTTCGACTAAGCTTGATGTGCTCAAACAAAGATCTGACTGTAAGATTCTTATAGGTTCTGTGACTGGTTTTGAAGGAGATTCTCAAGCTGAATGGCTTAAGAAAAATCAAGACGTTATACTTATGCCGGGATATTCTGCAACGCAAGATATGACTATGCGTAATTTTACTAATAGTATGGTTCGTGCAGGTTGGACGGCAGATCAAGTTATGTTTAACTTCGGTCAATTTGTCGCAAAAGAATTAAAATACAAAAAAATTATTTCTATAGGTGCAGACTATTCTTATCCTTGGGGTCAAGCAGCCGGTTTCTGCCGTGGTTTTATGGAAAATGGTGGAGAAAAAATTGAATACATATGGTATCCTGAAGGAAATCTTGATTTCAGTTCTATTATGAGTAGACTACAAAGTATGAAAAATGACTATGATGCAGTATTTTTAAATGATGGTGGTGCTACTGTCATCGCTTTTTGGAAAGCTTGGGAACAATATGGCCTTAGTAAAATTTACCCACAACTTTTAGGTGGAACAAATGTTGCCGACACTAATGTAATTACTGAAGTTTCTGACCAATTTGTTGGTGTATATTCTGCCAGCCACTATGTAGATGGAAACCCAATTCCAGCAAATACAGAATTTATAAAAAAATATAGAGATAAATTTGGTACTGAGCCTGATGCTGTTTCTGTGCAAGGTTATGATACAATTCGTTGTATTATTCATGGTTTGGATTCTGTAGGATGGAAAGTAGATGATATAAATGCCCTAATTGATGCTATTGTTGCTCAAAAAGTTATAGATTCACCTAGAGGACCATTTTACTTTGATGAATATCATAATGCAGTTCAAAATGTATATATCAAAAAAGTAGAAAAAGATTCAACAGGTAAACTTGTCAATAATATTTACAAGAGTTTTGAAAATGTAAGCCAATTTGGCCCTTATCAAAATGTTAAAAAAGAATATATGTCTTTCCCAAGTGACGCAAGGGATTATCCTCCAACTAATAAAGAGGACTATTTAAAAGATGCTGCCAAATACCTAGGACAACCTTATGTTGATAACTTGATTAAAAACGGTGGATGGTAATCATTTTATAGAGTTGTATGTTAAAGTAAATATACAACCTATGTATTTATCTTAAGGGATTATCTGCCAGGTATATGGCAGGTAATCTCTAATAAAAGAGGTGCCTATGTTTCTTCCGACTTTTATTAATGGACTTACAATTGCCAGTTATCTTTTTATTTTGGCAATTGGTCTCAATCTTTCTTTTGGACTGCTGCGTATCGTAAATATGAATCACGGTACTTTTTATTTATTTGGTGGTTTTATTGGCTGGAATGTTCTCAAAATCACGCAAAACTGGTATTTAGGGCTTTTATTAGCAGGAGTGTCGATGGGTATTTTCGCCTTTTTGGAAGAATTCCTTTTGCTCAGACGGGTGCGAGGAAAAACGACTGTAGAAACCCTTATAACACTTTCAATATCTATTATTTTTGCTGATTTGGTCATATTGTTCTGGGGTGGTTACCCAAGACAAATAAGAATTCCAAAACTTTTACAGGGTCAATTTACATTGGGCAATTTTTTAGTTCCCAAATATAACGTCTTTATCATTCTTTTTGCTTTATTCATCGGAATCACTTTTTGGTTGTTGTTGAAAAAAACCAAAATTGGCATGATAATACGAGCTGGTGTAGACAATTTTGAGATTGTTTCTACATTGGGGATCAATGTAAAAATGTTATTTACTGGTATGTTTACTGTTGCAGGATTTATGGCAGGTATCGCAGGAATGATAGGCGGTACTTTTCAGATGATAGCACCCGGAGAAGATTTTCGAGTAATGATAAATACTCTTTTGGTAATTATCATAGGTGGGATGAGTAGTTTCGAGGGTTCTATTCTTGGATCACTCATTATAGGAATGATATTCACTTTTGGATCTTTACTGGCACCACAATTTTCATTGTTTTTCATGTTTGCTCCTGTTGCCATTGTTTTGACTATACGTCCTCAGGGACTTTTCGGGAAAAGGCGGTAGATAAATGAAAAAACTCATTATTTCAAAAAATATTAAAATTGCATTTTTTCTTATTTTGATATTTTGTTTGATTCTTTTACCACTATTTGCACAGTCTTTTGTGCTGACTATTTTTGCTAGATATATGTATTTTGGACTTCTCACGATTTCTTTTGCATTTTTGGCGGGACAACTGGGGCTCTTTTCTTTGGGAGTACCTGTTTCCTTTTGTATTACAGCATATACTATAGCCATTTGTCAGGTGAAAAATATTATGCCAATGGTACCTTCTGTGTTTTTAGGGATTTTAATTGCAATGATTTTTGCCGCATTATGTGGTATAATGGTTAATAGTACGAAAGATATTTCGTTTTTGATGCTTACTTTAGTACTTTCTCAACTTGTGTGGTCGCTTGCGGCTCAGTGGACTTCTCTGACTAATAGTACTACGGGACTTTTGGGAATAAAATTTCCGGATAGTCTTAATATATTTAGTTCTAAACCTGAAATTAATAAATATTACTGGACAGTAATCGTATTTTTTATTTGCGTTATTCTGATTTTTATTATTACCCAATCTTCTTTTGGATTAAAATTAAAAGGAATCAGAGAAAGCGAATCCAGAATGATTCTTTTAGGTTTCAACACAAAATTACTCAAATGGACTGCATGGATGATTTCATCACTTATCTCAAGTATATCGGGAATTCTTTTTATTTACTATACAGGAATGATAACTCCAGACTCAATGAGTTTGAATGCATCAAACCAAGCGATGATTTCTTCAATATTAGGTGGTGTAAATAGCATTGTGGGTGGATCCATACTGGGGACTGTAATAAATAGAACTCTGGAAATGACATTAAGTGGTCTTATCAAACGATATGCAATTCTGGTAGGTTCAATGTTTCTTTTGGTCGTTTTAGCTATCCCTAATGGATTGACTTCGATTTTTTCCCATATAATAAAGAAAAAGCATTCTGTCTCAAAAAATGATTCATCTGAGGTGAAAAATAAAAATGAATGAAATAACAAAATCATCTCTTATTGTAGATGGCATCTCAAAATCATTCCACGGTGTGAAAGCAACCAATCGTGTATCTCTAACTCTTGATTTTGGAAGAAGTATGGCGCTTATAGGTCCTAACGGTGCAGGAAAGACTACTCTTTTTAATTTAATAACGGGAGAGCTTCCTCTTGACGAGGGAAAAATTTTTCTTTTTGGCGAGGACGTAAGTAATGCGAGTGTACAACGTCGTTCTGAATTAGGACTTTCGAGAACATATCAAATATGTAATTTGTTTAAAGAACTCACGGTTGAGGAAAATTTGTACCTTTCTTTAAAAAATTCTGTCTGGGGAAAATCAAGAGGTTTAGTCGAATGGTTTTTTTCATGGTCATCCAATAAAATTAAAATGGAAAGAATTTCTGAAATTCTTTCTGAAATCAAACTTGAACCTCTCCGTTATGTTCAAGTAAAGAACATGTCTCATGGAGAACAACGCCAACTTGAACTGGGTATGTCTCTTATAAGTGATCCTAAAATTATCCTTTTTGATGAGCCTATGGCGGGACTTAGCCCTGCTGAAAGGGTGTTTATCGGAAAAATAATAAGACAACTCTGTAAAGAAAAAATTATCCTTGTGATTGAACACGACATTGATTTTGCTCTTACTGTAACTGACCGAGTCGCTGTACTTAATCATGGTTCTTTGATAGTCGAAGGAACCCCGGCTGAAATTCAACAGAACATCGAAGTTCAACAGATATATAAAATTTGAACAGGGGGAAATTTATATGAAACAAAATGACAATTTGGAAATAACCGGATTGCAAGCCTTTTACGGTAAATCACAGGTATTGAGGGATATATCTTTGCATGTCGATGGAGGAGAAAAAGTGGCCATACTTGGAAGAAACGGAATGGGCAAAACAACTCTCCTTAAGGCCATGCTGGGTATAGGCGGAGTGAGGAGATCAGGGTCTGTCATTTATAGAAATACAGAATTAACAAAGAAACAACCATCAGATATCGCCCGTCTTGGCATTGGGTATGTTCCACAGGGGTGGTTACTTTTTACTTCCCTTACAGTTGAGGAACATTTGATAATGGCTTATAGGCCTTCAAAAGATGGAAATGATTGGACACCGGAACGTGTATTCGATACTTTTCCGGAGATTGCACAACGCCGTAAAATAAGCGGAACCAGTTTAAGTGGAGGAGAGCAACAAATATTAGCTATTGGTAGAACTTTGGTTACTAACCCCCAATTAATCCTTATGGATGAACCTTCAGAAGGTATATCAACAAAAGTACTTGATCGTATTACTGAAATCTGTGATGAACTTGCCAAAAATAAAAAATCTCTTTTATTAGTGGAGCAAAACTTAAGACTTGCTGTTACGATAGCAACAAGAATATACATATTGGTCAATGGACAAATAGTCTATCAAAGTACGGCGGCTGATTTTAAAGATGACAAACAAAAACATGCTCAGTACCTTGGAATATAGTCTGTCAATCCTTGATTTTATTATAAATAATTTATAATAAAAACTTTAGTAAAAATAATTTTGAATAACTAGAAAAACATGCTAAAATATATGAGAAAAAAATAAATTTGTATGGATTTAATTCATATATACTTATAAAAAGAGGAAAAAATGTCAAAAAAAATAACATTAGATGATATTGCCAGAGAAACAAATTTTTCAAAATTTGCTGTGTCAAGAGCAATTTCAGGAAAATCGGGAATAAGTGAGGAAACCAGACAAAAGATTTTGGAGTGTTGTAAAAATCTTGGTTATGAGAAAAATCATATGTCTATGTCTGATTTATTTTATTATAAAATAATATTGTTATTTATTCCGAAATCTGATGCCTTGGATGCCGTATTCTGGATGGAAGTATTGCAAGGGGTCGAGAGCGAAGCAAGCCAAATGGATTATGCATTGCAGGTAAAATTTGTAGATACAGGAGTCGATATTCCCCAAAATGAACTTGAAAAAGCGATGGGGATTATTTATGCAGGGCATAAAAGTATTGATACTATGTTAAAACATCAATATTTGGGGAAACCGGCACTACTCATGACTTATGCGCCGGATAAACTCTTAAAAATGGATACTATTCATATGGATGATGAAGCAGCAGGTCAGACTATAGTAGATAAAATATATGAATGGGGACACAGAGAATTGGGATTTTGGGGAGATATGGAGCGTCCTTCCAGTCGTCATCGTTTTAATGGAGTGCTGCAAGGTTTAAAAAATTATGGTATTACCCTTACTCAAGTGTGGAATGATGAAAAATATCGTGATGTTAATGTTTTGGAAAGTGAACTTAGGGAATTGAAAGCAAAAAATAAATTACCAACAGCAATTATGTGCTCTCATGATAAATTGGCCTTGTCGCTCATTCAGATTCTAAATAACATGGGGCTTGAAGTACCAGGTGATATATCGGTAACAGGATTCAATGCAGATACGATGGATAAAAATCCTATTATGGTCACAAGTATCGGTTACAGCAAAATAGCTTATGGTAGACTTGCATTTCAACAATTGCTACGTCGAATACAAAACCCAGAATTACCTTACTTACGTATATCTGTGGTTCCTACATTGTTGCTCAAAGGCTCAGCCGGTCAACTTACGTAATTTTTTAGTTGAATTATTAAGATATAAGATAGAAAAAGAAATATTGCAAAACATTCTATAATTTTAATAATTTTTTTACAAAATAGTATTAGGTAATAAATAAAATTTCTTATATCTCTGGCAAGACAGACTTGCTGGGGATATTTTTAATAAAAGAAGCATAGAATTTTAAAATTAAAAAAAGTATACTTAAAAATCATAAAACCCCAATAAAATACAGGGTTATAAAAAATTTAAAAAAAAACTAAAAAAACTGAAAAAAAGTATTGACGTAAAACATATTTTATGATATCATAACTATTGTCCTTGAAAATTGTAAAACGATAAAACAAGGACAAAAGGACATTAACAACAGAATAGAGAAAGATAAATGCA
>JAITPM010000071.1 GCA_031289425.1 Fusobacteriaceae bacterium
AGGAGGAAAAATGAAAAAAGCAATGGAGTATCTATCAAAAAAATTATCACAAACGGGTATATGTCTAATATTTTTATTTTTAACATTTGCATTCATAAGTAGGGCAGCAGAGAAAAAAATTACAATAGGAATTAGCCAAATTGTAGAACATCCATCATTGGATGAAGACAGACAAGGGATTCTGGATGGTCTAAAATCACAAGGTTATGATGAAACTAAAGTTAATTTTATATACAAAAATGCCCAAGGAGATTTTCCAACAGCTCAATTAATATCCAAAGAATTGAATGATAAAGCGGATATAATAGTCGCTATAGCTACACCAAGTGCTCAGGCGGCTGTAAATGCAATAAAAACAAAACCTATATTTTTTTCTGTAGTCGCATATCCGGAAAGTGCCGGGATTTTGCAACCTAATGTAACCGGAGCCAGCAATAAAATACCTGCTGCAAAACATGTAGAATTAATAAAAACATTATTACCAAATATCAAAAAAATAGGAATTATCTATAATGCAAGCGAAAATAATTCCGTAGAAACAGTAGAAGAATTTAGTAAAAATGCTAAAAAAGCCGGATATGAAATTATCCTGAGAACTATAACAAATGTCAATGATGTATCTAGTGCGCTAGATTCCATACTTGGCGAAATAGATGTTTTGTACAGCACAAACGATAATATGATTGCCAGTGCTTATCCAATAGTAGTTGATAAATGTAAAAATAAAAATATACCGATAATTTCTGCCGTTAAGAATTTTGTAGATCAAGGAGCTTTGGCAACCGAATATATTTCTGAATATGATGTGGGGTTTGAGACAGGTCTTATGATAGCCAAATATATAAATGGGGAAAAAATAGAAAATATGCCATATGTCTCAGTGAGTAAATCTACAAGATTAATAAATCCGGACATTGCTAAAAAATTTGGAGTAAAATACTAACATAAAAAAAGTTAAAAAATTACAACAATACGAACAATATATTAAAATAAATTTTTTATAAGTATTAAAAATCCAGATATTTAAATTGAGTATAAAAGAACAAATAAATTTTTATATTGTTATCTACAAGAAATATTTATAAAGTGGTACTATAATACTACTAAACGATATGAGGGGGATAACAAATGAAAAAAATTCAAAATTTATTGCTAATATCAATTCTTTTAAGTATTGGATTATTCGGAAAAGTTCCAAAGGATATAAAGATAGGAATAACTCAAATTGTGGAACATCCATCATTGGATTTGTCTAGAAAAGGATTTGAGAATGCACTAAAAAATAATGGGTACGGAGACACTAATATAGAATTTCAAAATGCTCAAGGAGATTTTAACACTGCACAATTGATAGCAAAAGGGTTTGTGGATAGCAAAAAAGATTTAATATTTACAATATCTACCCCAAGTTCTCAGGCTGCGTATAATGCTACAAAGGATATACCGATAGTATTGACAGCTGTGACAGATCCAAAGGCGGCAGGACTTATAGGGAAAAATATAACGGGGACAAGTGATCCTCTACCTATCAAAGAGCAATTAGAATTGGTAAAAGCAGTATTTCCAGAATTAAAAACTATTGGATTGATCTATAATACAAGTGAACAAAATTCAATTATTTCCATAGGTGAAATAAAAGATGAATGTAAGAAAATAGGTCTTTTATACGAAGAGGTAGGAGTAACTTCTATAAACGATATTTCGCCGGCATTGGATGCATTATTGCCAAAAGTAGATATTATATTTATGACAACTGATAATTTGGTAGTTTCTGCGATATCTTTAGTTATCGAAAAATCGAATAAAGCTAATAAACCTGTTTTTGCCTCTACAGAAGATCAAGTCCCTAAGGGAGCTCTAATGACAAAGACAATAGATTTTGAGAAAATAGGATATAGGGCAGGAGAAATGGCAATCGAAATTTTGAAAGGAAAAGCTCCTAGTGAAATCCCAATCGAACCACCTAAAGAAAATTTGACGATTATCAATAAAAAAGTCGCTGAAAAATATGGTATCAATCTTGGAATAGATGCATTGAAAAGCGCCCAAGTGCATGAATAATTCATAAAAATATTATTAAAATAAAAAAAAATTGACAAATAAAAAAAAATGTTGTATGATTACAAGTAATAATAAATTAAATTAAAAAATTAAAATAAAAAGATAGAAAAAGAGGTGAATTAAAAATGATGAAACTATCTACTTATTGGCAAGACTATTATTATTACTATTATTATTGCATTAATAATTTATATAATAAGCAGGTGGATAGGTTTTAGCCATTATAATTCATTGGAATATTTTTATATATTATGATTATTATCAAAAGACCTATCTCACGATAGGTCTTTTTTAAGAAGTTAATTAAAGTACTTGTATTATACATGACCCTGCTTATTTTTAGGCAGGGTCTTTCTTTTATCACACCAGTGCACGGGTAGAGATAAAAACCAAAATAACATTAGTAAAAATAACATTAGGAGGAAAAATGAGTAAAGTAAAAATGGCATTATTATTTTCTATTATAGTCTGGTGTACGGGAATTACATTTTCAAAAGAAGCAAAAAATATTAAAATAGGAATCACGCAAATAGTCGAACATAAGGCATTGGATTTATCTAAACAAGGATTTTTGAAAGCATTAAAAGATAACGGATTCGGAGATGCAGATATTGAAGCAAGAAATGCTCAAGGAGATTTTGCAACAGCACAATTGATAGCACAAAGTTTTGTCAATCAGAAAAAAGATTTAATATTTACAATTTCTACTCCAAGTTCTCAGGCTGCATTAAATGCAACCAAAGAAATACCAATAGTAATAACAGCGGTGACAGACCCGACGATTGCCGGATTAATCAGTAAAAACCTTACCGGAACAAGTGACCCTATGCCAATTGATGAACAGGTAAATCTAATAAAACAAGTTTTACCAAATGTAAAAACAGTAGGGCTAATATATAATACGAGCGAGCAAAATTCCGCTATATCAATAGAGAGAACAAAGAAAGAATTGGAGAAAGTAGGGTTAAAATTCGAAGAAGCAGGAGTTACATCCATAAATGATATATCTCCTGCATTATCAAACCTTTTAAATAAAGTGGACCTGATATTTTTGACTACAGATAACTTAATCTCATCAGCTGCTCCTTTGGTAATAGAAATGTCTAATAAGGCAAATAAGCCGGTATTGGCTGGAGAGGAGAGCCATATTCCATTCGGAGCACTGATGACAAGAACTATAGATTTCGAAAAAATAGGATACAGAGCAGGAGAAATGGCTGTAGAAATATTAAAAGGAAAGGCTCCAAGTGAAATTCCGATAGAGCCGCCAAAGGAAAATAGGACAATAGTCAATAAAAAAATAGCCGAAAAATATAACATAGATATGAGTATAGAAATACTAAAAAATGCAGAAATTGCGGATTAATAAAAAACTGAGTATAAAATGGTTTTAAAAATAAAGAAAGATACGAACAATATTTTGAGTAGAACCTAGAAACGGATACCAATAAATGCTAAATTTATAGCTACAATTATGAACAAAAAAGTAATTTAATTGTTATCTACAAATATAGCCAAAATGATGATATCATAATATCATTCCATTTATTCAAGTGAAAATATTTAAAGGAGGATAAATAAATGAAAAACATAAAAAAATTATTGATATTATTAAGTGTAGTTGGGTCTGTAGGAATATTGGCAAAGAATCCAAAGGATATAAAAATAGGTGCTACTCAAATAGTTGAACATCCATCATTGGATTATGCAAGGAAAGGATTTGAAAGAGCCTTAAAAGATAATGGATACGCAGATGTGGAGATAGAAGTTCAAAACGCTCAAGGTGATTTTGCAACAGCACAGCTAATAGGGCAAGGATTCGTAGATAAGAAAAAAGATATGATATTTGCAATATCTACTCCTAGTGCTCAAGCCGTTTATAATGCGACTAAGGATATTCCTATATTAATAACAGCGGTGACAGACCCAAAGTCTGCCGGGTTAATAGGAAAAAACATAACAGGTACAAGCGATGCTTTGCCGATAAATCAACAATTACAACTGGCAAAAACAGTATTTAAAGGTTTAAAAAAAATAGGACTGATATATAATACCAGTGAACAAAATTCTGTAGTTTCTATAAATCAAGTCAAAGAAGAATGTAAAAAACTCGGTATCGAATTCGAAGAATCTGGCGTTACTACAGTTAATGATATTGCACCGGCACTGGATAATCTTCTTTCAAAGGTGGACTTAATATTCTTAACTACTGATAATCTAGTTATTTCTGCAGCGGCTTTGGTTATAGAGAAGGCAAATAGGGCAAATAAACCTGTATTCGCAGCAACAGAAGATCAAATACCTCTAGGAGCTGTAATTACGCAAACAATAGATTATGAAAAATTGGGATATCAAACCGGTGAAATGGCTGTAAAGGTATTAAAAGGAGCAGCACCTAGTTCTATTCCAATCGAAACTTTGAAAGAGACTCAAGTTTTAATCAATAAAAAAGTAGCTGAAAAATATAAAATTGATTTAAATTTACCAGAATTAAAAAATGCTACTGTAATAGAATAAAAATAAATAAAATAAAAATAAATAAAATAAAAATAAATAAAATAACAAATTACTAAAATAATAACAAATACATAGAATATTAAAGGGTGGAATAAATGTTTTTAGGAACGCTGGAACAAAGTTTTATTTTCGCAATAATGGTTTTAGGAGTATATATATCGTATAAAATACTTGATTTCCCTGATATGACTGTAGATGGTAGCTTCCCTATGGGAGGCTCAATCGCAGCCGCAATGCTGATAAAGGGGTGGAATCCGATAATTGCGCTTATAGTTGCCATGTGTGGTGGTGCAATAATGGGATTTATCACAGGAATAATACATGTGAAATTAAAAGTCACTAATTTATTGGCAGGAATCATTGTAATGACAGGTTTATACAGTATAAACTTGAGGATAATGGGAAAATCAAATATTCCGTTATTTGGTGTAAATCATTTGTTTAATTTTGAGGCTGAAGGTTCTATTGAATTTTTCAAGCGAATTGCACAAAATTATAAATACATGCCAATTGTAGTAGTACTAATATTATTATTTTTAGTTAAAATGGCTTTAGATTTTTTATTAAAAACAAAATTTGGATTTGCATTAAAAGCCTTGGGAGATAATGAAAGTTTGGTAATTTCCTTGGGATTGGATGAAAAAAAATTAAAAATAGCCGGGTTGATGATAGCAAATTCGTTAGTGTCGTTGTCAGGAGCAATACTTGCTCAATATCAAGGGTTTGCAGATGTTGGAATGGGAACCGGGACAATAGTTACAGGACTTGCTTCCATAATAATAGGAGATGCTCTATTTAGTAGCAGAAAAATGATTAACATTACTACAATAGTAATAATCGGAACTTTGATATATAGATCAATAATTGCGACAGCACTAAAGATAGGAATGAATCCTAGTGACCTCAAATTAGTAACATCAGTATTGGTAATTGCAATAATTTTTGTAAAAGAGAAAAAAGATTCAGTAATATTAAATAAATTTAGAAAAAAAGAAGAGACAAAAGGAATTAAGCAGTATGAAGGGATGCTGAAAACACCGGAAGAAATAGCAGAAGAAGAACGTGAGAGACGGAATAGGGGGAAATAAAATGTTGATGATAAGCGATGTAAGGAAAAAATTTCATACAGAATTAGGAACTGTAAAAGAGATATTTAATGGATTTAACCTTGAAATAGAAAAAGGTGATTTTTTGACCATAATAGGAAGTAATGGTGCAGGAAAAACTACTCTTTTGGATACGATAACAGGAAATGTAGTACCTGATGGCGGAAAGATAGTCGTAAATGGTAAGGACATAACTAATCTACCAAGGTACATGAGATGTAATTTTATATCTAAAGTCTATCAAAATCCGGCAATGGGAACGGCTCCTTCTATGACAGTGTATGAAAATCTCTCTATGGCTGATAATAAAGGGCGAAGATTTGGCTTAACAATGGGTCTAAACAAAAAAAGAAAAATCCATTACAGAAGACTATTGAAAGAACTTGACCTAGGAATCGAAGATCAAATGGATACTAATGTGGGCTCTCTTTCAGGTGGGCAAAGACAATGCCTAGCTCTTATAATGTCAACATTAAATAAGCCGGAAGTCTTATTACTGGATGAACATACAGCTGCTCTGGATCCGAAGACATCCAAAATTATCATGGAAAAAACCAAAGAAATCGTAGAAAAAAATAATATCACAACACTTATGATAACTCACAATTTGCAAGATGCTATTAATTATGGAAATAGATTGATTATGCTTCATGAAGGGAAAATACTTTTGGATATAAACGGAGAAGAAAAGAAAAATCTTACAACTGAAAAATTATTGCATGTATTTAATACAAAGGATGCAGGACTAAAGGACAGTGAAGTGTTTGCAGTATAGATAAAATATAAATAAAATTTATGATTATATAACATAAAAAGCAGGATTTTTATTTGATATCCTGCTTTTTGAATAAAAATTTTATTTAATTTTCTGTTTTATTTTCAGGCTCTTTCTCAGGTTCCTTTCTAGTAATAGGTCCTCCAAACATCCATTCGAATTGACGTCTTACTCCAGTCATATCATATTCGATACCATCTATTATCAGAATATCATTTTCCGGAATAATCAAATATCCATCTTCGGTAGGAATGTTTTTATCAAGATTAATCTGTATACTTATCTCTCTTTTAGCTCCAAAAGGAGTGAATGTAACTTTTATTGTTTTTATCAAATTTTCATCTGCCAATATGCGAGCTTTATCTTCTTCGGAAATTCTTCTTTGAGGAGGAAAATCAGCAATAAATAAATCTATAGTTTTTATAAATATGAATTTATCTTCTACCTTCTCAAAAATATCCATAGTATATTTGCCGCGTTTTGTGATTAAAAATTTTTCTAGATTTATTACTGTTTTCCCAATACCAAAAGGATCACGATTTACTCTTACATTTTCTTTCGTTATCAAATCATCATCTGGAGAATTTAGTCTCAATTCAAAATTGGAAGCTTTATCCATTTCTTCAAAGGTAATAATGATAGAAAAAGTGAGCATTGGATACGGAAACATTGGTTGAATAATATTATCAAATACTCCTGTAATATTTAAAGTACCCTGTATTTGCGTATTTTGTTGTGTTTGGTATGCAGTAATTACAGATTTAAATTTTGCCATTTTATCTACCTCTTTTTATTTTATTTGGTATTTTCTATTATAGTATACCATTTTTAATTTGTGTATGTAAATAGTTTTATGAATTAATTATATCCAATAATAGCTTTGTAGTTGTTGGGATTACATTATCATTATATTCATAGGTTCTTGTATGTACACCAGGCCAGTCCTCTCCGATACCGATACCTATAAAAAGGCCTTTTGTTTTCTTTAAGTAATACCCGAAATCCTCTGACCATCTGAAAGGATTTTTAATTAGTTGATAGTCGTAATTTTTTTCTTTTACTATATTAAAAACTTTATTAAAAATTTCACTATTATTTATAGTATCAGGAAACTCATCATTATAAGAAAATTCATAAATAAGACCCGATTCTTTTGCCCTTTTCGAAGTATAAGATTCTATTTCATTTTGCAATTTTTCTAAATCTTCCTCATAGGGAGCCCTGAGAGTAAGGGATATTTCTCCGTTTGCTGGAGATACTCCAAAGGATTTTTCTCCTACTTTTACATTTATTATAGTACATAATACCATAGATTTATAAATTTTATTATTGATAAAATTATACATATTGCAGATAATTTCTCCTATCAAATAGGAAGGGTTAATACCCTGCTCAGGATAAGCTGCATGAGATTGTTTGCCATGTAGTGTTACAGTCATTCCTTTTGAAGCACAGGCAAATACATCATCTTTTAATAAAATTGTATTTTCTTTATATCCCGGAATATTATGAAACCCATATATTTCATCTATCTTTTCTTCTATAATAAAGTCTTGGCATAATTTTCCACCTTGACCGGTCTCTTCCGCTGGTTGAAAAAGTAAGAATATATTTTTATGAAAAATTTTCTTTTCGAGTTCCAATGCCAAGCTACATATGGTAGCGCTATGGCCGTCATGGCCGCATCCATGATATGGGAGTCCATTCTCATTTGTTATTGCATCCATATCACATCTAAAGGCCAAATTTTTTATAGCATCTTTTTCTCTATGTATAGCATAAAAGTAGCCGATTTTTTCTACGATTTCAAGGCTTGTGTTTTCTCTCAAAAAATTTATCAATATTTTTATAGTGTTTTTTTCCATACTTGATAACTCTGCATTTTCATGGAGAAGTTTTCTTAAATTTTTAATCTTTATTATTTTTTTTGTATTTTCCATATATCCTCCCATATTTTCCATTTTTTTATATTGATTTATTTAAATAATTTTAAATGAATTGTTCAGCTTTTATTGATTTGAAAATATCCGTAATTATTCAATCAGAAGTTGGGATAATAGAAAAATAATTTTTATTGAAATCTATTATTTTTTCTTTTTTTAATTTTCCCAATTGATAGGAGAGAGCACTTCTCTCTACAGAAAGATAATCAGCCATTTCTTGCCTATTAAATGGAATAAAAAAAGAATTTTTTTTATTTTTTAAGGCTTCTGACGATAAAAAGGCCAAAATTTTTTCTCTTGTAGTTCTTTTAGTCAAAAAAAGATTCTTTTCGTTTAAAAAAACATTTTTTTTAGCAAGTATGTAAGTCATATTTTCTATTATTCTTATTATGATGGATCGGTCTATATCAGAAATGATGAGGTTATTATAGTCAAAAAACAATATTTTTGTATTTTCTTTTGCGACTATATTTACAGAAATATTTTTTGTTCTGCTACATACAAAAGCCTCGGCAAATATATCGGTTTCTCCAAATTCTGCCAGAATAGACCTATTACCCATAAAATCGTCTCTATATATCTGTATTTTCCCTGAAAGGATGAGACCGATATGATGGATTCTATCGTTTACAGAAAAAATATCAGTATTTTTGGAATAATTTTTTATTTGAAATTTTACAGCAGATAAGACAGCATCCAGGGATTCATATGGGATACCTGAAAATAATCTAAAATCTGCTAAAGCATTTAATAAATCTTCCATAAAATTATCCTTCTGTTGTAAAAACAACATATATTATTTAAAAATTATACTATAATTAGAGCAAGAAATCAATAAATATATTAGAAATATGCTAAAATATATACTAGGAGAGGATATAGAATGAAAAAAGAAATAATAAAAAGAGAAATAATAAAAAGAAAAATAATAAAAATCAATGAAAATCTATGTAATGGCTGCAGTGCTTGTGTAGGTGCATGTCATGAGAGCGCAATACAAATGGTCGATGGGAAAGCCAGACTTATGAGGGATGATTATTGTGATGGACTAGGGAACTGTCTACCTGCATGTCCTACAGGAGCTATCACATTCGAAGAAAGGGAAGCTCTCCAATATAATGAAGAGGAAGTAAAGAAAAATATAAAAAATAAAAAAGAAAATAAAGAAGAAAATAAAGAAGAAAATAAAGAAGAAATAAAAAATAATGATATATCTATGGAGAGTGAACTGAGACAATGGCCGGTGCAGATAAAGCTAGTACCAATAAATGCAAAATATTTTGATGATTGTGATTTGCTGATAGCTGCAGATTGTAGCGCATTTGCCTATGGTAATTTCCATAATGAGTTTATAAAAAATAAAATTACCCTGATAGGTTGCCCAAAATTGGATGATACAGATTATTCAGAAAAATTTATCGAAATATTAAAAAATAATAATATAAAAAGTATAACTGTAGTGAGAATGGAAGTACCATGTTGCAGAGGAATAGAAATAGCAGTCAAGGAGGCTATCCTAAAGAGTGAAACAATGGTACCATTGACAGTAAATGTTATATCTATAGATGGAGATATAATAGAGTGATATGTGAAACATTAAAATATTATATAATGAAACAAAGGCGGTATATCTCCGCCTTTTTGAATCTATATACTCAATCATGCATATTTTTTATTAATATAAAAATTTTCAAATCTAAAATTAAGCGTATTATAATATATAAGATACAAAAAATTTAAAAATTTATATTTTGAAATTATAATATATTTGATTGACAAAATATTGTTTTGACTATATAATATGTTTAAAGTTAGACAAATATATTAAAATAAAGGAGAAGATTAATATGAAAAAATTCATCGTTTTATTTGGCGTTTTATCGGTTGTATCTGTAGCTCTAGCTGGCGGGAAAGAAGTAGTACCTAAGCCTGAAGCTGTAGTAGTAAGAGAAGTAGTAGTAGAAAAAACTACGGATTCAGAAATTCCTTCCGGATATGTGGAATTATATTATGAATGGAGAGGGAAATCAGGTGCACATAAAAAATATGGATCAAAAGATTATTTAACATCAAATTATGGTTTTTCACACTTAGAAGGAGAAATACAATTTACTGAAAAACAAAAGATATACTTTGAAGTTGAAGATTTTTCTCCATGGAGTTCACCAAGAGCGAATGATACTTGGGAAACAGAAGAGACTCATACAGATTTAACATTAGAATACACATATCAACATGATTTCTTAGGTGGAATGGCATCTAAACTTATATATAAAAATAATGACGTAGGCAACGGTGGAGCAGAAGAAGCTACAGGGCATGTATTAGAATATCAAGCACAATGGAATCTTGCTGAAAAATTACTTAATAATGATTTTATAAAAACTACTGATTTTACAATTGCTCCTAAGATAGGATATAATTGGAACAAAAATAGTGATTGGAGTGCTCCTGGAGAGTATTACTATCAAGACACTTACTATGGATTGGACTTATATTCTACTTATGAATTACCTTGGAATTTTGAGATTGAATTTAATTTGTATTTTACACAACATAGTTATAACAGAAGACTATCTAGTAATGAAAACAAAAAGAAAAACTTCACTGCAGCTATGGAATTATATTTATTCAATACTACAAAATTAGTAGAATTTGGACAAACAACATTGAGTTTCTACTTTGAAGGTGGTTATGACCCTTATACTTATTCTCAAAGAAAAATATTTGCTCATGATGTTCTAGCTTCTAGCAAAGATGACAACAGTTCTTATACTTTGTATGCATTACCAGCTTTGAGATTGGATTATCAAGCTACAGATAAACTAGGAATTTATTTTGTAGCAGGTGCAAGAATGGAAAACATTCATACAACAGCAAGTGAAGCACAAGGTTTTCAATTCCAACCGGTTGCACAAATAGGATTTAAAATAGAATTTTAATAGTATACTTAATAAATGTATGTTATATAGCAAAAATTTGATAAAAACTTACTGTAATAGTAATCATACAAAAATAATCATATACTTGAGGAGTGTGTAATAATTGATGATGCCTTTGACATTTGCAGACATTGGAAGCGTTGTATCAATAAAAAAAATAGGAGGCAGAGATGAAACAAGGAGATTTTTGAATAATCTTGGTTTTGTTGAAGGCTCACGAATTGCTATTATAGCCAAATCAGCAGGTAATTTGATTATCAATGTAAAAGAGTCCAGAATAGCAGTAGGAAAAGAAATGGCAAACAAAATAATTATAGATTAATTTTATAATATTTGGAAATATCTATGGAGGAAATATGAGCACATTAAGGGATGTGAAAATAGGAGAGGAAGTTACTATCAAAAAACTTCATGGCGAAGGAGCTTTGAAGAAAAGGATTATGGATATGGGACTTACAAAAGGAACAAAAATTACCATAAAAAAGGTAGCTCCATTAGGAGATCCTATTGAAATAACAGTTAGAGGCTATGAGTTGTCTATAAGAAAAGCTGATGCGGAAATAATAGAGATAGAAACAGTATAAATAAAAATAATATAAATAAAAATAATATAAATGAGGTTTTGCACAACATTTATGTTGATAAATTATTATATTTAGGAGAATAGAGAATAAATGAATAGTAAAATTGCGCTAGTAGGTAATCCCAATAGTGGGAAAACTACGTTATTTAATGCATTGACCGGTTCTAATCAATTTGTAGGAAATTGGCCGGGAGTAACAGTTGAAAAAAAAGAAGGAAGAATAAGAGGGCATCAAAAATCTGGTAACCAAAAATCTGATAATCAAAAACTTGATAACAGAGAAGCTATATTAGTAGATTTACCTGGAATATATTCATTATCACCATATACATTGGAAGAAGTAGTATCAAGAAATTACTTGATAGATGATAAACCTGACGCTATCATAAATATCATTGATGGGTCAAACTTAGAAAGGAATTTGTATCTGACGACTCAATTGGTGGAGTTGGGGATTCCAATTATTGTTGCAGTGAATATGATTGATGTTATTCATAAAAATGGAGATATACTCGATATAAAACAACTTTCAAAAGAATTGGGATGTGACGTTGTGGAAATATCTGCTCTTAAAAATGAAGGGTTAACAGCTCTTACAGATAAAGCTATTTCACTCGCAGAATCACATAAAATTATGCGACCACAGCATGAATTTAGCGGAAGTGTGGAACATGCCATTGCTCATATAGAAGAGGCAGTCCTTCATGATATGCCGGATGAACAGCAACGATGGTTCGCTATAAAACTTTTTGAAAGAGACAAAAAAATAATAGATAAATTAAAAATATCCCAAGAAATGCGTAATCATATAGAAAAAGATATAACTAATTGCGAAGAAGAGCTAGATGATGACGCAGAAAGTATTATAACTAATGAGAGGTACATATATATTGCATCAATTATTGGTGGATGTTTTACTAGTAAAAGTAGAGGAAAACTTACAAATACAGATAAAATAGATAGAATAGTGACTAATAGAGTATTGGCACTCCCAATATTTGTAGCAGTGATGTTTATTGTTTATTTTGTATCTGTAACTACTATCGGTACTTGGGTAACTGACTGGGCAAATGATGGTGTGTTCGGTGATGGTTGGCGATTATTCGGAATAGGGACGCCTGCCTATGAACAAATGGCAGAAGAATACAATCTGGCTAGTAAAAAAATAGAAGCTTTTAAAGTTGCTATTGAGAATGCCGGAGTAAATGAAGAGGATACGGAAACACTGAAATCAAAATCAGTCATAGGACTTGCAAAAATATATGATGATAGTGGGAATTTGGAAGAAGAGATTCCGGTCAACTATTCTGATTATGAAAAAGCATCTAAAGTGGAAGAACCAAATCCTAGTGCATACGGGACATGGATTCCTGGAATTCCTTCGTTAGTAGGTAGATTCTTGGAATATATAAATTGTGCCCAATGGTTGCAAAGATTGATATTGGATGGCATTATAGCTGGAGTTGGTGCAGTTCTAGGTTTTGTACCGCAGATGTTTGTATTATTTATCTTTTTAGCGATTCTGGAAGATTGTGGATATATGGCTCGGATAGCCTTTATTATGGATAGAATTTTTCGTAAATTCGGATTATCCGGAAAATCATTTATACCGATATTAATAGGTACCGGTTGTGGCGTGCCAGGATTAATGGCATCCAGAACCATTGAAAACGATAGAGATAGGAGAATGACTATTATCACTACTACTTTTATCCCATGTAGTGCTAAGTTACCGATAATTGCACTCATATCCGGAGCATTATTTGGTGGAGTATGGTGGATAGCACCGAGTGCATATTTTCTTGGTATCTTAGCTATAATCACATCAGGAATTATGCTTAAGAAAACGACTCTATTTGCCGGAGAACCTGCTCCATTTGTTATGGAATTACCTCCTTATCATATACCGGCACTCACTAACGTTATACATAGTATGATGGAACGTGGTGTATCATTTATAAAAAAGGCCGGAACAATTATACTGCTTGCTACAATATTTGTGTGGTTGGCTTCAAATCATGGATTCCAAGATGGAAGTTTTGGAATGGTAGACATGGAAAATAGCATACTTGCAAGTATTGGAAACAAAATGGCATGGATTTTTAGCCCGATAGGCTGGGGTGATTGGAGAGCAACTGTAGCTGCCATAACAGGCCTTATTGCAAAAGAAAATGTTGTAGGAACATTCGGAATTTTATATGGTGGATTCGATGAAGTAGCAGAAAACGGATGGGAAGTTTGGGAAAATTTAAGATCTGTATATACTCCTCTCATTGCATATTCTTTCCTTGCGTTTAATCTAATATGTGCGCCTTGTTTTGCTGCTATGGGTGCAATAAAAAGGGAAATGAATAGTACAAAATGGACAATGTTTGCAATTTTATATCAATGTATATTTGCATATGCAATTGCTTTGATGATCTATCAATTTGGAATGTTCTTTAGTACAGGTAAAATTACTATAGGAGTAATTGTTGCAGTATTGGTATTTGCGGGTATTGTATATATGCTTATCAAATCTCCAAAAGAAAATTCTAGAGGCATTAGATCTATTGAGAATTAAGGAGATATTCATGGGTGAATATTTGGCAAAAAATGGTGGAACTATTTGTGTTGCTATAGTTTTAATAATAATAGTTACTTTAATAATAAAAAAATTAATAAAAGACAAAAGAGCTGGAAAGACTTGTTCCGGTTGCGGGGATGCCTGTAATTGTTGTAAGCCTGTTTATAAGAATGGAAAGAATGCATGAATATACACAGAGTTGTTATTTCTATAGAATGGTTTAAGATTCTATATAACTATAATTTATGGAAATAAGTTTGAAAAAAATTACAGAAACTTTTTTAAAATTGCAAGAGAAAACCTTGCAGAAAGGAGGATGAAAAATGCGTAAAGTATTGTCGGTAGTCTTACTGATTGTTGCTATCACTATCATGTTTACTACGTCTGCCTCGGCAGCACCGTATAAGACTTGGGGCGATGTCGTAGATGGTATGGAAGCTACAGTTGACAGAGCCTACGAACTTTATGTAGCAGGAGATGCAGCTGGAGCCAAGGAACAAGTAAACGTAGCATATTATGGATTTTATGAAAAACTTGGATTTGAAAAAACCGTGATGGCATATATTTCAGGTAATCGTGCGACCAAGGTAGAATACCAATTTAGTGCAGCAAAAAAAGCAATTACAGCGGGTGCCCCTAAAGAGAAAGTAAAGGCCACATTGGATACGTTGGTCAAGTTGTTGAGAGAAGATGCGGATCAACTGGATGGCAAAAAAGAAAGTGCAATAGGAGTATTTCTTTCTTCGCTTTTGATTATCACCCGGGAAGGATTCGAAGCAATTCTGATTGTTGGAGCTATTATCGCATATCTTATCAAAAGTGGTAATAAGGACAAGACACGGGCAGTTTATGTAGGATCTCTCGTAGCATTGGGAGCGAGTGTTATTATGGCATTTATTCTAAATAGTCTGGCCGGAGTAGCAAACGGTGCTAATCAAGAAATAGTCGAAGGAGTTACGATGCTGGTTGCGGTAGCTGTTCTGTTTTATGTTAGCAATTGGATGATTTCTAAAGCCGAAGCCGAAGCCTGGAGCGGCTATATAGAGGGAAAAGTACAAAGTTCTATTACCAAAGGTAGTGTATTTTCATTGGCATTTGCTGCATTCTTAGCAGTATTTCGTGAAGGTGCAGAGACTATATTATTCTATCAGGCATTGTTATCTGGTACAAAAACATACACTAATATGTTGTGGGTCGGACTTGCAACCGGTTGTGTGATATTGGTTATTATATACATCCTGATTAGAATCTTAAGTATCAAATTACCGCTTAAACCATTTTTCCTTGGTACAAGTATATTGATGTTCATTATGTCCCTTTCATTTATGGGAACAGGAATAAAAGAATTGCAAGAAGGTAATGTTGTCAGTGTCACACCGGTATCCGGATTCATATCAGTAGATATTTTGGGAATTTATCCCACAGTGGAAACTTTGATACCACAAGCTGTTCTACTTGCAATAACTATTATTACATTTGTATTTCAAATACGAAAATGGAAAAGTGCTCGTGAAAAGAAGTTGTCAGCAAATAATATTTAAATAAAAATATTAAAATGGAGGTTTTAATAATGGAAAAGAGTAAAAAATCACTGCTTCTTGTATTAGTTTTCACAATGATGGTATTCAGTCTTGTATTTAGTAAAAGCGTTTTGGCTGCTAAAGCACCTGCAGCTGCTCCTGGTGAAGTTGCCGGATTTGAAGAATTCGATATTGGTGATGCGATTGAGGTTGGTCCACTTAATGTAGCCGGCGTATATTTCCAACCGGTTGATATGGATCCTGCAAGTGGAGGTCTTCCCAAATCTCAATCAGACATGCATATTGAGGCAGATATTTCTGCTTTGGAACAAAATGGATTAGGTTATGGAGCCGGAGATTTCGTTCCTTATCTAACAGTTAAGTATGAAATTCTAAAAGCTGATGGTTCAAAGCATCTTGAAGGTACATTTATGCCGATGAATGCAAGTGACGGACCACATTATGGCGCAAATATCAAACTTGGCGCAGCAGGAAAATATAAGATTCGTTTTATTATTGAAAATCCTACAGATGCCTTTGGTTATTTGCTACATGTAGATAAAGAAACCGGCGTAGAGGGACGTTTTTGGAAAGAACCTCTAGTAGCAGAATGGGATTTTAATTATGTTCCACGTGAATGGTAAGAAATATATTATTTAGAATACTGTAATATCCGAAATATTCCGCATCACAAAGCCTGCATATTGACGTGCAGGGCATGATGCGGAATTATTTCTGAATAAAAAAACGAGGAGGCAATGCTATGCTAAAATATCTGATACAGGTGGTTGGAAATTTGCTTGCATCTAGTTTGCTTGTAGCGGGAGCCTGTTCAATTGTTAGCAGACAAAAAAAAGAAAATAGGCGAAAGCTCCATTACTTCATAAGTGCGGGGATAGTAGGAATCATATCGGCGTTGATACTGTCTATACTCAGGCATAGTACAAGATTAATAAATAGGGAATATGTGAACATCATTCTATTGCCAACCGCTATTGTTGTTGGGATTATTTTTATTATTTTGGCATTGGGAGCCCTAAAAAATAAACATTCCGAATTATATGAAAATATACTTTGCGGCTTGGGGTCAGCTCTGGTGGCTTTACTACTTTTCTATGCTTTACCTGATATATTTTTATATACCACTGAATTTCTATCAGCTGATGAAAGTATGGTCAGTACAGATTTCCTTTTTCAAGTGATTGGTTATACAACTGGGTTGATTTTAGTAGTTTTGACAGGCATATCGTTCTTTCAGGTAAGCCATTCACTATCAGAAAAAAATTCAAGTATTTTTATTGTTATTGGGATTTTTATAAATATAATGAATCAAAGTGTGAATTTTGCTCAAATATTGTTGGCAAGGCGCATTATTCCTATGACTGATTGGGTTTTTGATATTCTTATGCCGGTTATCAATCATAAGGGGTATTTTTTATTTGCTATCATGCTTGTGACATTGATTATTCCTGTTATACTCTGGATAATCAGTTGGCACCCCAAGGATACATATAGTAACCCTGCGGAGCATCGCAAAATAAAAGCGCATTCACGAAGGCAAAGACGCTGGTGTGGGCTTGTTATAGCTGGTTATATTTTGACTATTCTCTGCTTAACTGTGATAAAAGCATATAATGAGCACGAGGTTGTTTTGTCTCCTGCGGAACCTATGGAGATTATCAATGGTGAAATCAAAATCCCTATTTCAAATGTCAGTGATGGACATCTGCATCGTTTTGCATATATTGCATCCAATGGAACGGAAGTCAGATTCATTATAATAAAGAAAAATGAAGCTTCATATGGTGTAGGGTTGGATGCTTGTGATATTTGCGGAGCGACCGGATATTATGAACGAAAAAATGAAGTCATCTGCAAACTTTGTGATGTGGTGATGAATAAATCCACCATTGGGTTCAAGGGTGGGTGCAATCCCGTACCTTTGGCATTTGAGATGAAGAATGGGAACATGGTGATACAAATTCAAAGTTTAGAAAACGAAAAAATACGGTTCAAATAAGGAGGTGGATTTATGTTTTGGAGAATGGTGAAAGGTGCGATTCTACGTCAAAAAGGAAAAATGATGATGATTGCTGTAACTATTGCACTGGGGACTTCTCTTGCCACTTCTATGTTAAATGTTATGTTGGATGTGGGGGATAAGGTCAATAAAGAATTAAAAACCTATGGTGCAAATATAAATGTAGTGCCTAAGGAAGCTTCGCTACTCAGAGATCTCTATGGCATGGAGGAAGAAAATGGCATTGGATCACAATATTTATCAGAATCTGAGCTTGGCAAAATAAAAACTATATTTTGGGCATTCAATATAGTGGATTTCGCACCTTACTTGGAAATGAAGGTATCATTAAATGGTGGTACCTCTGTAAAATTGACAGGGACATGGTTTGATAATACATTAGAATTGCCTACAGGGGAATCGTTAACTACTGGAATGAAACGCATGAAAAACTGGTGGGAAGTATCCGGTGAATGGGGCAAGGACAATGATCAGGAGACTGCTATGGTTGGAATAACGATTGCTAATGGAAATCATATCGCAGTAGGAGATATAATTACTGTCAAATACGGAACTGCAATCAAAAAATTGACAGTGAGCGGAATCTTTGATGCGGGAAGTAATGAAAATGAGCAAATTTTTGTGACGCTCAAAACCGCACAGGGACTGATTGGTAAGGAAAATATAGTCAGTCGTGTAGAGGTGAGTGCTCTGACTACACCGGATAATGAACTTTCCAGACGGGCAGCGCAAAATCCCAAAAGCCTTTCTATCAAAGAATGGGAAACATGGTATTGTACAGCCTATGTGAGTGCTATCTGTTACCAAATCGATGAAGTAATATCAAATTCGATAGCCAAACCAATTCGCCAAGTGGCAGAATCAGAGGGTGCTATTTTAGAAAAAACTCAGCTACTTATGTTACTTATCACAATATTGAGTCTTATCGGAGCGGCACTGGGTATATCCAATCTGGTAACTGCCAGTGTAATGGAGCGCAGCACAGAAATAGGATTATTCAAGGCTGTGGGCGCACACAACATGCCTATCACACGTCTGGTATTGACAGAGATATTGATTACAGGAATCATCGGAGGAGCAGTAGGTTATTTTGCGGGTTTGGGGTTTGCACAAATCATAGGGCAATCAGTATTTGATTCAGCTATTGATATAAAGCCAATGGTACTACCACTGGTAGGTGTTTTGGTGTTTATCGTTACTTTGGTTGGAAGTATTCCATCTATTAGGCTTCTATTGCATCTACATCCGGCAGAAGTATTGCATGGAGGTAGAACATGAAAAAACAAAAATTTTATTTAAAAATGATTACAAGCTCACTTATGCGTAGGCGTTCCAGAATGTTGGTGGCATTGTTAGCGGTAGCTATTGGTGGATCGATTTTATCTGGATTAATGACTATATATATTGATATTCCTCGTCAAATGGGACAAGAATTTCGCTCCTATGGTGCGAATATGATTTTTATTCCGTCAAATGGACAATCAAGCATTACTGATGATACTATAAAAAAAGCAGTGGCTCATCTGCCCAAGAGTGATGTCGTAGGAATCGCACCCTATAGATATGAAACGATAAAAATCAATGAACAGCCTTTTATGGTAGCAGGAACTGATTTGACCGAAGTCAAAAAAACCAGTCCTTATTGGTTCGTATCCGGACAATGGCCGGAACATGCAGGTGCCGTTTTGATTGGGCAGGAAATCGCAAATATCATTCGCTTTTCAAAGGGTGATACATTTACCATCACCGGAAGTAATGCAAGGGGAGAAGGTTTTAGCAAAGATTTCACTGTATCAGGAATTCTCCAGACAGGTGGTACAGAAGAAGCTTTTGTTTTTATGACAATCGCAGATTTGGAAGCAATGCAGGGAGATAGCGGAATCTACAACGTAGTGGAATGTAGTATTTCCATATCGGGGGAGGCACTACAATCTATTGCGAATCAAATAAGTAAAGAAGAATCAGGTGTGATTCCACAGTTGGTAAAGCGTGTTACACAGTCAGAAGGAACAGTATTGACAAAACTACAGGCTCTTATCTATCTGGTAACAGTGATTGTGTTACTTTTAACAATGATTTGTGTTGCTACTACTATGATGGCAGTAGTGACGGAACGCCGCAAAGAAATCGGATTGCGAAAGGCCTTAGGAGCGGCCAATAGAAATATCATGATGGAATTTCTTGGTGAAGGAGTCTTTCTTGGTGGTTTTGGCGGATTGATAGGAGCAGGACTAGGTTTCTGGTTTGCTCAGCTGGTCAGCATGAATGTGTTCAACCGTTCCATTACTTTTCAACCATTGTTAATACCCATCACATTCTTTGTCTCAGGAGTGGTGACAGTTTTGGCCTGTCTGATTCCGGTCTGGCGAATCACTGATATTGATCCGGCTATAGTATTGAAAGGAGAATAGGAGGAGCTTATGAATAATCTATTGGAACTTAAAGATATCTCTAAAATATATGGTAGTGTGAAAGCACTACAAAACATCGATTTGACAGTCAAACAAGGTGAATGGCTGGCTATCATGGGACCATCCGGCAGTGGGAAGTCTACTATGATGAATATCATAGGGTGTATGGACAAACCTTCGAATGGTTCGGTGATTCTAGATGGTATAAATATCTCAAAAGAGAATGCAAGAAGCCTTACCAATATCAGGCGTGATAAAATTGGATTGATTTTTCAACAGTTTCATTTGGTAAATTACCTTACAGCGTTGGAAAATGTGATGGTATCACAATATTATCATAGTATGCCGGATGAAAAAGAAGCCTTGCTCGCATTACAAAGAGTGGGGTTGGGGGATAGGGCAAAGCACCTACCTAGCCAATTATCGGGTGGAGAACAGCAACGTGTCTGTATTGCAAGGGCACTTATTAATTATCCAATGTTGATTTTGGCAGATGAGCCAACAGGAAATCTGGATGAGGCCAATGAGGGAATTGTATTGGATATTCTGAAGCAATTGCACAAAGAAGGTAGTACAATTATTGTCGTGACACATGACCCTGAGGTGGCAGATGAAGCCCAGAGAACTGTGGTTCTAGAACATGGGCGCATTTCAAAAATTATTCAAAATGGGGAGGCATTGCAATGAAGCGTGTTTCATCAAAGAAAAAACCCTTTGCTGTTATTTGCATACTGTTATTGGCATTATTTTTGATATCCGCTTGTAATGAGAGCAATAGACAATTTGCCTATAAAGATGGAACCTATATCGGAAAAAGTAGAGAAGACGATACGGGAGCTTATGGAGAGGTCACTATTATAATTACGAGTGGACAAATTTCTTCTTGCAAATTTGTAACATGGCAGGCAGACGGTTCTATCAAAGATATGGAATATGGAAAGGTAAACGGTGAAGTTTCAAATAAAGATTATTATAACAAAGCACAACTTGCCGTTGATGCCATGGAAAAATATGCAAAGCAATATGAACAGACAAAGAAAACCAAGAATGTGGATGTAATTGCCGGTGCAACTATTGCATATGATCAATTTTTGGAAGCAGTAAATTCTGCTCTCAAAGACGCAGTACAAACTTCTGTAAAATAAAATAGAAAATCCATTGATAATCTAATATTAAAAAACTTTTGCAATTAGATGACTGCAAAGTTTTTTTTATAAATAGAATGCATAAAATGAGGTAAAATGTAAATATTACAAAAAATATGAAAAAATCAAATAATTTTTATATCATCGTCAGCATATTTGTTTAATATATTTTTTATTGTTTAAATTTTATTATTATGTCTTCTTAATTTTATTTATTATACTATAAAATTTAAGATATAAGATGATATAAATTCCGTATTGATATCTAAATAAATTTCCTAATAAGTTTTTTAAAATAAAATCGTTGACTTTATCAATATTTGCATATATAATAAATATTATTACAAAAACTAATTACTATGAAGTTATAGAGAGGTACCGTATGGAAAAAAATTATATTATTTATATAGGAATTGCTGTCATTTTGCTGCTGATATTATTCATAATTAGAAAAAGCACAAAATCGCATGTTATGCAAGTTGATGATATTATAAAAAGTTATTATTATAGATATGGCGGAGAAATAAATTGGATAAAATTTAAGTTAGAAAATTATAAATTTAAATCTTTATCATCTATGCTCAGTTGTAAAAATGCTGAGGAAGCAGATTTTAAGATTGAAATAATGGAGCTGGAAGACGGCACTAAGAAAATGAATGTTTATGCGACTGAATTTTCTTATAAAGGCCCCCTGAAAGCTGAGTGTATAATTAAAAATTTAGTGATAACAGAAGAACAATATAATCAATTTTTATTAAATGCTAAAGACACATATATAGTGATGGAGGATGAGATAACGGAGAATAATAAAAATAAATAGCCATGAAACCCCTTAATAAAAGCATTAAGGATTTTGTTATATATTCAAAAAAAGAAAAACATATGATAAAATATGTTTTTAAAATTTTAAAATTTTTTATAATACTAGGTGATAACGAATGAAAGTAAAAAAAGCAGTAATACCGGCAGCTGGTTTTGGGACAAGAATACTTCCTGCTACAAAAGCACAGCCAAAAGAAATGTTAGTGATAGTAGATAAACCGTCACTTCAATATATTGTAGAAGAATTAGTCGATTCTGGGATAGAAGATATAATTATTATAACAGGAAGAAACAAAAATTCCATAGAGGATCATTTTGACTATTCTTATGAAATAGAAGAGACATTGAAAAATGAAAAAAAGAAAGAATTGTTAGAAAAAATACAGCATATATCTAGCATGGCAAATATTTTTTATGTCAGACAAAACCATCCGCTAGGACTAGGTCACGCAATTCTCAAAGCAAAACCATTCATAGGTGATGAGCCATTTGTAGTGGCATTGGGCGACGATATAGTCCATAATCCGGAATATCCTGTAGCAAAGCAACTTATAGATGTATACAATAAATATGGAGTAAGTATTGTAGGTTGTCAAGAAGTTTCTAAAAAAGATGTATCGAAATACGGAATAGTTAAGCCAATAAAATCTTTAGATGAAAATACAAATATAATAGAAGATTTTATCGAAAAACCAGCGATTGAAGATGCACCATCATTATTTGCTTGTCTTGGAAGATATCTTTTGAATGGAAAAATTTTCAAATATTTAGAAAATGGAAAAATTGGAAAGGATGGAGAAATACAACTTACTGATGCCATTTTGGATATGTTGAAGGATGGAGAACAGGTAATATCTTATAATTTTATGGGAAAACGTTATGATATAGGAAACAAAATAGGACTTTTAAAGGCCAATATAGAATTTGGACTGATCAATAAAGAAACTAGAGAGAATTTGAAAGAATACTTACGAGAAGAATTACAAAATTTTTTGAAAAATTTGAAATAAATGACATAAAATTAATTATTATCCATATTAATTAGTATATTTTTGCTCTGTATTCGTTTAAAGGACAAAATAAAAAATATGTCCTTATTACAGGGAAATGCAGAGTTTTTATAGAGAGTTAATATTTTATAAATCAAAGAATTTAGCTAGGATAATCAATTGTGAAGAAAAAATTAAAAATTGTGGCTAAAAGTTCTTTTGCTTTTTGTCACAATTAAATGTATACTATAATTATAATAGGAAATGAATCATATTATCGGAGGAAATAATGAAAAAAAATATGGGAGAAGACTATTGTGTAAATGATGATGAATTGAAAAAAAAATTAAGACTTAGATTGAATAGAATAGAAGGACAAATACATGGAATTTATAAAATGATTGAGAAGGATGAACATTGTGATGATGTGTTAAATCAAATTTCATCGGTAAAATCGGCTTTAAATGGAGTAAGTAAAGTTATATTAGAAGCTCATATAAAACATCATCTTGTAATAGAAATGAAAACTGGGAATGAAGATGCAGTATTATCGGAACTTTTATATACATTGAACAAATTGTTATAATTGTTATAAAAAGATTAAAAGATTTCTTGTTAAAATATGGTGTTTAGCATTTTGCTGATACCTATTATATAAAATACTAGATTAAGGAGGTAAGAATATGAAAAAAATATTGATTATTGATGATGAGTGGAAGATTAGGAAATTGATCAAAGACTATCTTACTCGCGAGGAATACAGTGTAGATGAGGGAGAAGATGGTGAAAAAGGGTTAGAATTATTTTTTAAAAAGAAATATGACTTGGTTATTTTAGATATAATGATGCCTAAAATAGATGGTTGGAGTGTCTGCAGAAAAATAAGAGAGGAATCTCAAGTCCCAATAATAATGCTTAGTGCAAGAACTGATGAAAGCGACCAATTGTTCGGATTTGAATTACAAACAGATGATTATATTGTAAAACCATTTAATCCTAAATTATTAGTAGCAAAAGTAAAGGCATTACTTAGAAGAGATGGAAAAACAGATAACAATGTAAATGTAGATGTAGGAGAAATAAAACTTGATAGTTCTAAGAGAGAAGTAAAACTAAAAGATAAAGTATTAGAACTGACTCCGAAAGAATATGACTTGTTATATTTCTTTATTGAAAACAATGGAATTGCTTTGTCAAGAGAAAAAATACTTAATTCCGTATGGGGTTGGGATTATTATGGAGATTTGAGAACTGTAGATACACATATTAAAAGATTGAGAAGAAAAATCGGAGAAGAATATGTCCAAACAGTAAGAGGATTTGGATATAAATTTGAAGTAAAAAATAACGAGCAATAAAAAATAGCAATTAATAAATAATTAATAATAAAAAAAAGAACAAAAAACAAAAAATAAAAAACAAAAAATAAAAAATACTGGATGGAAGATTAGGATTAATTTTTAAATTTACAATAATTTTTAATATAAATTCAATGTTTTGAGGGATGTTATGAAAATAAGATGGAAACTCTTTTGTTTGTTATTAGGTTTGGTAGGAGTGATACTTTTAGGATTTTCAATATTAAACACGATTTATTTAGAGAGATTTTTCATTGGAGAACAAAAGGAAAAACTATTGGAAATAGGAAGGGTTTTAACAGACCCTTCATACGTAGTAGACCTTCAAAACATTGAGATGCATTCTAATGTATCCATTTCTATCAAAAAAATAGAAGCATTATCTCAGTTTGAGAAAAGTTCTATGATGAGTAGAAATGAAATCGACGATATAGCAAAATTATTAAAAGATGGTAAATTGATATTTAGTGAAGTCAGACTTTTGGATTATAGAGGGAAAAGTTTAATATTATTTATACCGTATAAAAACAATATGTATTTTGAAATATTAAGTCCACTTAATTTTTTGGAAGAAGGTGCTAGTGTATCCACAAAATATAATATGAGGATTGTCATTTTTACTTTTTTTGTGGGGTGTTTAGTTTCTTATATTTTTGCTAAAAAAATCTCACAGCCTTTACTTGGATTGACAAACATTGCACAAAGTATCTCTAAATCTGACTTTAGCAACAAATTTAATGGGCAGAATAAAGACGAAGTCGGAGAACTAGGTCGAGCCATAAATAAAATGGCAGATAATTTGGAGAATAATATTAAAGAAATAAATAATAAAAATTTGATATTAAAAAAAGATATAGAAAGAGAAAAAAAATTAGAGAAATTGAGAAAAGAATTTATAGCCAATGTAAGCCATGAATTAAAGACACCGATATCAATTATACAAGGCTATGCCCAAGGTCTTTTAGAAGGAATTGTAAAAGATGAGGACATGGATTTTTATTGTAACGTAATTATGGAAGAAAGCGTAAAAATGAATAATTTAGTTCAGGAATTACTATTGGTGTCAAAAATGGAGTCAGCTCACATTGAGATACATTTAGAAGAAATTGATTATTATCCTTCAATTATGGAATTTATTAAAAAATTCTCTAGAGATAATAAGAAAATAACTTATAGCGGGCCTGATAAAATAAATGTGGTATGTGAAGAAACATACATAAATAGAGTCATGAATAATTTTGTTATCAATGCTCTAAAATATTCTACAGAAGATTCAGAAATTATGATAGAAGTCATAGAAGAGCAAGATGATTATAAGATTATGGTAAAAAATGAGACTGATAATCTTAAAACAGAAGATTTGAGTGATATTTGGACACCGTTTTTTAGAAAGGATACAGCCAGGGACAGAGATGGACATGGACTGGGATTAAGTATAGTAAAGGGAATATTGGAAACTCACAAATGTCAATATGGTATTGATTTAAATGAAAATATTGTAAGTTTCTGGTTTAAACTTCATAAGTATTTTGTAGATTTGTCTAAGGAAGAAAAAACAAAAGACAATTAATATTAGGAAAATTATGATGTTAGATGAAAACTATATATGTTACCTCATAGAAGAATGTATAAAAATAAGGGATAATGCTTATGCTGATTATTCGGCTTTTAAAGTTGGCGCATTAATAATAGATGATAACAATGAGATGAGTTTTGGAGTAAATGTAGAAAATGCGTCTTATGGGTTATCTATTTGTGCTGAAAGAAATGCAATATTTTCTGCTGTAACAATTGGTATGAAAAAAATAAAAATATTATGTGTAGTTGGAGATTCATTATCACCAATTAGCCCATGTGGTGCCTGTAGACAAGTTATTTCTGAATTTTCTGATAAAGATACAGTGATTATTTTATCAAATTTGGAAAAAAAATATAAAATATTTAAAATAGATGAATTGTTACCATATTCATTCAAACTATAAAATAATTTGAGGAAGATGAAGTTTATGAAAAAAAACGAATATTTCAATGAAGTCGAAGAAATCTATAATGATAAAAAATTGGAAATTAATAAAAGATTAGAAGAATTCAAAGAAATATGGGAAAAAGGTTCAAATAATGATATACATGTAGAATTATCTTTTTGTATTTTAACACCTCAATCTAAAGCCCGAAATGCATGGAGTGCCATTACTAAATTACGAGATAATGGCCTTTTATTTAATGGGGCTGAGAAAGAAATCGTGGATTATTTAAATGTAGTAAGATTTAAAAATAACAAAGCAAAATTTTTAGTTAGATTGAGAGAGCAAATGTCAAATGAAGCAGGCAAACTTATAACAAAAAATTTTTTTGAATCTATTCCGACAGTTTTGGAAAGAAGAGACTGGATTGTATCGAACATCAAAGGAATGGCATTCAAAGAGGCAGGGCATTTTTTGAGAAATGTTGGATTTGGGCAAGAAATAGCTATTTTGGATAGACATATATTGAGAAACTTGGTAAGACTTGGAGTGATTGATGAAATCCCAAAGTCTTTGACTAAAAAATTATACTTGGAAATAGAAGAAAGAATGAAAGAATTCTGCAATCTGTGCGAAATAAGAATGGATGAACTAGATTTGCTTTTGTGGTATAAAGAAGCTGGTGAAATTTTTAAATAGAATAAAAATTTTATATCCAAAATAAAATAAAATTGATAAAATGAGGTGTTTTTTTGAATATAGAACCAGTAAGATTAATGGGTGATTGGAAAGAAGGATATGCACTGGATTATCATGCTGCCAGAATTTCTTATGAAGGCGATAATATTTTTGGGTATCCTGAATTTAATTATAAATATACTGAAATAGGTGAAATGTTATATTATTTAAAAGAATTTGATGAATATCAAAAATGTATAGAATTATCAGATATAACCGCTGATTTTTTAAAAAAACAATGGCAAATAATAGAGGAAATAGATGGAATTATTGTTGTACCGACATCTAAATCAATTCATAATGCTCCTTTACATAAGTTAGCCAAAATGATTGGACATAAAATATCTAAACCTGTGTCTCTTGATTTTTTTTCAAAACTTACCGTAGATGAGATAAAAATATTAAACGATCAGGAAAAAATGGATATTTATAAAAATAATATAAAAAAAGAAAAGAAATTAAAAAATAGAGGTAATATTTTAATAATAGATGATTTTTATAATACCGGAACTACATTAAAATGTGTGGCAGGCTTAATAAAAGAAGATATAAATTTGGATGATTTATATGTATTAACTATTGTGAAAAATAGAAAAATTGACTAATAAAATTATAATAGGAGATGATACAATGATATATGGCGAAATAAAAGAATTAGGCAGATATTTGGGTATACATGATAAATTGGATATAGCTATAAATGCTATATTAAATGGAGTGTTGGATACAAGAAAAAAGGGAAGAAACATAGTGAGTGGAGATGATGTGTTTTTTAGTTACCCGGGAGATATGGCAACTAAAAAAATGGAAGAGGCAAAATTGGAGGGGCATAAAGTATATACAGATATACATATATTATTTGATGGAGCAGAAAACATAGGCTATGTACCCAGAAGTGAAGTAACAGAAGCTTCATATAATGAGAAATTTGATTTTATCGAATATACAGGAGAAGTAAACACCATAGTTACATTAAAACCGGGAATGTTTGTATTATTTTTTCCGGGTGAACCGCATAAACCGCTTATCATAGTGGATGAACCTAAGATAGTTGACAAAATAATTTTTAAAATAAAAATATAGTCAAAAATACATACTGTGTGTATGAAAATATGTCAAAGATTACACGGTTTATGCTCAAATAATATGCTATTTTTTTCTTGAAGTATAGTGAAAAATATTGTAAAATTTAAGATGGAATATGTTATAAATTTAGGAGTGAGATATTGAAAAAAACAAAAATTGTTTGTACTATTGGGCCGGCATCTGAATCCAGAGAAATATTAAAAGAATTATTAAATGCCGGAATGAATATGATGAGATTGAATTTTTCTCATGGAAGTTACGAAGAGCATGGCGCTAGAATTAAAACTTTTAGAGAAATAAAAAAAGAACTTGGGAAAAAAGCGGCTATAATGCTGGATAACAAAGGACCTGAAATAAGAACCATGAGACTTGATGGAGGCAGAGATATATCTATTGTCGGAGGACAAGAATTTATCTTTACAACAAATGCTGATATTATTGGAAATAATAAAATTGTTGCAGTCACATACGATGGATTTGCAAAAGATTTAAAATTGCACGATACTATTCTCGTAGATGACGGCTTACTTGAGTTTACAGTTACAGAGGTCACAAATACAGAAGTAAAATGTATCGCAAAAAATAATGGGGATTTGGGAGAGAATAAGGGAGTCAACTTACCTAATACATCTGTTAATTTACCGGCGCTTTCAGAAAAAGATAAAAGCGACCTTAAATTTGGCTGTGAACAAGGAGTGGACTATATTGCCGCATCATTTATAAGGAAAGCAGTAGATGTTATGGCTGTCAGAAAATGTTTGGCTGAAAATGGCGGAGGTGATATAAAGATAATTTCTAAGATAGAAAACCAAGAGGGATTGGATAATTTTGATGAAATCTTGGCAGTTTCTGATGGAATTATGGTTGCCAGAGGAGATTTGGGAGTGGAGATACCATTAGAAGAAGTTCCATTTGCACAAAAAATGATGATAAATAAATGTAATATGGCAGGAAAAGTAGTTATTACTGCTACACAAATGTTAGATTCCATGATAAAAAACCCCAGACCCACCAGAGCAGAGGTAAATGATGTCACAAATGCTATTCTGGATGGGACGGATGCTGTGATGTTGTCGGGCGAAAGTGCAAAGGGTAAATATCCTGTAGAATCAGTAAAAGTAATGAGCAAAATAGCTGAAAAAACCGACCCGTTGATTGGTAGTAATAATATTAATTATACAGATGATGTTACAATTACGTCAGCGATTGCAAAGGGTGCTGCAGATATTGCAGAGGCGTTAAATGCCAAGGTAATAGTTGTGGGGACTCAATCGGGAAGGGCTGCTAGAGAAATGCGCATATATTGCCCAAGAGCACAAATATTAGCGATTACTAATAAGGAAAAAACAGCGAATCAACTTATGATAAATAGGGGGATTGTGCCTTATTTGGATCCTAATCCCGAAACAATGAAATCATTTTTTGAATTATCGGAAGTAGTATGTAAGGAGTTAAAATTGGCTGATATTGGTGATATAATAGTCGCAGTATGTGGAGAAAGTGTGTTCAAACCAGGTACTACAAACTCAGTAAAAATTATTCAAATAAAATAACATAAAAGGGCGCAATCATGCGTCTGTACAAATTGTTAAAATAAATAAAAATATGGAGGGAAAAATGTCAAAGATTTTGAATGTAGTAGCAAGAGAAATTTTAGATTCCAGAGGCAATCCTACAGTAGAAGTAGACGTATATTTGGAAGGAGGTTTTTTTGGAAGGGCAGCAGTACCATCAGGGGCTTCTACCGGTGCTTATGAAGCAGTCGAGCTGAGAGATGATGATAAGAAGAGGTATTTGGGGAAGGGAGTCTTAACAGCAGTAAAAAATGTAAACGGAAAGATAAGAGATACTATAATTGGAATGGATGCTTTTGATCAAGTAGAAATAGATAAAACAATGATAAAACTTGATGGCACAAAAAATAAAGCAAAATTGGGAGCAAATGCTATTTTAGGGGTATCTTTGGCAGTTGCTAAAGCGGCAGCGGAAGCATCAAGACTACCTTTATACAAATATTTAGGTGGTGTAAATGCCAAAGAATTACCAGTACCTATGATGAATATATTAAATGGGGGCTCTCATGCTGATTCAGCTGTAGATGTTCAAGAATTCATGATCCAACCGGTCGGAGCTAAGACATTTGCAGAAGCAATGCAGATGGGATGCGAAGTTTTTCACCATTTGGGAAAATTATTAAAGAGTTATGGTGATTCTACGAATGTCGGAAATGAAGGTGGATACGCACCTTCAAAAATAAATGGAACTGAAGGCGCATTGGATCTTATATTAGAGGCAATAGCAAATGCAGGGTATGCACCCGGTAGTGATATTACATTTGCTATAGATGCTGCTTCTTCTGAATTTTGCAAAAAAGAAGGCGGTAAATTTATATATCATTTTAAAAGAGAAGGTGGAATCAAGAGAACTTCTGATGAGATGATAGAATGGTATAAAAAATTGGTCAACAAATACCCGATAGTGTCTATAGAAGATGGCTTGGGAGAAGACGATTGGGAAGGATGGCAAAAATTAACAGCGGCAATTGGGGATAAAGTACAAATAGTTGGAGATGACCTATTTGTTACCAATACTGAGAGACTGAAAAAAGGAATTGAATTAAAAGCAGCAAATTCTATATTAATAAAATTAAATCAAATCGGTAGCTTGACAGAAACTTTAGATGCTATTGAAATGGCTAAAAAGGCTGGGATGACGGCAGTCATATCCCATAGATCAGGTGAAACTGAGGATGCTACTATAGCTGATGTAGCTGTGGCAACTAATGCAGGACAAATAAAAACAGGCTCTACATCAAGAACAGATAGAATGGCTAAATATAATCAATTGTTAAGAATAGAAGAGAACTTAGGAAGTATGGCTGAATATAAAGGTATAGAGGTATTTTATAATATAAAATCCAGTAAAAAAGCTACATCGAATAAAACAAAAAAATAATAAATTATTAAATAATAATTTTCATGGTTTATATACCATAAAAATTAAGGAAAGGTATAAGGAAAATCTCAAAAGCTAACGAGAACAATATTAGAAATGGTGTTATAAAGCAAGAAATATAAAAAATGACATACTGGATATGTCATTTTTTTATAACAACAAAATAAATTTTTTATTTTTAAAAAAAATTCATAAAAAAAGTATTGACGTAAAACATATTTTATGATATCATAACTATTGTCCTTGAAAATTGTAAAACGATAAAACAAGGACAAAAGGACATTAACAACAGAATAGAGAAAGATAAATGCA
>JAITPM010000115.1 GCA_031289425.1 Fusobacteriaceae bacterium
TAACAGACTGGAATAATATGTTTGTGTTTTCTGCTAAAACCTATAAATTATAAGGTTTTTATTAGATAAAATTTTAAATAACAATATAAATTTTATCTGTTTTATTGAGATGAATTTATGTATAAAATCGTCAATATTTCATAAAAATATAGCAAATTTCTATTCAAAAATCATTAAAATTTTTCATTAAATTTTAATAATTAGTAGGATTATTTTCTTTTATTTATATCAAATTATATTAAAAAATGTGAATTTTTTTGAACTCACATTTTATAATTTAATATTTTTTATAAAAAATTTTTATCAATTATTTTTATTCTACAATGTCTTTGACCTAAAAAGCATTCATAACAATTGCATAATTTGATATTATAAATTAAAAAAATTCAATTATTATCAATTCCATTTGGCAATCTTCCAATTAAAATTTATAAAACAAGCTAACCTGTATTTACAACTATTCTTTAAATGATTATATTTTTAATATTTTTTTAAAGATAATCTCATTAAAATACTCTATCATAAACATTGGAATACTGCTAGCTACAGATATGCATTTTAATGGAATTATGAATTTGTTTAATTCGTTTTCAAATAAATTATTTTGAGAAAGTTTTGGAATATGCCTAAATTCCGGAATATCAAAATTATCACATATAATAAAATTTACTTTTTTTACATTTTGACTTACTATATAAAAAATATCTTTTCCGTATAAAATTTTCATCATTTACAATTTTTTTATAATTAATACAATCTTTAATTTTGATCATTCTGTTTTTATAATCGATATCATTAATATTTATTAAATGATAAAAAGATTCGAGCATAGGATAATTAATATAAAGTTTTCCGTTTTCTGTTTCATTATTAAAAAATTTAAGTAGAGCATTTATTTTCTCAGGATCAAAAAGATTATCATGTGGGTCTAAATCAAAAAATAAATATATTTCTGCGATATCTTTTACAACAAATTTTTTTAATTGTTCTTTTTGAGAAAAAGTCCCACTTTCTTTTAACACTGTCAACAAGTCCTGAAATTGATTATTGTTCAATTTATCATATAAACTGTGAATATGCGTTTCCATTGTTATTATATTGTATTTAATAAAGAATTCGGTTTTGACTAGCTTAAAAATTTTATTAAATAATTTATTTTCATCTTTTTTCCCTTCAAAAATAAATAGAATATTAGTTTTCTTCATAAAAAACGCCGGCTCTATACATTTTTTCTAAATTATGTGATCTCCTCAATTCTTTTTCTGTAAGATCAAATAATTGTTTTATTTTGTTATTATCTAGGATGAAGTAACAATCAGGTCTCAGTAAATCATTTGTCATTAAACTAGTAGAGTGTGTTGTAAAAATGGTTTGAACTTTTTTGGCATTTTTTATTAGTAATTTTACTATATCTTCAGATAAATCTTGATGATAATAAGCGTCGAATTCATCTATAAAAAGAAAAGATACATTTTTTAATTGCTCGTACCAAACAAAAAATAACCATAATGCTGATGTCCCCGAAGAAGCTATTTCATCAAAGGGAATTTTATTTTCTCCGAATTTAAAAGCTAGTTTTCCCCTTCCCATAACATCTGTTATTGTACTAATTTCTCCGGTTATCTTGAATTTACCTAAAAAATTTTGAAATTTTTCTGTTAATCTATTATTTATTATATATTCAGATAAGTTTGTACTACCTATTTGAAATCCCATATATGCATTGTCTCTAAGAGCTCTGAACCAGAGCATATTATCTATGAAATTAAAAAATTTTCCTAGTATACTTTTTTTAGAATAATTAACATTATTTTTTATATATTTAACTATTGATAGATTTACGTTTTCAATTTTTCTTTTTAGGTTTTCTGCTTCTTTCAATTTTATTATTGGTATTGATTTATAATCATATTTTATCACTGTTTCATTGTTTATTTTTACTTCTTCAAAAATTGGTATATAATGATCATCCTTATTATAAAAGTATTCAACATAATCATTCCCAAATTTGAATTTATAATAAAATTCTACCGGTTTATTGATATTTTCAGCATTTTTATAATTTGTATAAAATTGAATTACACTTTCTTTGTCAGAGGTATGTTTTATAATATCAAAAATAGCATAACCTAGATTTGATTTCCCGCTTGCATTAATTCCATAGATAATAGCTTTATTTATAATCCCATTTGATATAGCTTCCGTGTTAAATTCATAATCTTTTATATTAGCTAGGTTTAAAATTAATTCTTCTTTAAAATTTTTAAAATTTTTTACTTTAAATAATTCTAACATAAAATTCCTCCTCGCTCTTTTATAGAATTATACTATACTAATTAATAAAAATCAATGTTTATCGTAATTTTTTTACGGATGCTATCCTGAAAACCTTAAAAAATACCAATAATCATACGATTTTTATAATTATAAAAAATGGTAAAGTACTATAAAGAACTATTGCCAAATAACGCTAGCAACAAATATTAACTAACAAAAATATTGACAATTTCTTATAATATCTATAAAATTTCATAAAAAAAGAAAACAATAATTTTAACACTTAATAAAAATAGAGTGCTTTGTATTTCGCAAATGACTAAATTATAAAAAATCTATAGGAAGTTAAAGTTATGAATAAAAAAATATAATTAAAAAAATATTTTTTTATTTTTCATGCATCATATATCTTGTTCTTATATGCGGATTTGATCAATCAAAAAAATATGCACAGATGCAGTTAATCAGGCTGCTTATATAGGAGATATAGAATTAATATGCGAAATATTAAAAACTAACCCTGATAGAAATACACGTGATTCCTTCGGTAGTGCTGCTCTACATGATGTCATGTTTCAGAAAAATATTGAAGTCGTATTATTGCTTATCGAAAATGGTTATGATATAAATGCTGTGGGGTCTGCAAACGGGTATACACCGTTACATGATGCTGTAATGACCAATAATATAGCAGCTGTTAAACTTCTTATCAGATATGGCGCAAATAGAAATATAAAGGGAAAAGATGGACTTACACCATTAGAGAAAGCAATAAAAGAAAATAAGGGAGAATTAGTAAAACTATTATCTGAATAAAAATTATAAACTAAAAAATGTGAATTTTTTTGAACTCACATTTTATGCCTTTCATATTCTTTATAAAAAATTATTATTATCCATATTTTTTCTAACCATATCTGTTTTAAACTCTCTTCTTTAATTTTCAACCAATACTAGAGCCAATTATATCAAACATTTTAATTCATTTGATAATATTTCTGTAACTTTTGAATTTGTTTTAAAGAAATATCAATATATCGTGAATTAGAAAACATATCTGTTTTTCTTTTACTCCATTCTTCTAGTTTCTTTTTTATAATGTCCTTATCAAAAGTTTTTTCTTTATCAACTATATAGTCAACTGAAGACAACAATTCAAGTGCAAAATCAGAATAAAATCCACTTAAACATTCTGTAGTGATATTACATATTTTTTGCAAATCTTTATTTTTTTCTATGTATTCAACTACATCTTTATATCCATCTGTAACTAACAGTAATGGGTCAAAAGGCTTTTTATTCATATCGCTATACCCCATTATATAACTTCCGTTAAGAACGTATAATAACCTTTTTACAGTCCCAGAATATGGACCGTAATATTTAGGTTCATAATTAAGATTGAAATATTTTTTAGCTCCAAATTTTTGTAAAAAATAGCAAACTTTTTCACTTGAAAATTCTGATACAAATTCTCCTTGTCCTACTAAATCATAAAGCACAAAAAGAAGCATTGCTCGTGAATCTGTCAATTTTACTCTTTCATTTTTTAGATATTCTTTAATTTCTTTAGTTGGTTCATATATATATACTTTTATATCAAGAGGAGATAATTTATCTTCAATCATTTTTTTTACAGTTGCCCAATTTAATCCGCCATTTCCAGCTCCAAGAGGGGGTATGGCAATACTTTTGATACTATATTTCTTTATTACTTCTATTAAGTCATTGAGCCCAAGTTCTATATATTCATATTCTGAAGGTTTTTTCCAATCTTTTTTTGTTGGAAAATTAATAATAATTTTCTCACCAGAAATTAAGTTTCTGTCTATTGAAACAAACAATTTACCTATTCCAATACCATCGTTTTTGCAAGCTTCTGCATAATGTTTAAAATTATTTGGGTATGCTCTCTTAAATTGTAATGCTATCCCTTTCCCCATAATTCCAACAGTATTAACAGTATTAACCAATGCTTGTGCAGTGCTTTCCAATATATTTCCTTTAATATATTCTAATATCATATTTTACTCCTCTAAAAATAAAAATCATGATTAGCAAATATCTTATTTTCATCAATTCCCATAGAAATTAATTTAAGTTTTATTTTTTCATTATAACAACCAAAAGAATTCAAACATTCTGGTGGTATTTCAGGAAATATCAAGAATTCTGCTTGTTTTTTACGTTTAAGAGCTAATTTATCTTCTCCAGACCAATGCAATTCCATTACTGAATTCCAATCTATTATAGTAGGTAACTCCTTTATTTTGTAGCGATCATAAAATAACGTAAAAGCATCTATTGCATGACCATCTGAAAAATAAAATTTATTTTTCAATTTAATAATTTCACTTAATTTGCAAGATATATAAATTATATCTTCTGGTGGTACCACTTTTCCGACATGATTGCCACCATGCTGCATAACGTATAACATCGGCATTTTAATCCAAAAATAGAAAGGAATAAAATCACCTAATTTCAGAAATTCCTTATTATTTATGGGCACTATTTTATTCTCTCTTGTTCCTATTAATTTAACATCTCCAATGGATGTATAAGATTTATTTGCATTTGGAGAATTCTTATGTGTGATGCCAAATCTAAGAATGTGCGGGATATTCGAAATATGTGTTATCCTGTATATTTTAATTTTTTCTAGATTCATAAATAAATTCCTCAAACAAGTTTTATATTTATATAATAACTTTTTTAAAATCTTTTTACAACATATTTTTTCCTTTTTTCATTTTCGGCTAATATTTACTTCGCATTATTATCTATTGGATAAATTTATACTTCTGTAAAAACTATTTTGTAAATATAATTTGATATATTTAAGTGGTAATCGTATAAATAATTACTAAAATTTAATGAAAAATTTTAATGTTTTTTGAACAAAATTTGCTTTATTTTTATAAAATATTATCGATTTTTTATATAAATTCAATTCAATAAAACAGATTAAATTTATATATTTTTTTGAAATTTTATTCAATACAATTCCTAAATAACAAGCTTTTTAGAGAAAAATACAAACATATTATTCCAGTCTGTTACCCCAATAAACAAAATTATTTTGATGTATAATATAGTTAAGACTGGATATTGTATTATACAATAATCCAAATAATTTTTAAAGGGGAGATAAAA
>JAITPM010000116.1 GCA_031289425.1 Fusobacteriaceae bacterium
TTTATTGGGGTAACAGACTGGAATAATATGTTTGTGTTTTCTGCTAAAACCTATAAATTATAAGGTTTTTATTAGATAAAATTTTAAATAACAATATAAATTTTATCTGTTTTATTGAGGTGAATTTATGTATAAAATCGTCAATATTTCATAAAAATATAGCAAATTTTTATTCAAAGATCATTAAAATTTTTCATTAAATTTTAATAATTAGTAGGATTATTTTCTTTTATTTATATCAAATTATATTAAAAAATGTGAATTTTTTTGAACTTACATTTTATGCCTTCCATATTCTTTATAAAAAATTTTTATCAATTATTTTTATCTCACAATGTCTTTGACCTAAAAACGTATTATAACTATTGCATATTTTAATGTTATAAATTAAAAAATTCCGATTATTATAGATACCATTTTACAATACGCCAATTAAAATTTATAAAATAAACTAGCCTATATTTGCAACTATTTTATTTAACCTTGCAATAACCTCTACTTACTTTATATTGATTTTTGATTTCGGATATGGTATGCTATTTAGGTAAGTTTGTTTTTGCATTCTTGCAAAAGAGATTTGTATATGAAAGTTAGTTGCAAAAAAACTATGAAAACTGCTGATAGATAGAAATATTAAGAAATAAAATATATAAAACAAGGATAATATTAGTGCAGTTAAAACGGCTAAATTGGGCTGCAATTCCAAATCATTACCTAAAGATGTGAGGTTGCTATTATGAGCGATGAAATAATCAAAAAAACTACTGAAGACTTTATCCAAATCTTATCCATTATTGGACGGGCGCATGAAAATATGTATCGTGCCGCCAATAGAGAATTCATCTCAATGTATTGGGACATTGGAAAATTTGTCAGTGAAAAAGTCCACAGTTCAGGATGGGGCAAATCAACCGTTAAAGATTTTTCTGAATTTGTTCAGTCACATTATGTCGGAATCCAAGGTTTCTCTGCCTCTAATATCTGGCGCATGCGTCAGTTTTACGAAACCTATAAGGGCAGTGAGCAGCTTGCTGTGCTGACCCATGAAATCAACTGGACAAATAACCTGAAGATATTGGCAAGGGCAAAGACTGATGAGGCACGTGAATTTTATCTTATAGTCGCTGCAAAAAATCGATATTCTACTAAAGAACTTGAACGACAAATTGATAGTATGCTGTTTGAGCGTACAATGATTTCGGATGAGAAGAACAAGCTGTTCATTGCGAAGAATGCAGGGCTTTCGTCTTTGAGGGACAACTATGTATTGGAATTTCTTGATATCCCTCACAATCATAAAGAACACGAACTGCGAAAAGCCATCATTGCTAACCTCAAAGATTTTATATTGGAGTTTGGAAAGGATTTTACTTTTGTTGGAGAGGAATATCGCATCCAAGTCGGAAACTCAGATTTTCGGATTGATTTGCGCTTCTTTAATCGTGCGTTGTCATGCCTTGTTGCGATCGAGTTGAAGGTTGGTGCATTCATGCCTGAACACTTAGGGCAGCTTGAATTCTATCTGGAAGCCATTGATAGTGATGTAAGAAAAGAAAACGAAAATCCAAGCGTCGGTCTGATTTTATGTGCTGATAAGGACGATGCGGTTGTCGAATATGCTTTGCGCAGAAGCATCTCTCCTGCGCTTGTTGCGAACTATCAGCTTCACCTACCGAACAAGAAAGTTCTCCAAGATAAGCTGCGTGAACTTACAGAAATAGCTGAGATACAAGGAGACAGTGATGACACAGCGGAGTAACCCGAAAAACTCGCAGATATCTGCGAGTATTTCAAAAACGATTAAAACAATACAAAACTCGCAGACCTCTGCGAGTTTTTAAGTATTCGCCAATTATCTTTTTTCTCTGCTTTTCAAAATAATATCACTTCCCTCTATTTTTTACCTTTTATTTCCTGTAATAGTCCTTTTGACATTAACAAAGATGCTAAATCAAATGCAGTGTATTCATTTAAGGTCTTACATGAAGCACTGTTCATAGTTTAAAATTTTCAAATTTTTTTACTTTAAATACTTCTAACATAGAATTCTTCCTCGCTCTTTTATAGAATAATACTATACTGATTAATAAAAACCAATATTTATCGTAATTCTTTTACTAATACTACCTTAAAAACCATGAAAAATGCTAATAAATCAGATGATTTTAATAGTTATCAAATATTAAAAATACTTTATAATTATAAAAATGGTAAAGTACTATAAAGAACCATTGCCAAATAACGCTAGCAATAAATATTAACTAACAAAAATATTGACAATTTCTTATAATATTTATAAAATTTAATAAGAAAAAGAAAATAACAATGTTAACACTTAATAAAAATAAAGTGCTTTGCATTTCGTAAATGACTAAAGTATAAAAAATTCTATAGGAGGTTAAAGTTATGAATAAAAAAAATATAATTAAAAAAATATTTCTTTATTTTTCATGCATCATATTTCTTGTTCTTATATGCGGATTTGATCAATCAAAAAAATATGCCACAGATGCAGTTAACCAGGCTGCTTATGTAGGAGATATAGAATTAATACGTGAAATATTAAAAACTAACCCTGATAGAAATGCACGTGATTCCTTCGGTGGTGCTGCTCTACATGATGCCATGTTTCAGAAAAATATGGAGATCGTATTATTGCTTATCGAAAATGGTTATGATATAAATGCTGTGGGGCCTGCAAACGGGTATACACCGTTACATGATGCTGTAATGACCAATAATATAGCAGCTGTTAAACTTCTTATCAGATATGGCGCAAATAGAAATATAAAAGGAAAAGATGGACTTACACCATTAGAGAAAGCAATAAAAGAAAATAAGGGAGAATTAGTAAAACTATTATCTGAATAAAAATTATAAGCTAAAAAATACGGATTCAATGAAATTCGTATTTTTTAATATAATTTGATATACTCCAGTGGTAATCATACAATTAATTACTAAAATTTAATGAAAAAATTTAACGACTTTTACCTTTATTTTTAATGATCTTTGAATAAAAATTTGCTATATTTTTATGAAATATTGACGATTTTATATATAAATTCATCTCAATAAAACAGATAAAATTTATATTGTTATTTAAAATTTTATCTAATAAAAACCTTATAATTTATAGGTTTTAGCAGAAAACACAAACATATTATTCCAGTCTGTTA
>JAITPM010000118.1 GCA_031289425.1 Fusobacteriaceae bacterium
ATATTTCCACCGGATATATTGTTTTGGGTGGAATAGCTCTTATAATTTTAATTATTGGTTTGATAGGAATAAAAATTATAAATATAAGAGAGTTTTTAAATATAAATTTTTATAACGAGAAATACATAAAATTAATTTTTATTATAGTTTTTTCTATAACTATATTAAATTTTATCATATTTCTTTACAAATCTTTTTATTTATCTATGCACAATAGTTCAATAATAAATTTAAGCGGACTGGTATTTCAATTTTTTTTTATAATAATAATATATTCATTAAATTATTTTGATAAAATTTCTTTAACAACGATAGCAATTATTTATCCAGGAATAAATTTTTTAATTGGGTTATATTTTACAAATAAATTTTTTAAAAAAAATAAAAATTTATTTCCTAATTTTAAAAATTTTAAAAGAGGAAAAATTAAAGATATTGGTGGAATTGGATTCAATTTTTTTATTATACAAATATCTATGCTTTTCATCCTTACAGTTGATAATATGCTTATAACCAAATATATAGGAACAGAAGCAGTAGCGATATATGTTATAGTTTCTAAATTATTTCAAATATTTTTAGTTTTAGAAAGTATAATATCCGGTCCAATGTGGACATTATTTTTAGATGCTTATATAAAAAAAGATAAGAAATGGATCATTGATTCATTTAAAAAATTGAATATGCTTTTTTTATTTTTAATTATTGGCATAACTATTACTATTTTTATCTTCCCATATATAATAAAATTTTGGATGAGACAAGATATTATATTTCCTAAATATTTAATATCATTGTGGGGGTTATTTGTGCTTAACAGAGTGCATGGTGATATATATATGATATTCATAAATGGAACTGGAAAAATAAAACTACAAATGTGGATATATGTTATAGGAGCAATTATAAATATTCCATTATCTATATATTTTATAAAAGGTTTAAATATGGGAAGCAGTGGTGCTATATTAGGTACTAATTTATGTATGCTACCATTGGCGATAATAATGCCTATACAATCTTATTTTATTATAAAAAAAATGAGATAATCAGGTTAAAAATACATTTAGATAATACTTCAAAAATAGAATTGTATATAATTATGATTTTATTTATCAATGTTTCTTTAGGTAGTTTCATTATTTGAGATTAATTTATAATAATATGTGATTATAGATATTTGTAAAATATAGCATATTACTAATATAGCACTATTTATTTTTATTCGCTTTTATTTTATTATTACTGCAGCCTATTTTAAAATATCCATTAAATGGTGGTGAGAACATGAAAATAAGTTCAAATAAAAATAGATCTATAATATTTGTTATAACCTTTTTGATTACTATGTGTTTATCCATAATGCTAAGTAAATATTTTAAATTTTTTAAGGAAACCATAATTGATATACATTTAAATCAAGAAAAAGATATCAATATACAGATTTTCTACACCCAAGATAAAAATAAAGCATTCAATGAAAAAGAATCAATTCATGTGATAAGTAAAAAAAATAAAAAAGTCAAACAAATTTCTATAAAATTACCAAATGTATATGATTTAAGAAAATTAAGAATAGATTTTGGGCAGAATCCTGGAAAAATTTTACTAACAAAAGTGAAAATTACTGGAAATAAAAACATTACATTTAATAAAAATGAATTATACAACTTTCCGACCAATCAAATTGATTTAAAAAAAATATCTAATAACGGTGTAGAATTAATTTCATCAAGAATAGATCCTTTTATTATTTTGAATTCTATTCAATTTAATAAAAACATAGATGAATTTGATATTTTTCAGATGATTAGTGTCTTTATTTTAATATTTTTCTTTATCTACATGTTCATCATAATATATTGATAGAAAAAAAGAAAAGATGAAATGGAATACTATATTTTATTTAATTTCGTTATTTTTAATTCTTCTGTTTCCAACTTTTAAACTGGACGACAAAGAAATTGATGAAAAAGAAAAGAGAACTCTTTCTAAATTTCCTTTTTTATTTAAAGAAAAAATAAATCTAAAATTTGGACTACAATTAGAAGCATGGGTTAATGATCATTTTTCTAATAGGAGAAAGATTATAGATAAGTATTTAATGTTTGATAAAATTTTATCTGGAAGAATAGAAAATAATAGAGCTTTTATGGGAAAAGAAAGGTGGTTATTTTATAAAGGAGACAGTTCCATAGAAAATTATCAGAATAAAAATTTATATTCAAATGAACAATTAGAAAAAATTAAAAACAATTTAATAAAAAGGAATAATTTATTGGAAAAACATGGAATAAAATATTATACATTTATAGCCCCTGATAAAAATAAAGTTTATGGAGAATTTTATCCTAATTATATTAGAAAAATAAATAATACTGGTAAAGTGGAACATGTAATAGAATTTTTAAAAGATAGTACTTCTTGTCAAAATCGAGAGGGTGGAAGTATAATATATCCTCTTGATAATCTTATGAATGCAAAAAATATAGGATTAATTTATTGGAAAACGGATACTCACTGGAATTCATATGGGGCATTTTTAGGTTATATGACACTAATAGAAAACATTAAAATAGATTTTTCAGAAATAACAGAATTAAAAATAGAAAATTTTGATTTAATTGAAAAACCATGGTTATCAGGAGATTTATTAAATATGCTTAATTTGAATCTAGAATATTATAAAAATGATCAATATTTTGAGTTGATTCCGAAGGAAGTTTATAAATTTGAAAAATTATTAGTTGATAAAAACAAACCTTATAGTATAATAACAAAAAATAAAAATGGAAATAATTTAAAAGTTCTTATTTTTAGAGATTCATTTATTGAGTCAATGATTCCATATATTTCGGAAACTTTTAGTGAAGTAGAATATATATGGGATCATAATTTTAATAGTTATCAAAAAAAAATTATAAAAGAAAAACCGGATATTGTTATTCATGAAATGGTAGAAAGATCTATAGATGTTTTATTGAGAGATACCCCCGAATTATAGGAGGTAAATTAAAGTTATTTAGTTTAATGGTATTTTCATCTATTTTTCTACCTTCAACTATATTAATTTATTTTATTATAAAAAAATTTTGAGGAATCATTTTTTATTGGCAAATAGTTTGATATTTTATGTCTATGAGGAATCTAGATGTTTCACTGTTATTTTTTGATTATATTTTTAGATTTTATTTTCTTGAGAATTTTAATTGTCTTTATATATCAAAAAATATTACAGACTTTTGATATTGTTTGAATATATCTCTTAGTATTTGTTTAAAGAATATTTATATATACCATTTGATAGAAATAAAAATTACAACATTTTATATTATACCTGATTTATATTTGTTTATGATAATGAAGAGAGAACTTTATATCTGGAAAAAATATACCAAGGGCAAAAAATATAAAATATGATAAATAATTAAAATTTTTCAATGGTTTCATTATAATCCAAACTTAAATAGTTCAAAAAAGCAATAGATACTATGAATTCGATATAAGTGCTTTTTCATGTTATTTTATATTAAAAAAAATTATATGAAAAAATTAATTACGTAAAAAATATAATTAAGGAGTAAAAGAATGAAAAATATAAAAAAATTGGTAAAAAAAGAAAGTTTTATTTATTTAGTTTTATTTATATTGCTTTTTTATAATTTTAACTATAATTTATTTGGCATAGTTAATGAATCAAATTTTATGCATTGGGATCAGCAGAGTGAAAGTATAGTTAGAAATACTGTATTAATTGCCAGAAAAAATGGCATATTCTGTAATTATGGTTTAATGACTGGATATCTTAGCCAAATTGGATTACAATCCATTTTATTTAGAATAATTGATAAATTAACATTTAATAACAATAAAATTTTTAGTTTATTACATGCAATAACTACTATTCTTTTTTGCATAAATATTTTTTATATTTTAAACTGGATAAAAAATGAGTTTAGTAAATTTACTGCTGTTATTGTTTATTTCACAATTTTTCTTTCTAATTGGTTGATAATGGCATCTAGAAATTTATATTGGGTAATTTTTACATTTTTATTACCATTTGTAATAATGCTTTATTTTTTAAGCATGGAGGATAAAGGTAAAAAAATAAAAAATTCGCAGCTACTACTTGGAGTATTTATAACTATTTTTATTAAATGTGCTTGTGGGTTTGAAGCAATTTCTTCAGTTTTAATAACGATGATGTTACCATTTATATATTATGGATATAAAAATTCGTGGAATCTTTCATTTTGGATAAAAAGAACTTTAATAATTGGGCTATGTGGTTTTTTTACAACTTTATTTACCCTTGTAATCCAAATAGTACAATTATCATTATTTTTTTCCAGTTATGACAAGGCCAAAAATTATCTTAATTTCACTTTTTTAAAAAGAATAGGAGAATCTTATAGTGAAAAAATATTCTTACTTGATAACAACTTATATTTAGAATCTTTAGAATCTGATTTATTGACAGTGGTAAATATGTATGTTTTTCAAGCTAAATATTATGTTGGAATATTTTTTGAAAAAATAACTATATTTAATATTTTGTTTTTATTTCTTATATTTGTTATTGTTTATTTCATTATATATGAAAAAATAGAAAAAAATAATTCTAGAAAATTAATATCATTATTATTAATTGTATTAATTTGCTTTTTTGCTCCAATATCATGGTTTATAATTGGAAAGGGGCACTCTTACATACATGGGATGATTCTATACATTCTATGGTATTTACCTTTTACAATTTTAATTTTTACTTTTATAGGTTATTTCATATATAATACAGTACTAATAAATAAAATTAATCTATATTTAAAATTTGAAAAAATAAAATATAAAAAATATATAGTAAGTACTCTTTTAATGATTGTCATGTTCATTGTTTATGCTAATTATTCATATTCAAATAAACAAATTAAGAAAATAGTAAACATTGGAACTAAATTATATGATGGTAAAGGTAATGACATATATTACTTTCAAAACAAATTATATTATATCTTAAACAGAAAAAATGTTCCTGAATATAGAATGTTTCTGCATGTTTATGTAGAAGGTGCCAATGGATTCAAAAATTTGGATTTTGACTTTTATAAATATATTGTTAAGTCATCTTTATATAATAGGAATAAAATGGCTGTTATTAATTTGGGTGATCTAAGAAATATCAAAAAAATAGATACTGGAGAGTATAATCCTTTTGATATTATTAGAAATATATGGGAGGCATCTATTGATATTAAAAATATAAGACCTATGAAGATAGTCTTTGCCAATTTGTTTGATAAAAATATCGGTGGGGGAATTCTTAGAAAAGATCATTCCATTGTTGTGATTGAAAACCCTATTTATAATATTGAATATTTAAATAATAAAAAATTAAAAACATATGATGGACAAGAATTGAATATAAGAAAAATAGAAAAACAAGGTAATTATTATTATCTTTATTTGGACAATGACATAAATGTTTCAAATTGTTTCCCAACTCAAATAGAAGTTATTGAATAATAAATTCTATTAATCATAACTAAAATTTAATAAAAATTTGTTAAATAAAAATTAAAACACAAATATAACGTAAATATAATAATATTTTTAACTTATTATATTGTCAGAAAATTAATAGTTAAAAATGTTTAAAGATAATTATTATTATAATTAGAATTTTGACAAAATTTATTAATTTTCTTTAATCTAATAATACACATATCTCAATAAAATCTAATTAAAAAGTTAATGGAACTAATTTTATTAATACTAGGAACGAATTCTCTGATGTTATAAAAATATTGATTCAAGTCAAAATATTCAATCAATATAGATTTTTGTGCTATTACATACATTGTGATTGAAATTATTTAATAAATGAGTGAGGTGTTTTATGATAAGCAAATACATCCTTCCACAATATGAACTTTACAAAATATTTCCTAAAACAAAAAAATATGCCTTATGTATTCCTATAATAAATGAAGGAAATAAATTTATTAATCAGTTAAATGAGATGAAAAAATTTAGAATTTATGAATTTGTGGATATAATTATATGTGATGGCGGCAGTACTGATGGTAGTATTGATTTAGACTTGTTAGAAAAATATCATGTCAATACACTTATTATAAGGAAATCTATTGGACATATGAGTGATCAACTTATGCTAGGGTACTGGTATACCCTTGAAAATAATTATGAAGGAACAATTACTATGGATGGCAATGGAAAAGATGGAATAGATGGAATTTTTAAATTTATAGAAGCTTTAGATGAAGGGTATGATCTAATACAAGGCTCTCGATACATGAATGGTGGAATGGCAATCAATACGCCAAAATTTAGAGAATTTGGAATAAAACTCATTCATGTTCCTACTATTAATTTTTTGTCAGGATTTAAATATACAGATACAACCAATGGTTTTAGAGCTCATAACGTTAGAGTGTTCAAAGATGAAAGAATAAATCCATTTAGGTATGGAACTTTTCCAACTTATTCTCTAATACATTATTTAACTGTTATTATCCCTAAATTAGGGTATAAAGTTAAAGAAGTTCCTGTTTTAAGGAGATATCCTGCAAAAGGAAAGATTCCAACAAAAATAAGCTTTTTCAGAGGAAACATAGATCTAATAAAAATACTTTTTAATTTAGCAATAAAAAAATATAATACAAAAATTAAATGATGAGGTAAAATTTATGAAATGCGCTTTAATTGGGTATGGGTATTGGGGGAAAATATTAGAAAAATATATAAATACTAATCATTTATTCCAAATGAAATATATATATGCCCCAGAAATAAAAACAAGTATAACATTAGATCAAATTATTAACGATAAAGAACTAAACTGTGTGTTTATATGTACACCAATAGACACACATTATCAGATCACTAAAAAATGTTTATTAAATAAAAAAAATGTATTCTGTGAAAAACCGTTATGTAAAAGTTCTAAAGAAATTTTAGATCTTATACAGTTATCAAAAGATAATAATATCTGTCTATACACAGATTACATATACACTGTCTCAAAATCTATTGATTATATTAAAAATAATATTAATAAAATAGGGAAAATAAAATATATAAAAGCTTCAATAAGCCAATTTGGAAATTTCTATAAAAATGATAATGTTTACTCTATAATAACTGTGCATTTAATATCTGCTATTTTATATATATTATCTATAGAAAACATAAACGAAATTGATGTTATAAAAAAATATATTCTCAGAAAAGATTCAAGTAATATCCTTGATTCAATTGTAGAATTAGTTATTAATAAAAATATCTATTTAGATATTGAAAGTAGCTTAACATCTTTAGACAAAGTAAGAACAATAAAAATAATTGGAGATAATGGTGTAATAAAATTTGATATGTTTTATAAAGATACAGTGAGAACTATTTCAATAGAGCAAAAAGATATTGGATATGCAATTACAAATATTATAAATGTTCAAGAAGATGAAAGTAATAATATAAAACTCGCTATTGATGAATTTTATAATAATATCGTGAATAGAAAATTTGAAAATATAAATTTAACCTTAAAAGTAACAGAAACGTTGGAAAAAATAGAAAATTTTTGCGGTTTGATTCTATAATAAAAGAGGTTAATTATGAAAGCATACGATAAAATAATAATAGGTGCAGGTTTATACGGGTTATACTCAGCACTATATTGCGGAAAAAAGTGGGGGGTGAAAGTACTTGTCCTTGAATATGATGAATCTCCCTTTAAAAGAGCTACATATATAAATCAAGCAAGAGTTCATATGGGATACCACTATCCTCGCTCCATTTCTACAGCATTAAAATCATCTCACTATTTTAACAGATTTAATGAGGATTATGGATTTTCTGTTCTAACGAAATTTGATCAAATTTATGCTATATCTTCAGTATTTTCTTGGTCTAATGCAAAACAATTTAATAATTTTTGTAAAAATGCTCAAATACCATGCGAAGAGATAATAGCGTCTAAATTTTTCAAAGATGAAATGTGCGATGGAACATTTCTAACTAAAGAATATACCTATGATGCTCAAATTTTGAAAGAATATTTTATAGAAGAAATTAAAAATTATCCTAATATAGAAATTTTATACAATGTAAAAATAAATAAAATAGTTAAAAACAATACTCACTTTGAAATTGCAACTGATAAAAACGATACATATAAAAGTGAATTTATACTCAATGCAACTTATGCTTCAATAAATCAAATTTTAAACAAATTGAATTACGATAATTTTAAAATAAAGTATGAATTATGCGAAATAATACTTTGTAAAGTAAATGATAATCTAAAAAATATAGGAATTACTGTAATGGATGGACCTTTCTTTTCAATAATGCCTTTTGGAAAAACTGGATTTCATTCATTGACATCTGTAACTTTTACTCCACATATAACAAGTTATGATAATGTACCTACATTCAAATGTCAGGCAACAAATAATAATTTTTGCTCTACAGAACAATTAGGTAATTGTAATGATTGCCCTGCAAAACCAACAAGTGCTTGGAATTACATGTCCAATCTAGCTAAAAAATATCTAAAAGAAGAATATAAATTCAATTATCATAGCTCTTTGTTTTCTATGAAGCCTATATTGATGGCATCTGAAATAGATGATTCAAGACCAACTGTAATAAAAGAATTTTCTAAAAATCCAACTTTTATAAGCGTATTATCTGGAAAAATTAATACGGTATATGATTTAGATGCTATTTTAGATCAGAGGTGAATAATTAAAATGAAAGACAAAGAGAAAAATTTTATTTCTGTAGTATTATATATTCATAACGCAGAAAGTCAGATTGAAGAATTTTTAAAATTTATTTCTAAAGTGTTAGAAGAAAATTTTTTGAAATATGAAATAATTTTAGTCAATGATTATTCTACTGATAAAAGTATTGATATAGTTAAAACATGGACTAAAAAAGATAATAAATCAATGATTAATATTGTTAATATGAGTTATTATCAAGGTGTAGAAGTAGCTATGAATGCAGGAATGGATCTAGCAATAGGTGATTTTGTATATGAATTTGATAATTTAATAATAGATTATGAAGAAAATTTATTTTTCGATATATATCAGAGATCATTAAGAGGATTTGATATAGTTGCTGCATTACCAGATTCAATTAATAAAGAGCGAATAATAAAATTATTTTATAAGATATATAATTTTTCTGCAAATAATTTTAATAAACATAGATTGGAACGTGAGACTTTTAGGATTATTTCCAGAAGAGGTATAAATAGAGTAAATTCTCTTAGCAAAACAATTCCATATAGAAAAATACTATACATAAACTGTGGATTACCTTATGATAGTATATTTTATAGCCCATTAAAACACGTTAATAAGTTTTATGATAAATTGCAAAGAAAAAATAGATTTAATACTGCTATTAATACTTTGATATTATTTACCGACTTAGCATATAAATTTACTGTTTTAATAACAATTATTTTAATGATAACTACCATAGTTACTACATGTTATGCGGTATTTATATACATTAATAAAGAACCTGTAAGAGGTTGGACGACAAGTATGTTGTTTTTATCAATATCATTTTTTGGAGTGTTTTTGCTATTTTCTATAATACTAAAATATTTATCTATTTTGGTTGATTTGAGTTTTAGAAAAAAAGACTATTTAATAGAATCAATAGATAAAATAACTAAGTAGGTGTCTTGTGAAAAATTCATTTGAAAAAAATAAAAAAGGAATAATGCTGATGATAATTTCGTCTATATGCGCTTGCATAGGTCAATTATTTTGGAAATTATCAATAACAAATGGTATATGGATACTTTTTTTGGGTTTTTCGTTTTATGGACTGGGTGCTCTGGCGATGTTAATTGCATATAAGTTCGGAAATTTATCTGTACTTCAACCGATGCTTAGCATAAATTATATTTTAAGTATTTTTTTGGCCAGAATTTTCTTAAATGAAAACATCACTATGATCAGAATTACAGGAATAATTATTATAATTATTGGAGTGATATTAATAGGTGTTGGAGATGAGTAGATACTATATTCTTCTAATAATAATGACAATGATTGGTGCATTTGCTGGGTTTTTTCTAAAAAAAGCTTCTTCTATTGTTGGAATAAAAAAACTAGTTTTTAATAATTATTATTTATATGTTGGAATTATTTTATATCTTCTTTCAGCTATTATTAATATTTTTATTTTAAGGTTTTTGGATTACTCTGTAATATTACCACTGACATCTATAACATATATATGGACGATGATTATTTCATCCTTTCTATTAAAAGAAAAAATTTCTATGAAAAAGGTTATTGGAATCATGATGATCTGCCTAGGAACATTTATTATTGTACATTGAAATATTATCAAACATTAAAAGTTTGATTAAAATATACAAGAGGCTATATTCCCGTATTATAAGTGAGATAAAATTACTGTCTATATAAAAATATATTTTGTTTTTATTAAGCGTGGAAAATTATAGAATTGTGAACATTTTAAATGATATAAAGTAAGAAATTATTTATTACTAAATCTAAAAAATACTGATAAATAAGTACTTAACTATAGCCTCTCGGAATCTTTTTCAAAAAAGTAAAGCAAACTGTGTTAAAAATATATAAAGACATACTTTTATTTTAAGAGTGAAAAATGAGCAACAGAAAAAAACATAGTGCAACTATGTAAAAAATTATATTAATAATATCAAAAAAATTAGTTAAAAAGAGAATCAATTTTAGTAGATACAAACCATGCGTCAAGGTGCTGTAACATCATGATTG
>JAITPM010000021.1 GCA_031289425.1 Fusobacteriaceae bacterium
GTTTATCTTTATTCACTTTTACTAGGGGTCGGAATCTTATTACGCTATAACATTTGTTGCTTTATAGTTTATCTTTATTCACTTTTACTAGGGGTCGGAATCTGTCGTTTTCACAAGGTGTAATTGTTATGCGTTTATCTTTATTCACTTTTACTAGGGGTCGGAATCTCTCATGGTTTTCTATAAGAAAAATATTTAGTTTATCTTTATTCACTTTTACTAGGGGTCGGAATCCAAACGACGACAAGGTCGAATTTGTAAATAGTTTATCTTTATTCACTTTTACTAGGGGTCGGAATCGTAATGGCCGGTCTAAATTAAAGGGTATTGGTTTATCTTTATTCACTTTTACTAGGGGTCGGAATCGTTAGCAGTTAAAAAAAGCTTGATAACCTAGTTTATCTTTATTCAATTTTACTAGGGGTCGGAATCCTATGCGTGTATACTTCCATTCCACCATGCGTTTATCTTTATTCAATTTTACTAGGGGTCGGAATCCTTTATCGGCAGATAAAAATTTGCTCCAGTGTTTATCTTTATTCAATTTTACTAGGGGTCGGAATCTCATTATGAGGATTAAAAATATTCAAGACGGTTTATCTTTATTCAATTTTACTAGGGGTCGGAATCTTAGTTAGTGCTTGTGAGAAGTTATTATGAGTTTATCTTTATTCAATTTTACTAGGGGTCGGAATCGTACACTTTGCAACGGCTGAAGTCTACATGGTTTATCTTTATTCAATTTTACTAGGGGTCGGAATCTTCGTTCCCAAACAGAACTAAAATCATATCGTTTATCTTTATTCAATTTTACTAGGGGTCGGAATCATTACCTAACATACTAAATATCTTTTTTATGTTTATCTTTATTCAATTTTACTAGGGGTCGGAATCTTCATTCTTGCTTCGAAATAAAATCGACTGGTTTATCTTTATTCAATTTTACTAGGGGTCGGAATCTAGCTACGGATTCTGTAGTAGTATTAATTAGTTTATCTTTATTCAATTTTACTAGGGGTCGGAATCATGACTGGGGATTATAAGATAACAACCCCCGTTTATCTTTATTCAATTTTACTAGGGGTCGGAATCCTTTTAACCTCCCCCTCTTACTTTTTACCCGTTTATCTTTATTCAATTTTACTAGGGGTCGGAATCTCAATATTGCAACCAATGTTTTTGAAACCAGTTTATCTTTATTCAATTTTACTAGGGGTCGGAATCGTGTAGACATAGCAAATGCTGCGATTATTGGTTTATCTTTATTCAATTTTACTAGGGGTCGGAATCTTTCCTGCACCTTATATAACGTCTCTACGTGTTTATCTTTATTCAATTTTAGTAGGGGTCGGAATCTGTTAGCGCAAAAATATTAGGATTGCTTATGTTTATCTTTATTCAATTTTACTAGGGGTCGGAATCTGCGTGGAAAAAACCGATGATGCCAAACAAGTTTATCTTTATTCAATTTTACTAGGGGTCGGAATCAGGCGCAAGAGCAGGCTATGGAGCTATCTAGTTTATCTTTATTCAATTTTACTAGGGGTCGGAATCGAAGCTGGTAAGCAAGTAGAAGAAGCAAGAGTTTATCTTTATTCAATTTTACTAGGGGTCGGAATCTTGAGGTCATTGAAATTTCAGATGTTATAAGTTTATCTTTATTCAATTTTACTAGGGGTCGGAATCTAGTCATACCATATAAATTGGGAAAATTTTGTTTATCTTTATTCAATTTTACTAGGGGTCGGAATCTTCAGATAATAACAATCTATTTCCTTCATAGTTTATCTTTATTCAATTTTACTAGGGGTCGGAATCTACTTTCGATTTCGGTGATATAACGGGGCGGTTTATCTTTATTCAATTTTACTAGGGGTCGGAATCACGAACATGAGGAGATAGAAAATGAATAATGTTTATCTTTATTCAATTTTACTAGGGGTCGGAATCGCAAATCCCTCATAATCTGTAGCTGTCATTGTTTATCTTTATTCAATTTTACTAGGGGTCGGAATCATGATATACATGAAGCGATAGAAAAATTTAGTTTATCTTTATTCAATTTTACTAGGGGTCGGAATCAGCTAGCAATGGGTGTGTGGATTTGGTACAGTTTATCTTTATTCAATTTTACTAGGGGTCGGAATCAATCTTTTAGAAACTGCCAAAATATTTATCGTTTATCTTTATTCAATTTTACTAGGGGTCGGAATCAAAGAAAAACTGCTTGAAAATAAAATAAAAGTTTATCTTTATTCAATTTTACTAGGGGTCGGAATCACTTGCTTCACCTTTCTTCCAGTAAACCTCGTTTATCTTTATTCAATTTTACTAGGGGTCGGAATCTATATTTAAGTTGTTCAATAAGCGTGCGTCGTTTATCTTTATTCAATTTTACTAGGGGTCGGAATCTGGTGGAGCTAAAGGAAAAGATAATTATGAGTTTATCTTTATTCAATTTTACTAGGGGTCGGAATCATCCTAACAGGTGATGGTCTACTTTTCCAAGTTTATCTTTATTCAATTTTACTAGGGGTCGGAATCCAGGAAATGCACCAATTAATATAGGATATGGTTTATCTTTATTCAATTTTACTAGGGGTCGGAATCCATTATCTGTGGGCGAGACGGGAACCCAAAGTTTATCTTTATTCAATTTTACTAGGGGTCGGAATCAAGTGAAATTATACAGAAAAACAACCTTAGGTTTATCTTTATTCAATTTTACTAGGGGTCGGAATCCGAGCAACAGGACGCCGCCGCCTCACAGGAGTTTATCTTTATTCAATTTTACTAGGGGTCGGAATCATCCCATAATATTAGATGTATTTGAAAAAAGTTTATCTTTATTCAATTTTACTAGGGGTCGGAATCAAGCTAGCAGCATAGAAGCGTGAGAGTGCCGTTTATCTTTATTCAATTTTACTAGGGGTCGGAATCTCCCGTGCGTATGCTGTTGTCACTACGTTTGTTTATCTTTATTCAATTTTACTAGGGGTCGGAATCATATTGGAGGGTTTTATATAAACCCAAGTAGTTTATCTTTATTCAATTTTACTAGGGGTCGGAATCTAGTAATAATCTAACATCTTACTTACAAACGTTTATCTTTATTCAATTTTACTAGGGGTCGGAATCAAAATGCTAATGACTAGTGGTGTTAGCATTGTTTATCTTTATTCAATTTTACTAGGGGTCGGAATCTGTTCCTAGCGACTTGCTCTATATAAGCATGTTTATCTTTATTCAATTTTACTAGGGGTCGGAATCCTCAGATAATTTACTAATCAATCTAATTATGTTTATCTTTATTCAATTTTACTAGGGGTCGGAATCGGAGGATAGTACCGGGCGACTAACTGTAAAGTTTATCTTTATTCAATTTTACTAGGGGTCGGAATCCCCTAGTAAAATTTTAACATAATTACTGCTAAAATACAAGAATTTTAATGCTTTTTCAAAAGAAAAATGTTAAAATTAAGAGGGTGATTTTATAAAAATGAGAGTGAAATTTGAATATAAAAGTATATCTAAAGAGATTATCTTATCAAAAATAAATTTATTTTATGGATATAATAACTCTGGAAAAACATATTTAGCGAAATTATTTAATGATGGATTTAATCAAAAAATTAAATCATTATTTTTGGTAAACGGAGTTCAAGTTGGCAAAAATGATTATGAAGTGATATTTGTTAATTCAAAAGAAAATATTGATGATCATGTTAAATTTACATCAAAAAGTATTCTAAGAAAAATTTTTATGAATAAAATAATAGAAAATATAAATAAAGAAGGCGGATTTGAAGATTATTTATATAAAAAATTTGAAAGTATAAATGAAAATTTAGTAAAAATGTTAGAAAACTTTAATAATGAGTTGAATGCCAAAATAAATATATCTCTTGAGATGGAGACATTAGAAGATTTTATCGCAAATTATGTGAAAATAACATTTTCTCAAGATGACATTTCTTCAAGTTCAAACAAAATAAATTTTTACAAGACCATTACTGAATATGTTATTTCATCTAATAATTCAAAAATCATAATTATTGATGATTTTGATTCTTTTTTAGATGAAAAGTCCACATTAAAATTTTTAAATATGCTTGAAAGTATTGATAAACATATATTTATATTGTTTTCTAATAAACCAACATCCCTCACATATGCTATAGGCAAATATAATATTTTTTCTATAAGGGAAAATAAACTCATTGATTTATCCAATATAAAGAAAATGATACAATATAGTTTTTTCAATGAAAGTGAAGGAAAACATTCGTTTGAAGAATATGTAATAGAAAACAAGTTAATACTTTTGAAAGAAGAATATCAAATTCTCTTAGATTCAATATCAAAAAATATAAATATAAATTTAGGAAGGATGCTTGTAAACAAAGAATACTCATTTAATATCAAATCAAACGAAATTATAAAAATAATTCCAAATTCAGAAATAGAAAAATCTTATTTAGAATATGTGAAACAATTGTTGGAAGAAAAATAAGTAAACTTATTCAATAACTATTGTATCACTACTAAGATCTAAAGTATCCAAAAAAGTCCTACCTTCAGTCAATATAATCATGTTTTCATATTGACTTTCTGTAGTTTTCAAAATTCTAATATCTCCAATTTTAGGCGTGTGTTTTTTTACCCTTACGATATGTTTCTCACAATCAGAAAGATTATGGCAGAATCTAGTATATACAGAAAACTGCAACATAAGAAACCCATCTTTCAACAGAAATCTTCTAAATCTTGTATAATCTTTTCTACATTCTGGTGTATCCATTGGCATATCAAACATAACAAATAATCTCAATTGTTTATATATACTCCTCATCTATAAAATTTACTCCTATTATTTCTGGTAAAATCAAATGCTCAATTTCATTGGTTTCTAGTACCCTAAGAAAACTTTTGATTACTTCATCTATCGCATAATCAATTGAACAAATTTTATTATTTATGGAAATTTTTGTGTTTAGTAAAGATATCAGCTTCTTTTTATTTGACGGAGATAAAGGAAAATCTAAAAAATTTTCATTCCAATAGCAGAAATAATCTACTATGGGTCTAAATGGCTCTATAAAATCAGAAGCCAAATTAAAAGCATTTTTATCTGATTCATGCCAAATACCTATATAAGTATTAAAACCATGTAAAATCAAAGTTCTAACAATAGAGTTATTTAAAATAGTATATCCATAATTAAGAGCGTTTGAAACGTTATTTACAGCAAATCGTATAAATTCTTGCCCAAATATAGATTGGAAATATACTTTTGAAGCTATTCCTTCTCTATTATCAATATCATTTAATTTAACTTTCTTTTCATATTCTTCAAGCATCCTTATTGCATCTTCAGCATTTGATGTAAAAGAAATAACTATTTTTTGATTTTTAATTTTACTTTTTACAATTTTTTGCCAAATTTTAGCTTTCAAATTTTTATTTATAGAAATTTGCATATTGTAAACTGCTAATTGATTATAGTATTCGTTTAATGGTAAAATCTGTGTATTGGGCAAATATTCTTCATTACATAAATAAGTAGTTATACCGTATTTTGAACATTCGGTAAGTAACCTTGCAGTAATTACAGTAAATGGGTTTTCTATTAATATTGTCGAAATATCTTCTAAAGGTATAAAAATTTCTTCTAAATCATTCACATCTTTTATTATACAAAGAGCATTGTTTTTCAGCAATATTTTATGACTTTTTCTTATATAGATTTGTTTGTATCCCATTAGCTTATTTTACCTAATATAGATATGTTTCTAACTTTAATATTTTTTATAGTTGATACAGTTATTCGAACTCGATCTGATCCTGCTCCAGGAATTCTGCTTTTAATCAAATCAAAATCATCTCCCAAAATGCTTTTAATTTCTATTTGACCTGAGGTGAAACCTACTGTATAAGCTAATCCTTTTCTATTTTCACTCATTTCAACTTCTATTAAAGAATATTTTGGTATTGAAAATTGTTTGATATATTCATTTTTTAATTTATCAGCTGTAATAAAATCTCTGTTTTCACTTTGCCCCCAACTTATTTCATAAATAATTTCCATATTTTGCTTTTCTTTAACAAGTTGGAAATATGATATTGGAACTATAAAATAATTTTCTGTTCCTTTCTTTTTATAAACATCTATACGGATGCATTCTGTATTTTTAGCATAAATATTTCCTTTTAATCTTACCCTTTTTCTTGCATCTTTTGTTTCTAGAATACGAACTGTTTTTATATAATTCCCTTTCCCTTGTAAGATTGGGTATTCTGATATTTTTTTATCATTTTTATTTTTTTCTTTTTCTATTTTATCATCAAACCATTGTTTTATTGATTCATAAACAGCTTTTTGCCCATTCTTTTGATCTATTATTGTATCTATATTTTTTATATTTATATCATTCACCGATATTTTTTTAGTAATTTTTCCTCTCTTACTTCCAAATAATGTCTCTTCAGTAAATGCTCCTTTTATATTTTTTTTTGTGGAACGTACTGGGTATAAGACATGGACATTACTATTTTTAAATTCAAAATCTTGATAATTTGATAGAGGTTTAAGTTTATTAATTAATATACCATGATCCCTCTCATAGACCCTATATATTATTTCCTTTCTAAAATCTTTATATGGTAACTCCAATTGTGGTTTTTTTCTTACAATTTCTCCAGTTTCTTCATCATAAGAAAAATCTATGTGCTTTGCATATTTTGTTATTTTTTGCCTTATTTTCTGATCTGCGCAGGCTATAATAGCTGCATCTAGAGCATGATGCAAATGATTTTTTCTATCTTTTTTTATATTTTCTTGAGAAATTATAATTTGAATTTTAGTAAAAATATTTAACATCATATCATATAAAAAACTTTGATTTATATCTCTCGATTCCACTATTCCTTTCATGATATAATTACTTATATTTAGTATAGTATTTTTATTTGTTATTGCATATTTTATCTCATCATATAATTTATTTTGATTTTTTATAAAATATTCTATGGATTTATTTAAATTTATTTCATCAGTGGATAATATCTTTTTATTAATAATTTTTAGTGATACCTTTCTTTTTTCATTAGTTTTATTATTAATTAAAGAAAATGTTATACTATCATTTGAAAATTCTATTTCTTCAAAGTTTATAGAAAAATCTGATTGCTTTTTATAATCTTCACTAATAAAAGAATGTGTAATATCATTAAGTCCATAACATTTTTTCATCATACTGGTCATAGAGCCAGCAACAGCTATACAAATTGTAGGTTGCAAAAAACTTTTTATAATTTTCATAGCTAATCTGGATATATATTTTGTATCATTCAAATTTCTTTCTTTCCATTCTTCATAATTAAGTTCTTTCATCAATAAAATTTCTTTCTTTTTTTGACTAATTTTTATGAATGGGTCATTTATGAATTCCATGATTTTTTCCCATTTACTATTTTTAAACGCTTCATACGGCAATCTATCTCTTTTTTCTTGATTATATCTAGAAAAAACCAAAACTTTATTAAATGCTCTATCTTCAAATGTTTTAGAATAAGGCATGATATGATCTATCTGACATATATTATCATCAAATATTTGATTCTCTGATATTTTAACATTTGAGTAAGCACATTTTCCATTTTGTTCGAGATATAATCTATATTTTAAAACATCTATTGCTTTTACAGCTTTAAAATTACTAAAAAAATGTGGATATTTTTTCATAAGTAGTTCTTTAGTTTGAATGTTATCGTCCATGCTATCTCTTTGATCATATAAAATTTGTATTCTGTCTTTGTGATTTTTAGCTAATTCCCTAGCTAATTCTATATTTATTTGATCAATGTATCCGTATTTTTTTATTATTGCATTCAGTAATTTTCTAAGTTGTACTAAAGTATGTTTAACGTTTACATTAGTGAGCTGTTCATTCAATTTATTACAGCATTCTTCAATGCTTGGTAAAAATTGATATTTTTCAATATCTTCATTTGTTACACTGTGATTATAGCCAATATTTTCCATTGCTTTATCATATTCATTTCCTTTTAATAATTCAGGAATTAATAGTTTGCAGATATCTGTTGATAAATTTATAGTTGTTGCTATAGATGGCATTGTACAAATAATTTCTGCAAATTCCTTTGAATAGCCTCTTTCTTTACATTCTTTTATGATTTCATCATCGACTTTCCGAGTTGTTAAAATATAACTTATTAGATCAAAATTATAATTATTAGATAAAAAATTATTGATCTCTTCTTTTAATGATAAAGAAAGATTATTATTAGCACCCACGTACTTTTCAAATATCTTTTTCTGAGTATGGAACCCATTTAGAGACACTGTTTTAGTGTCAAATAATTTCTTTAGAGAAAATTTTTTAAATTCATCATATTGAATTTTTGTTAATTCTTGATTTCCTTCTATCTTTTTATCTTTCTTAAATTTATTCATATTGTCTATGTATTGCTTTTTAGTTGATTCTAATCCCTTTATTTTTGTTGGTTTAATATTTAATATTTTGAAAATATTATTATATGTTAATGTTTCAACTGTCTTTGCAAATTCATAAACTTTTTCTATTTCTTTAGGTGTTAATTTTCTATAATTAAAATTCTCTCCATCAGCAATTTTCATATTGTTTAGAAAAGATAACAACACAAAAGATTCGGCTGAAAATGCATTTTTAGGCGCTCTTATTTTTTTATCAAATACACATTTACCCATCATTTTTTCGATTAAGCTTATTCCGTCTTTAGCTCCAAAAGGAGAAGAACTATTAGGGCCTTCAGAAAAACTTCTTTGTCTAGTAAATAAACCCTTTTTCTCGTCCAAAATAAAATCCTTGAAACTTTTATCAACAACTCCAAATTCTATTTGTTTATCTAACAGTTGCACTATCTCATCTATATACATTTGTCGTGTAGATGAAAATCTATAATTATCCGAAGAATTATGAATTCTAGCCTCATTTTTAGGTAATGAAGAAAAAATATTCCATAAATATTGTGTTATGGTAAGGTTTTGTTCTTTTAATTCAGTATCAACTTTAGCGAAGCGTTCTAATAAGGCTCCTTCACTATTTTTATCTTCAACCTTACGATTTGATTTAAAACCTCTGTATTTTATGTAATGATATATGGCTATCGCTAATTCTTCCCTTGTCAATTTTTCACTTATACCTTTTATTTTTAGTTCAAACGGATTTCCTATTTTTTTAAAGTTTAATTCAAAAAAATTAATTCCCCATTCTTTTTTAAAATAATCACTAGCCTCTTTTAATCTTAATTTTTTTCTTCTCTTTAATCGCCTTTGCCCACGTTTTTCCCTTCTTTTTGCATTTTCCAACCTGCCATCTTTATCTTCAAGTTGTTCAAAAATAATAACGCCAATATCTTCTATTCTTTGTAAATTATCATCATCATCCTTTAACAAAAGTGCCCAACCAATACTTGTAATTCCCAAATCTAGACCTAAAGAATATTTCATAATAAAGGGACTAACCCCATACACCTCCTAAAATAAACTATTTTATTAATTATACACCATTATCAGAAAAATATCAATATATGAAAAACTATGAGTCCATTATAATGGACTCATATAAAAAAATTCTCAATAAATCTATTGACTTTTTATTTTTTTTGTTGTAAACTTGTATTAAGTGATATGTCGGAAGTATCACTTGTATCTTTATTCAATTTTAATTAGGACTCGGAATTAACCTTTAACAGGGTGGAAAGAAACTCACATAGTGAGTTTCTTTACTTTTTTGTAAAACAAAACCACTTTATTCGTTGATTCTTCTACTTAAAACAAAGAATCAAAATAATTAATTATACATAATATGAGCATTCTATTCTATGTAAGAAAATAAGCTAATATTCAATATACTTAATATATCGGCTTAAATAAACCAATGTTCTAGAAAAATTGATACCATATTTTAAGATATATAATATTATTTTTACTCATTAATCTACTATAACCCTCTAATACACATCCCTCTCCAACGAAAGCGCAGCAACCCCATTCAAATCATCCCCCGCAAAAACCCTCTCCCCTTCACCTCTCGCATTGACAAGCTTATAATACCCCCCAGCAGCAATCATAGCCCCATTATCCATACATAACTTAATAGAAGGATAAGACACATTAATCCCAAATCTCTCCCCTTCTTCTTTTAACTTCGACCTAAGCAAAGAATTAGCAGCCACTCCACCCGCAATAATAATATGCTCAGCTCCATGATTTCTAGCTGCCAAAACAGTTTTTTTAACCAAAATATCCACCACTTTTTCTAAATAAGAAGCAGCGATATCTTCCTTTCTATATGTGATACCTTTCATTTTAGCAGTATTAACATAATTTATAGTAGCTGTTTTTAATCCAGAAAAACTAAAATCATACTGTCCAACTTTAGGATCTGTCAATTTAAAAAAATTCGGATTCCCTTGATAATATAATTTATCAATAATAGGACCCCCTGGATATCCCAAATCAAGTATTCTCGCAACTTTATCCAGGCTTTCTCCCACAGCATCATCCAAAGTACCTCCAAGATTTGTAAACTTATAATTTTCATCAATTAAAATAATATTCGTATGTCCCCCAGATACTACCAGCGCTATACATGGAAAACCTATTTTATTTTCTAAAAAATTTGCAAAAATATGTCCTTTTAAATGATGCACCGGAATAATCGGTATATCTTTTCCATAAGAAATACCTTTTGCAAAAGAAATCCCTACTAAAAGAGCTCCAATAAGCCCCGGGGCATAAGTTACGGCAATATAGTCGACGTCATCCAATGTAATTTTTGCCTCTTCTAATGCTTCATTCAATACAGATGTAATATTTTTGATATGGTGCCTTGAAGCTATCTCCGGCACAACACCACCATATTCTCTATGAATTTCTATTTGAGAAGAAATTTTATTGGATAAAATTTCCTTTCCATCTTTTAAGACCGCTATTGACGTTTCATCACAAGAACTTTCTATTCCTAGTATTATCATTATATTCGTATTCCCCTTTCTAAATGTATTATTTAATCTTCAAAATTTTTGACTATTATATCTCTAACTTGCTTATCCAAATTTTTTAATTCCTCTCTATCCATTTTATCTATAAATATCGGAAGATCTACAGTCATTACTACATCTTTCCCTCTATTCATTACAAACTCTCCCCTTTTTTGAACATTAAAAGTTCCCTTTAAAGTAATAGGAATAATTATCCCTCTCGTATCAACTGCCAATTTAAAACTACCTTTTTTAAATTGATTAATTTCACCATTTTGAGATCTTTCTCCCTCAGGAAATATAAGGGTTGGATATCCATCTTTTATTATTTCTACTGCTTTTTTCATATCTTTTAGACCCTCTCTGGGATTTGTTCTATCAAGAAAAACACAATTCATTTTTTTCATCCACCTTCCATAAAAAGGCCAATTTTTCATTTCTTTCTTTGCAACAAACCCCACTTCACCTTTTAACCCATAAATTATCGAAGGAATATCCAAATTACTTTGATGATTACAAATATATACTATTCCTTTAGTCTTATCCAAATCCTCAATAATTTTTTTGTCCTTATATATCACTTTAAGATTAATATTAGCACTTTTTATTACTGCCCTAGCAACTATTGCTATAGCTTTTCTTGCTAGTGCTACTCCTTTTCTTTTTTCAGACAGACACACTACAGGTAAATAAAAAATTGTTATAAATATAAAAAACATTAATCCTGTAAATAATACAAAAAATGTTCCCAGCATTTTTCCTCCATTATTCTAATTCTAACATCACTTTCTTTATTTGTTCGTATTGAAATCCTCTACTAATCAAAACTCTTATGTTCTTTTCTCTATTATTATTTTTAGATTTTATTAAAAAATCTTTTATTTCATTTATTTCTTTTTCTATATTTTCATCTAATATTTTTATATAAATATCAGAAGCAATATTTTTCTTTGAAAATATATACTCATATTTTTTTCTTCCGTAATGATGCAATAAAATATAAAATTTTACATAAGCTTCATCATTTAAATATTTTTTTTCTATGAATTCATTTATTATTTTAATAATTGATGTATTTACTTCATTACTACTATACATATTTTTTTCAGAAAATTTTTTAAATAATTTTTCTTTTAAATCATTTATGCAATAATCTTGCCGGCTTAATAAATGATAACCGTATTCTCTAATTTCGTTTTCTATTTGTTTTATCTTTTCTATTTTTTTTTCTATTTTTTCTTCTATTTTTTCTTTATTTTCTTTATTTTCTTTTTTTTCATTTTCTTTATTTTCTATTTTTTCTTTATTTTCTTTTTTTTCCATTTTTTCTTCTTTTTCCTTTTTTCAAATTATTTATTTTATTATACTTACTTTTTTATTCATTTATATATTTAATTGTATCTTCTTCTATCAATTCAAATAAATCTTTATCGTTTTCCAATTTTTCTTTTACATTTTCTTTACCTTGCCCTAGTAAAATTTCTCCATAATTATAAAAACTTCCATTTTTGAATATTATTCCTGCAGCTAATGCTAATGCTAATATTTCGCTGGATTTACTTATTCCTTTCCCGTATATAATATCGAATGTTGCTTCTTTGAAAGGCGGCCAAAGTTTATTTTTAGTTACCTTTACTAGAGTTTCATTTCCAATTATTTGATCCCCATTTTTTATGCCCCCAATTTTTTTTACTTCCATTCTTATAGTAGAATAAAATTTTAGAGCTTTACCACCTGTTGTTGTTGTTTGAGGTCCAAAATTATATGTATTTAGTTTTTCTCTTATTTGATTTATAAATACAAGTGTAGTATTTGATTTACTCAAATTTCCAACAATTTTTCTTAAGGCCTTTGACATCAGTCTTGCTTGCAATGCCGTCTGTTGATCAGACATCTCTCCATCTATTTCGACTTTCGGTACTAGTGCAGCTACAGAATCTATAACAATAACATCCAAAGAACCTGATCTAACCAACATATCCGCAATCTCGAGAGCCTGTTCTCCATAGTCGGGTTGAGAGACTAAAAGGTCATCTATATTGACTCCTATTGATCTAGCATATTTGGGATCTAATGCATGTTCTGCATCTATAAATGCTGCTATTCCATCGTTTTTTTGAGCCTCAGCGATTATATGAAGCGCAATTGTCGTTTTTCCAGAACTCTCTCCACCATATATCTCTATAATCCTTCCTCTTGGTACACCTCCATTACCCAAGGCATAATCTAATAAAAGACTTCCAGTAGAAATCGTATCTATATCAAGACTTGGACGGTCACCCAATCTCATTATAGATCCATCACCAAAATCTTTTTTTATTTGATTTAGAGCCAAATCTAACGCTTTTTCTTTTTGTCTAATATAATTTTCCCTTTTTTTTATTTCATCTTCATTTGCCATTAATCCACCTTTTAACTATAAAAATTATTTTATATTATTTTTTTAAAACTACAAATTTGATCAAAGACAAACTGAGGTGTAATATTTACCATACATCTAAAATGCCCTTTAGGGCATCTCACATCTCCATGCAAACTGCACGGAGAACATTTTTCATCGGCATATATCAAGGTATCATTTTTGTAAAATTCGAACATGTTTGGACTGGTAGGTCCAAATATTACATAAGTTTTTGTTCCTACTCCTCTACTTATGTGAAATGGTGCAGAATCGTTGCACACAAGAAATTTACTTTTTGATAAAAGAGCACCACTTTCTTTTAATGATAATTTACCGGATAGGTTTATGCATTTATCGTTAACCAATTGTTCTATTTTTTTTGTATCTTCTATATCTTCTTTTCCCCCGATTATTACAATTTTTTTATTGTATTTTTCATATATTAAATTTATTAATTGCGCAAAATATTCTATAGGCCATTTTTTTGTATTTTTAGAAGCTCCTGTAGATATAACGGGATAATCTATATAATTTTTCACTTTTTCCATATCTTGTTCAGAAAAACTGAATTCTAATTTTTCGCCAGTATATTGAATATCAAAATCTTTAAATGCTCCAAAATAATTTTTTACAATTGTATCATCGACTTTATATTTTATGAGTCTTAATTTTACAAATAAAGTTTTCCATAATTTTCTTTTTTTATAAGTATAAGTTTTTACCCCAATCGTATTTGCAATAATTTTGGATCTAAATTTACTATGTAAATCAAAAATATAATCGTAGTTTTCTTTTTTTAATTTTTTTGCGAAATTCTTTATATCCATATAATTTTTCAATTTTTGTTTATCAAAAATAATTATATTATCTATATTTTTATTTCCATTTATCGCATCTTTAAAATTTTCTAATACAAGGAAATCTATTTTACTATCAGGATATTTATTCTTAAAAGCCGCTATCACTGGCGTTGTCAATATTATATCGCCGAATGAACTGAGTCTTATTACTAATATCTTCAATTTTCTCTCCTATTTTTTTTCATTTTTCTTATTAATTCCAAGTATTTTTTCAAAATATGAGCAACTATATAAAAAAAAGAATTTTTATTATATAGACTGATTTTATCATCATGACAACTTTCTTCCAAGTATATAAATTCGTAAGCCTTACCAAAATTTCCATAAAAATTTTTGATAAATTTAGTATCAATCAAATATATTTTATTTTCAGTTGAAATTATAAAATTTTCCAATTGGGAATCTCCATGCAAAAAGCCCAATTGATGAATTTCACTCAAAACCTTTGCCACTTCTTCTGCATTATTTGATCTAGATTGTTTTCCTTCTATATAAAAATATAGAAAATATGAATCAATAACAAAAAATCCACATTTTTCTTCAGTTGCTATAATAGGTTTGGTGCAATTAAATCCCCATCTTTTTATTTTTTCTATATTTTTGTATTCTCTTTTACTTTCGCTTCCTCTGAAAACAGATAAAAACCTTTGCCATTTTCTTTTATTTTTTTCTCTTGGAATCTTATATATTATTTTCATATTATATATTTCGATCAAAGCTACATAACTTCTATTATCATCTTTTAGAATTTTTAAAAGCTCATAATTTTTATTTTCTATTGCGTCAAAATATTTCAAATTATCTTTTTCGCTGTAATAAACATGCTTTGAGTTAATTTTTATTTTTTCCATCTAATTCTCTCTCAATATTTTCTAAAATTATTTGTGGTTTTATGTCCAACATACATCTAAAATGACCTGTTTTACATATGTTTCCACCATGAATCCCGCAAGGTCTGCATGGAAGGTTATTTATCTCATATACCTTACTATTTTTTGACCAAGGAAAAAATCCGAATTCTTTTACCGTAGGTCCAAAAATAGCATGTATTCTGGTCTGAGGAAAAGCTGAAGCTATATGTATTGGAGAAGAATCATTGGATAATAAAATATCACTTTTTTTTATAACCGCAGCCAATTCCAATAGAGTCGTTTTCCCCCTCAAATCAATAATATTCCTCCCATATTCTATATTTAGATTTTTTTCATCAGATCCGCCTATTATTCCGATTATAGTATCTTTTCTTTTGTTCAATTTTTCAATAATATAATTAAAATAATTAATAGGCCATTGTTTGGTAATCCATTTGGTACCTGGAGCAATTACAACAAATTTTTTATTTTTTATATCTCCTAAAAGTATATTTCCCTCTTTTTCATCGTTTTTTGATGGGTATATTTCTATGTTATAATTATTTTTTTTATTTTCTGATACAAATGATAAAAGTTTTTCTACCTCATGTTTATTTTTATCATATGGTATTTTTTCTGTAAATAAAAAATTAAGTGATGCCAAATTATATCCGATTCTTTTGGGGATTCCAGATAGAAATCCTATGAGTGTACTTCTCAAATATCTGTGAAGTATAAATGCAATATCAAATTTTTCATTTTTAATTTTTTTTATTATTTTAAAAAAACCCTTTAGCCCTTTATCGTATCCTCTCTTATCATAAATCATTACATTAGAAATTTTAGGACTATTAGCTAAGATGGAAGCACCATTTTTATTTGTTAAATATGTGATTTCACAATTTTTATATGTATCATAAATTTTAGCAATAAGAGGTGTTGAAAGGACTATATCTCCTATAAAAGCAGTATGAATTATCAAGATTTTAATTTTTTTCACCTCTTACTTTTTATACATTAAATCTAAAATGTTTTCCTAATTCAGTTAATATTATATTTTCTGTCTCTTCGTCATATGAATTAAAATTTTTTTTCTTATAATTTTCGTTACGGTTATTTTCATCAGGAATTATATACACTACTTTATCATTATTTAAAAGTCCCCATCTTACTTTACTACAACTAAGTTTTTCCGGGTATATTGCTATCACATCCTTTTTTAAAGCTCCCGCCATTTGAGTAGGGCCTGTTATTGGACCTAAATACAGATCTCCCATATTTATAATAGCAGCTATATTTAAAAGATCTCCACCATTTGGAAAAATATACACTCCATCCTGTTTAATTTCTTCTATAAATTTGTAGGCTCTTTCCTCTTGATTAATATCACAAAGAATAATAATTTTTACATCTCTATTTTTCTTTTTAAATTTCTTTAGAAGTGTTATATATTGCTCGTCTGTCAAATTTTTATTTGATCCACCTGTAAATGGATTGACAATTAATGTGTTTCCAATTATTTTACTTTCTTTGAAAAAAGTATCTGCAGCTATTTTACTACTATTACTCAAATATAATTTCGTATTCAATTCATAATTATCTTTAAATAATTTTTTATTTAATTTTTTTATCAAATCCAAATTATACTCAGCTTCATTTTTTAATGCATTTTCTCTTTTTTGAAACACCCCATGTCTATACGTAAAAAAAGAAGAAATACTGGTTATTGGGCCTATTTTAATTTTAGCTTTACTTGCCTTAGCCAATTTTTTTACAAAGCTATCTGTATACAATGCAATAAAAACATCTGCATTGAAGTATGCTATTTTATCTTCTATTTCACTTTTTTTATAATCATCAATTATCAATACTCTGTTGATATACGGTAAATTTCTAGCAATTTCATAATTTGATTTATTTGCTAAGACTATTATTTCTGCATCTGGATACATTTTTTTAGCCATAAAAAAACTTGGAATTGATAGAATTGTATCCCTTATTTTGCCAGTATTTGATATTATTATTCTTTTTATCTGTTTTTTCATAATATTCTCCTACACCTTAATAAATATTTTAATGGATACTACATCAATATTATGTGTTGTTTTTATCAATTTGTAAAGAAAAATTTTTTATTTTTTATTTTTTATTAATTCATTATAAAATAGTGCTGCTAATGCAACACCATTTTATAATCTTTATTTATTTTGCTTCTTCGAATTCTTCTATTGCTACCCCACATAATGGGCAAACCCAATCTTTTGGCAAATTTTCAAAAGCTGTACCAGCGGCTACTCCGTTATCTGGGTCTCCTATTGCTGGGTCGTAGATGTATCCACATACTTTACATTCATATTTTTTCATTTTATTTCCTCCATTATTTTTTAGTAATAGCTTATTAATTTTTCCATAAGCCGTGTATATTACAATATTCCTTAGCAACTATCTTCGAACCCTTTGCTACTTTAAATAATGCTTCTGGTTCTTCATTCGGCTTTAGATATTTCCTATATAAGAAATTGTCATCAACAAGTATTTCAATGAATTCAATAAAATGCTCAGCCAACATAGGATGCTTTGTTTCTTTTCCGACTTTTACTAAATAACCTTCATCGACTTCTTCAACATAAGGGACATGTTTTTCAATCGCAGCGTCTTGACTTTTTGCTTCTAACTCCTTAAAGCTATCTTTAAGCGCTGATACTTCACTATCTCTTGATACTATTTCTACTACTAATTTTCCAGAATTTTCTTTAAATAACTTTCCAATGCTCATATTATTCCTCCTAATATTTTAAGTTTTTCACATTCTCAAATACTAATCAGCAAATTACTTTGTAATATATATTCAAGAATAAATTTAATTTTGCATGCAATCGACTTATGACTTTATTGATCTAGGCATTTTTTACAAACACCTTTAAAATAAATAAGTTTTTCTTTTATTTCATAACCATCTACATCTATGTTTTCCAATATGTTATTATCTATTTCAACATCATAGAGCCCACCACATTTTTCACATTTAAAATGTCCATGGCACATCGTTACAGCATCATATCTTGTTTCATTTTCTTCGATTACTACCATATTTACAATACCATGATCTATGAATAAATTTAGCGTATTATAAACTGTTGTCTTTGATAATGTCGTAATCTCAGGTCCCAAAGCTTTGTATATCGTATCTACTGTAGGATGATTATGATTTTCAACTAAATATTGATATACTTTTATCCTCTGATACGATGGCCTAATATCTTTACTTTTTAAAAAATTCCCAATACTTTCAATTTGCATTATTTTACCTCATTTCCGTAGTTTGAAATTATATTTTTAAAGAAAACAATTTTGTAATGATTATATTTTTATAATATATATATTTTTACGATTTGTCAACTGTTTTTTTTAAAAATTATATATTTTTACAGAACAAGTACCTGTCTTCGCCCAATCCATACTCATTTTTGAGGAAATTTAAATTTAAATAATTTAAATTTTCATACAGTTTTATAGCTCCTGCATTATCTGGTGAAACTGTTAGAAAAATTTTTTTTATATTATTTTCTTTTAAAATATTTTCGCTTTCTATTAAAAGTTTTTTAGCATAACCAACTCCTCTTTTGGATGGTTTTGTACATATACCATACAAATATGCCTCTTCTTTATTAAAAGCAGCCATAAATTCAGCTACAGCTATTATGTTATTATTCTCTTCTAATACAAAAATTTTACCATAATGAGATAGAGATTTTATTAACCATCTATCTACTCCGCCACCATCAAATATTATATTTTCTAGTTCTACTATTTCATTCATTTTTTCAAGTGATAAATCTTTTACTTCTCTAAATATCATATTTTACTTCCTTTCATTTACTCTGTATAACTATATATCTTAAGTTTATTTTAATAAATTATTTTTGATAAATAAAGTCCATTGGGCTCTGCGAGTGATTTAGAATACTGTCTATCAGGGTTATCCAACATTTCTTTTAAATACTTTAAGCTTTTTCTCCCAAAATATACATCTAAACTCTCTCCAACCATCAGACGTATTTGAGATTTTACAAAAGAATTTCCTCTTATCTTTATCTCCAGATTATTACTATTTTTTTCTATTTTTATAAAATAAATTTCTCTATTGGTATTTTTTTCTACTATATCCTTCAACATAAAATTTTTAAAATTATGTTTACCAATAAAAATATTCATAATTTCCTGCAATTTTTCTATATCTATTTTTTCCTTTATATACGTCATATACCTGTATGTAAAAGGTGATTTTTCACAAGTTATGATATATTTATATTCTCTTTCTTTGGCTGAAAATCTGGCATGAAAAGTATCATCAACTTCCATTACCTCCAATACCTTGATATCCTCTGGAAGAGCGTTTTTAAGTGCACGTAAAAGGTTATCATATGGGATTACCAAATTACTAATAAAAGTAGATACTTGTTCTAGGGCATGTACTCCCCTATCTGTTCGTCCTGCTGTTGTAATCTTTATTTCTTCTTTTAAAAGTTTATTCAATACTCTTTCTATCTCTCCCTGGACAGTACGTTTATTTGGCTGACGCTGAGAACCAAAAAAGTCACTTCCGTCATAGATATATTTTATAAGAGTATTTTTCATAATTATCTCTGTTCCTCCTTAAATTTATTTATAAAGTGTATTTGCAAAATGCAAAACACCATATTTTTATTCCAATTTATCACCATGAAGCCTATAGTAATATCCCTTTTCAGCAAGTAATTCTTTATGCGTTCCTCTTTCCTCTATTCCATTTTCAGTTAATACTATGATTTCATCAGCATTTTTTATAGTCGTAAGCCTATGAGCTACAACTATTGTGGTACGCCCTTTGCTCAAAATCTCTAGAGATTTTTGTATTAATTTTTCTGTAATATTATCAAGCGCAGATGTAGCCTCATCTAATATCAAAATTGGTGGGTTTTTTAGAAAAATTCTCGCTATTGCTATTCTTTGTTTTTGGCCTCCCGATAATTTAACCCCTCTTTCTCCGACATATGTATCATAATTATCAGGTAATTCCATTATAAAATCATGGATGTTAGCTTTTTTAGATGCCTCTATTACTTCATCATCTGTAGCATTGATTTTTCCAACTATTATATTTTCTTTTATGGTACCTGTAAATAAAAATACATCTTGTTGCACAATCCCTATATTTTTACGCAGCGATTCTAATGTCATATCATATATGCTCATGTTATCAATTAATATATCTCCATCTTCTATTTGATAAAATCTTGGTATCAAATTACAAATAGTTGTTTTTCCTCCTCCAGATGGACCAACTAAAGCCAACATTTTACCTTTTTCCAAAATAAATGAAATGTTTTTTAATATTTTTTTATCTTCATATTTAAATGAGACATCCTTAAATTCTATTTCACCTTGGAATGTATCCATATTCTTTGCATTATTTTTATCTTTTTCTTTTTCTTCAGATATTAATTCAAAAAATCTCTTAAATCCTGTCATTCCATTTTGATATTGCTCCACAAAGGCTATAAGTCTTCTCAAAGGTTGGGTAAAAATTTTGATATATAACAAATAAGCAAATAGGTCTCCGATTGTTATCTTTTGAATATATGCAAAATATCCGCCGGCCATTAATACTACGTAATCCAAAATATCAATAAAAAATCCAATACCTGCTCCATATTGTGCCATCACTTTATAAGCCTCTCCTCTGGCATCAATATAACTTTTATTATCAATTTCAAATCTTTCTTTTTCACTTTCAGATATTACGAAAGCTTTAGAGACTCTGATACCTGTTATACTATTTTGCAATCTCGCATTTATAATTCCGGTTTTTTCTCTCGTTTTCATAAAAGCATCTGTCAATTTTTTTCTCATCATAATACTAAATATTACCATTGTCGGAAAAAATATAAAAATTATCAAAGTAAGCAATAAATTTACTCTTATCAAAATTAAAAAAGAGCCAATTAACATGACAAAAGATATAAACAAATCTTCCGGTCCATGATGCGCCAACTCAGACACTTCTTGCAGATCGTTTATTATTTTTGACATGATAGTTCCGGTTTGATTATTGTCAAAGTATCTTATAGGCAACTCCTGTAAGTGTTCATATACATCTCGCCTCATATTGGCCTGCATTCCTACTCCTACCAAATGCCCCCAATACTGCATAAAATAATTACAAAACATTTTTATAAAATATATTGAAATTAAAACTAAAGCAAACAATAAAAATATTTTATAATTTTTATCTGGTAATACATCATTTATAAGTTTTCTCGTTATCATGGGATAAAATAGGTCACAAATAGCAGCTATACTTGCTACAAAAATATCTAAAAAAAACATTTTTTTATATGGATTATAATACTTAATAAAAAGTTTTAACATTTTTCTCCTTTCTTTTTTATTTTTCTAAAACATACCCCATTTCTTTTAAGAATGGTTTTTTCTTTCTCCAATCATCCTTAACTTTTACCCACAAAGTCAAATATATTGATATTCCCAAAAGCTTTTCTATATCAGCTCTTGCCTCTATTCCTATTTCTTTTAATAAACTACCATTTTTCCCAATAATAATACCTTTTTGAGAATTTCTTTCTACATATATATTAATATCAAATTTATCTCTTCCTTTTCCTCTTTTTTCTACATTTAATATTTCTATAGCTACAGAGTGTGGGATTTCATCTCTTGTCTTAAGTAAAATTTTTTCTCTTACAATTTCAGTTATTATTTTGTAAGTAGGCATATCTGTATACATATCTTCCGGATAAAATATTATTCCATCCTCCAAAAATGGGTCTATGGCTGAAATTAATCTTTCCATTCCGAATCCATACTGCCCGGAAATTTCTATATACTTATCAAAATCTCCCAATTTTTCTTTTATTTCATTTCTTTTTATCTCCAAAGTTGCATCTTTTATTTTATCTATTTTATTTAAAGCTAAGATTCTCGGAACTCTTTTGGCTTCTTTGATTCGCTCCATTACAAATATATCCCCATTACCAATACTTTCTGTCCCATCAAGTAAAAATAATATAACATCTACCTCTGATAGAATATTAATAGCACTAGTTGTCATATAGCTTCCCAATAAATTTCTAGGTTTATGTATTCCCGGAGTGTCTATGAATATATATTGATTTCCTTTCAAATTTAATATTCCTTTTATATTCTCCCTTGTAGTCCCGGATTTATCCGATACAATGGCAACTTTTTCAGATACCAATTTATTTATAAGGGTAGATTTTCCTACATTGGGTCTACCAACTACAGCAATAAATCCAGATTTCATTATTTATCATCACCAATTCCTATTTTCATATATATTTCTTTTATATTTTTTAAAAAATTTTTATTATCTTTTTCTCCTACGACTTGTTCATTTATAAGTTTACTGTTTCTTATTATATTTGTTGTTATATTATACACAAACCCTGCTTTTTTTCCACATTCCATCAAATTTTTATTAAAATCTTTTTCTATTTTTTTATCAAAAATATTTTCATCCGGATATGTTATTGAATATTCTTTTAATTTATTTTCTATATTCTTAGAAAATTTTTTAATTATAAATTTCCCCTTTTTCATTAGAAGCAAACTTTTAAAATCATATCTTCTTACATCCCGCATCTCCAAAGAGAAAATATCTGTATTTTTTAGAGATGTTTCATATATTATTTCCGTAAGAATTCTGTCTCTTTGTCCTTCTCTTGTGTTTTCAAATTGTTCTAATAGTTTTTGATACTCTTCTAGTGTTGGTATTTTCTCATTATTTGAATTATTTATATTAAAATCATAATTTCCAATTGGAATTTTTTTTATAACTTTAGATTCAAGCAAATATTTATAAAAAATTCTAATAGAACTAAGCTTTCTATAGGCTGTTTTTACTTTATACTTACCCATTAAGTGAGATACATATTGCCCCATCAAATCAATATCAATGTTTTCTATAGCTATATTTTTGTCTATCAAATATATTTTAAGATCACTTATATCTTTTTCATATACTCTAAACGTATCATCACTTATATTTCCTATATTTTTTGCATTTTCTAAAAACTGCCAGATATAGTCAATCATTTTTTGCTCCTTAACAGTATATGCATATTTTAGTTTAATAGCTCTTTCGCATGTTCTATCACACTGTCTGTAATCCTATCTCCGGCCAACATTCTTGCTATTTCTTTAACTCTTTCTTCTTTATTTAATTTTGTCACTGTTGTAGTAGTCTGATTATCTATAGTTTCTTTTTTTATATATAATTGTTCATTAGCTTTAGATGCAATTACCGGTGAATGTGTTATTGAAATCACTTGAGTATGTGAGCCTATATCTTTTAATTTATTAGCTATTTTTCTTATTGTTTCTCCGCCAACACCTGTATCTATTTCATCAAAAATAAGTATAGGGATATTATCAATTTTAGAAAAGATAACTTTCAATGCCAACATTATTCTACTTACTTCTCCTCCGGATGCGATTTTCCAAAGCGGTTTTACATCCTGTCCTATGTTAGTTGATATAAAAAACTCTACATCGTCCACACCATTATATAATATGTCGTCTCTTTTTTCAATTCTTACCTCAAAAGTAGTGTCTTCCATTTGCAATTGTTTCAATTCTTCTTCTAATAAAATTTTGATTTCATTGGATTTTATAAATCTCATGTCGGATAAAATTTTCGCTTCTTCATAATATTCTTTTTTTATTTGTTCTCTTTCCAATAATAAAGTATCAATCAAATATTGACTTTCGTCGAAAGTCTTAACTTTTTTAGAAATAGCATCTCTAAATTCCAATATTTCTCCTATTGTAGAACCATATTTCAATTTTAATTTGGTTATAGCATCCAATCTTTCTGACATATATAAAAGTGACTTTTCATCAATTTCAATACTATTTTCAAATGTTTTTAATATATCATCGCAATCTTCTAGCTCATAATAGACCTCTTCTACTCTTTTCAAAATATTAGTATACTCATCATCATATTTTGCAATACCTTCTATATTTTTTATAAGATTATTTATTTGATTTAAGATATTTTTATCATTTTCCCTTATAAGAAATCTTGAGTTTATAAGTTTTTCTTTTATCATCTCAGCATTAAATGCTTTTTTATATTCTTCCTCCAGGCTTATATCTTCATCAATTACCGGATTGACAGTATTTATTTCATTTAATTGAAAATCGTATAATTCTTTTTTTTCTACAGTTTCTTTTCTTAATCTTTCTGTATTTTCTATTTGTGCTATAATTTCATTATATTTTTCATATAAGTTATTAATTTTTATCCTTTGTTTTTTCCCACCATCTCCCAAAAATTTATCTAACAACTTTATGTGATTAGATTTATTTAAAAGCATTTGATGACTATGCTGCCCTACTATATCTATAAGATTCCTTGCAATATCTTTTAAAGCATTTAGAGTAACTCTTACATTATTTACAAAGGCTTTTCCCTTCCCATCTTTATCGTAAATTCTTCTAACTATCAGATCTTCATCAAATAATAAAATTCCTAATTTTTCTATTTCTTTTTTTTTCTCTTCATCTAGGCTAAATACACCTTCTGCAATAAGATTTTCTTCTCCTTTTCTTATCATATCGAAAGTTGCCTTTTCACCTATGAGCAAATTTATCCCGCTCAAAATGATTGATTTCCCGGCTCCGGTTTCTCCAGTTAAGACAATCAATCCATTATCAAATTCCAATGATACACTTTTTATTATTGCCAAATTTTCTATTTTTAATTCCTTTAGCATAAATTATCGCCCCATTTTAATTTTTCTCTAAGAATACTGTAATAATTTCTGTCTCTTGGAATGATCATTTTTAATGTTTTTTCATAATATTTAATTTTTATTATCTCAGAATTATTAATAGTTTCGCTTATTTGTCCGTCTATAAGGATAATGCCCTTTCTATTTTCATCTATTATTTCTATATCTATTTTTTCGTCACCATGGATAACTATAGGCCTTGTATTTAAGTTATGAGGGGCAAATGGAGTAATTATAATCACTTTAGTATTAGATTTTACTATTGGTCCTCCTGCTGACATAGAGTAGGCAGTGGAACCTGCGGGAGTAGATACTATTACTCCATCTCCCTTATATACACACATATATTCGCCATCTGATGAAAATTTTGTTCTTATTATCTTAGAAATAGCATATTCTTTAGAAATTAAAACTTCATTTAGAGCATAATGTTTTTTACCATTACAATCAATTTCAAGAATATGTCGCTCCTCCCATTTGAAATTTTCGGATATGAAATCATCATATATTTCAAACATTTTTTCATGTTTTATTTCTGTTAGAAACCCAAGATTTCCAGCATTTATAGCTATCACAAATAAGTTTTCATTTCCTATTATTTCTCTAAACCCACGAAGTAATGTTCCGTCTCCTCCTATAACTACAACAAAGTTTGCAGTTGCAATTTCTGATATGGGTATTACTTCAATATTTTTATCAAGAAAATATTTGAGACTATCGCAATATATTGTTTGAGCCAATTTTTTTTCTTTATTATAAATTATAACTACTCTTTTAATTATTTCTCTTTTAATTATTTCTTTTTTCATTATTTCTTTTTTCATTATTTCACCTTGAATGACAAAATATTTTATCTACATAAGAATTTATAACATATTTAGAACTAAAATACAAATGTTAATATTCATTTATTTATTCTTTTATATATAAATATTTATACTAAACTAAAATAATGATAATTATACTTAAAACATAGGATATTTTTCAATCTAAGTCTATGATATTTCTCATTTTAATTTATTTATAAATAGGCGGCCACAAAATGGTCGCCTTTATTTTTAAAAATATGGTACAGGATTTATCGGTTTCGAATTAAATCTTAATTCATAATATAAATTTGGTTTTTTATCAGATGATAAGCCCAATATTCCGATTTCCTCTCCTTTTGTCACTTGTTGATTTAATTTGACTGATAGTGAAATCAAATTACCGTATACTCCGATTGTATTATATCCATAATTTATCATTACGACACTGCCCAGGCCTTGAAATTTATCGGCATATACTACTTTTCCATTAGCAGCAGCCGTAATCTTTGTTCCCACTTTAGCGGCTATTTCGATTCCATAACTTTCTACTGCTCCGCCCTTAGTTTGACCAAACCCTACTACTATACTTCCGGATACTGGTCTTTTCAATTTTCCTATTTTTAATGCTGCTTGACTAATAGTCGCAATTGATGTATCTCGTGTAGTACTAGAATTTATAATTCTTGTAATTTCTCTATTGATTCTTTCTTTTTCTCTTCGCAAATTAGCAATATCTTTAGTATGCCCTTTTTGTTCTTTGCTCAATTGAGCTATAAGATCGTTTTTTTCATCTCTCTTGGCATCCATATTTTTTCTGTTTTGATTAAGTTTTGCTTGCAATTCTCCCAATTTTTTTCTTTCACTCTCTATTTCAGTTTTTACTTTTTTTATATCAAATTGTACATTTTGGATATGTTCCATTCTAGAAAGATCTCCATATAAAAGACTCCTAAAATTTTTTCTGACAAGAGATTCCTCTGGACGATTTCCTCTATTTTTTATATATTTATCCCAAACTAATATCTTAGCTCCGTATTCAGATTTTTTATTTTTTAATTCAACCGATGTGAGAGCTAATGATTTCTCACCATAATCTATATTTTTGGAAACAATACTTATCTCTTTAATAATTTCATTTTGATCTTTTTCAATAGAATTTATTTCTTTTTCTATTTCGTTTATTTGATTAGCGATAGTATTTTTTTCTCCATCAATTGTTTTTATTCTATTGGTCTTAACTTCTATTTGCTTATCTATTACCTTTACTCTATTTTCTAAGTTGCTGACATCTTTTGCAAAAATATTAATCTGAATAATAGATAAAAAAATTATTGCAAGTGTTTTTTTCAATAGTCATCACCACTATTCCGTTTAGAAGGCCAAAATGGTGTAATAATTATTAATAAACAAAAAACTAAAATTGTTGCAATCTGAGGAACTAAAAATTCTTTCAGACTCAAAATTGTATAACTATAACTTATACCTATAAAAATATCTCTTAAAAATACATATATATTTAAAAATATAAGAGTTCCTATAGTAGCCGAAATTCCCATTGGAATTATATTTGTCCATTTTGCACCAATTCGTACTTTTCTTTCATCAGAATAATTATTATACTTATTCAAAAATTCAATAGAAAAACCATTATAAAAAATAAACACAATTAAAATAAATGAAGGAATCAAAAATACTCCTGCTAATATTATTACCAAAAGTTTATAAAATTTGGCCTGTTCTTCTCTATAGCTTATGTGAGTAAGGTCAATAAAAGCTTCTTTTACATTTTCCATTGATTCCAAGCGATCTTGTAAATTTGATAGGTCATTTTTATTTTTAAAATATACTATCATAGAATCAGATAATGAGTTTTCACTCTCCGGAATAGCTATTCCCAATTGTTCTTGTAATTCTTTAAAAGACGATTCGTGGGATACATATTTTACACTTTTTACCCCATAAATTTCTAATATATTCTTTTCTATATCTTCCTTAACCAATTGAGATAAATTTGGTCTCAAGTCTATAGAAAAAAAGTAGTTGTTTTCAATTTTTTTTGCTATAGAATAAAAATTAAAGATAGAAGCCAAAATAACATTAAGAAATATAAATGTTATTATAAATGGTACAATCGTCCATCTTTTTAATTCTATTTTTGTTGTTTTCTCATTATAATTATCATTATAGTTCTCTCTATAATTTCCTCTATAATTTTCTGTATTTTCTACTTTTTTTATACCTAATACCATAATTTGCCTTCCTATATTTTAAAATAACCTATAAATTCTAATTTTACATGAATAATTCAGACATAAAATATCTATTACTTTATGATATTTTTATTATATATTATTTTTTATTGTTTTTATTATATTTGTTGATGTCAACCCATATTTTTCCAATAATTCCAATGCTTTACCACTTTGTCCGAATTCATCATTTATGCCTATTTTTATAATTTTGGTCGGATAAATTTCACTCAAATATTCAGATACTGCACTTCCTAGTCCACCTATCACACTATGTTCTTCTGCAGTAACTATAAATTTAGTCTCTTTCGCAGCTTTTAACAATGATTCTCCGTCAATTGGTTTTATTGTGCCGAAATTTATTACCCTTGCAAAAATGTTTTCTTTTTCTAATTCCTTTGCAGCTGTTAGTGCTTCATAAGTCATAAGACCTGTAGAAATGATAGTTACATCATTGCCCTCTGTCAATGTATTTGCTTTTCCTATTTCAAATTCATAATTATTTTCATCAAAAATTGTCTCTACATCCAATCTTCCCATTCTTATATAAACAGGCCCATCATATTCTACAGCCGCATATATCATTTTTTTTGTTTCTATTGCATCTGCCGGAGAAAGCACTACCATATTTGGAATTACCCTCATAAGAGCAATATCTTCTATTGCTTGATGCGATCCACCATCCTCGCCCACAGAAATTCCGGCATGTGTAACGGCTATTTTTACATTTAATTTTGAATAAGCTACTGTATTTCTTATTTGTTCATAAGCTCTCCCCGCTGCAAATAATGCAAAAGTCGAAGCAAACGCTATATTCCCACATGCTGCTAATCCGGCCGCCGTTCCTATCATATCAGCCTCAGATATACCCATATCAAAATGTCTATTTTTAAATTCTTTTTGAAATATATTTGTTTTTGTTGATTTTGCCAAATCAGCATCTAGAACTACTATATGTTTATTTATTTTTCCAAGTTCAGCCAAAGCCTCTCCGTAAGCCTGTCTTGTGGCCTTTTTACTCATCTTTATTCCCCCTACATTTTATTTGGATAATTCAACTAATGCCCTGTCTCTCTCTTCTAAGGTAGGAGCAACACCATGAAATTCGCAAACATTTTCCATAAAAGAAACGCCTTTTCCCTTTGTTGTCTTAGCTATTATAATTGTTGGTTTACCTTTGGTTATTTCAGCTTTTTCCATTGCATCCAAAATTTCATTATAATCATGCCCATTGATTTTTATAACATTCCATCCGAAAGATTCCCATTTTTTATCTATCGGTTCTATTCCCTTTATTGTACTTACATTTCCATCTATTTGCAAATTATTATAATCCAAAAAAACACATAAATTATCCAACTTATAATGTGGTGCACTCATTGCTGCTTCCCAAATTTGACCTTCCTGTATTTCTCCATCTCCAAGTATAGTATAAACTCTGTAATTTTCATTAAAAATTTTAGCATTTATTGCCATTCCATTAGATACAGATAGTCCTTGACCCAAGGATCCTGTCGACATTTCAACTCCTGGTATTTTTCTCATATCCGGATGCCCTTGAAAAATAGAACCATATTTTCTTAAGGTAATCAACCCTTCCTTTGGAAAAAAGCCTCTTTCTGCCAAAGTAGAATAAAGAGCAGGAGCGCCATGTCCCTTAGATAATACCAATCTATCTCTTCCTTTCATCTGTGGGTTTTGTGGATCTATATTCATTTTGTTAAAATATAATGCTGTTAAAATTTCAACAATTGACAGGGATCCACCCGGATGTCCTGATTTAGCTTCATAAATTATTTGAATTATAGATTTTCTTATGTTTTTTGCTTTTTCCTCCAAAAATTTTAAGTTATTCATTTCCTCTTGTGCAATAAATTTATTACACCCTCCTTTATTTCATTTCTATCTATATTAATTATATGCTTTTATTAGGCCACTTGTCAAGAACAAGGTATTCCAAAATATTTTTATTTTGACATAAAACTTTTTTCATATTCATTGAAAAAGTCCTTAAGCTCTCCAAAATATATGATTGCATCTTGGCTTTTTTTATGTCTTGCTTTCTGATCCGATAGCATTTTTATTAATATTTCTCTGTTGATATCTTTTAATTTGCTATTATTAAATTTTATGAAATATCCATCATCTTTTTCTTCTATTGCTGAAATCCCATAATTTTCTGCTTTCATTTTTATTGATAAATAATCAAATAATTCTATAACTTCCTGAGGGATTGGGCCAAATCTATCTTTTATTTCGTTTTTCAATTCGTCTAATTCTTCCTCATCCTCTATTTCGACCATTCTTTTATAAATAATTATTTTTTCATCTTTTTCTATATATGTATCAGGTATATAGCCGTAATTTAATACTTTTATTTCGAGCTCTTCTTTATCTTCCTGATATTCTCCCTTTATTTTAGCGATCTCTTCTTTAAGCATTTTTATATACATATTATATCCAAAAGTTTCGAGTGCCCCATGTTGTTTTTCTCCCAAAATTTCTCCGGCACCTCTGATTCTCATGTCATCCAAGGATAATTGGAACCCTCCACCTATTTTTTTTAGTTCCTTTATTGTTTCAGTTCTCTCTTTTACTTTTTTACTCTTAGATTCACTATTTAGTAGATAACAATATGCCTTTTTTTCTCCTCTTCCAATTCTTCCTCTCAATTGATATATTTGAGATAGCCCCAATTTTTCTATTCCTTCTATTATCATAGTATTGGCATTTTCTATATCAATTCCATTTTCTATAATAGTAGTAGAAATTAAAACATCTATTTCTCCATTTTCAAATGCTCTGATTTTTCTTTTTATATCCCGAGGCAACATCTGGCCATGTATATAATCTACTTTTATATAATTTGGCAAATATTTTTGAAGTTCCATTATTTTTGATTCTACTCCATTTATAGAATTATAAATATAAAAAGTTTGTCCCTCTCTTGATATTTCTTTCATTATTGCATCTTTTATAATGCTATCTTCTTTTTCTATAAATATTGTATCTATAGGTTTCCTTCCTTCCGGAGGTGTATCTATAATTGATATATCTCTTATTCCAAGTAGCGATAAGTTCAAAGTCCTTGGAATAGGTGTTGCCGTCATTGTCAAAACATTTACTTTGCTTTTTATTTTTTTTAATCGTTCTTTAGCTTTTACTCCAAATTTTTGCTCTTCATCTATTACCAAAAGACCTAAATCTTTAAATCTTATATCTTCTGATAAAATTCTATGGGTTCCTATTAGAATATCTATTGTTCCCTTCTTTACTTTATCTAAAATTTCTTTTTGTTCTTTTGCAGTTTTTAATCTACTGACACTTTCGATTATAATTGGATAATTTTGAAATCTTTCAGTAAACCTCTCATAATGTTGTTGTGCTAGTACCGTAGTTGGAACTAATATAGCTACTTGTTTTCTATCTATAGCAGCTTTAAAAGCAGCACGCAATGCAATCTCTGTTTTTCCATAGCCTACATCTCCACATATAACCCTATCCATAATTCGACCGGATTCCATATCTTTTTTTACATCATTTATTGCTTTCAATTGTGAACTAGTTTCTTTATATGGAAATCCTTCTTCAAATTCCTCTTGCCATATGGTATCTGGGGAATAAAAAAATCCTACTTCTTTTTCCCTTCTAGCTTGTATCTCGACTATTTCTCTGGCAAATTTTACCATATCGCCTTGTAGTTTTTCTTTTTTGTGCTTAAATCCACGTCTTCCCAGATTATATATTTCTGGTATTTCACCGGGAGTGCATACGTATTTTTCAATACTTTTTATATTTTCCACAGGGACAAATAGCTTGTCCTCGTCTGCATATTTTATTTTTAGATAATCTCTTCCATCTATTATTTCTATCCCAAGATATATTCCAACTCCAAAATTATTGTGAATTATATAATCATTTTCTTTTATCTTAGAAACATCTATATATCTCAATCGCTTTTTTATATTTTCTCTTTTGTTTATTTTTATCCCTTTTAATTCTCTATCAGTCAAAAATAATTTTGTTTTTTTTGTATTTTCTTCTTTGAAACCTTCAAAATACTTATTTTTTGCTATTTTTATTTTAGTTCCAGAAAGTAGTTCCTGATATCTTTTTTCTTCATAAGAAAATAAATGTATATCAATATTTTTGTTTTCGGCCAACTTCTTTAATTCATCTATATCTCTATATTGTTCTAGTTCTTTTTCTGAAAATGTTTTTATTTCTATTTCGGTTCCTATGTTATATAAATCCAAAAATCTTTTTTTAATAACATCTTCTATATCACGATTTTTTAGTACAATCTCTTCAAATTTATATGCTAATATCTCCGAATTTTCAAAATAAATCATTTTATTAGAATCCTTATCTATACCTAAAAATTCCAAAAAAGAGATAGGATTATTTTTATTACTATCTATATACATTTCCAAATACTTTATTTTTTCAATACTTTTCTGTGTTTCTATATCAAAATATGTTATCCTATCCAGAATATTGTCAAAAAATTCCAATCGCACCGGATAATCTCCACTTATGGGAAAAATATCGAAAATATTACCTCTTATACTATAACTTCTTCGTTTTTCTATAAGATAATTTTTTTCATAATTGCTGTTTATTAATTTTTTTTCAAGAAAATTTATTTTTTTTTCTTTTCCTGTTTCAAAGATTTCTGCATTAGCCTTTTGATAAAAATCTCTGAGAAAGCCTTCCAAAGAAAGTAATATAATATATTTTTTTTCATTTTTTAAAATATCTAATAACTCGTAATTTTTTTTATCCTTTTCTGAAATTTCGTTTAAACTCTCAACTTTCAGAACTTTTCCATCATAAAAATCATATAAATAATTATAATAATCTTCTATATTTCTATTAGAAGAACAAACATAAATGATTTTTTTGTTTTCCTCCTGCAAAATCAGTGGAATTTTTCCTCTATATTCTATTATTTTTTCCTTCTTCATTTATTTTGCTCCCTAAGTCGTACTATAACGATATATACCAAATCTAAAATTTAATATATAACCATCCAAAAAAAATAAATTGTAAAAATAAAAGAAATGGTACCGTATATGTAAAATACCATTTTTTTATTTCTTGTCTAAAATGATACATTCCAAGTAAAATTCCTATTCCACCTAATAATAATACATAAAAATATAATTTCTTAATTTTTATTTCTTCTTTATTTTTTTTTATTCTTATTTTATTTCTATAAATACTTAAATATCCCCAAAAATTTATAAATAATAAGTAAATAGCAAAAAACTTTAAATATTTGATATTTCTTATATAACTAATTGTATCGCTTACCAAAAGATTCATATATTCTCCAAATGTATATAAACAATAATATTTATTTTATATTGCCTATCAAAAATGCAAGATCATTTCCGGTTATCCCGCTTATTCTGGATGCCTCTCCGACTGAAAGAGGTCTTATTTCCATTAAAGATGATTTGGCGATATTTGATAATCCCTTTATTTTATTATAATCCAAATCTTTTGGTATTTCAATTTCTTCTAATTGTTTAAACTTTTCTATTTGTTTATTTTCTCTTTCAATAAAAATATCATATTTTATTATTGTTTCTATTTCATTTTTGACAAAATATGGATAATTTTTTATATCTATTATATTCTTTAAACTATCATAAGTAACTTCTTTTATTTTTAAAAGCTCATATGCCGTTAAACCCTTAGTCACCTCTTGTTTAGATTTTACATCTGCTAATATTTCTTTTATTATAGCCAGAGGAATTTTTATATTTTTTAAATTTTCTATTTCATTTTCGACAATTTGAACAGCATTTTCCATATAATCTCTTTTGCTTTCTGATAAAATTCCAATTTCTCTCGATTTTTTATATAGTCTCATAAATGCATTATTAAAACGTAAAGTCAATCTATATTCCGCTCTAGAGGGTAAAACTCTATATGGTTCTGGTGTGTTTTTATGTATTATGTCATCTATTAAAACTCCAATATATCCTTCGCTTCTATCTATTATTATAGGAGGTTTATTTTGATTTTTCTTAGCTGCATTCACCCCTGCCATAAATCCCTGGCTTGCTGCTTCCTCATAACCTGAAGTACCATTTATTTGTCCTGCACAAAATAATCCTTCTATTTTTTTACTCTCTAACGTAGGAAACAATTGACTGGCTGGGGCATAATCATACTCTACCGCATAGCCATACCTCATAATAGATGCATTTTCCAACCCAGATATTGTATGCAAAATAGCCTCTTGCACAAAAGGCGGCATAGCTGTTGTGAGACCATTCACATATATCTCTTCACTATCTTCTGATTCCATTTCGAGAAAAATTTGATGATTGGTTTTTTCTGGAAAATTCATGACTTTCCTATCAATAGATGGACAGTGTCTGGGTCCATGAGATTGTATCATCCCGCTCATGATTGGAGAAAATTTTAACATTTCTCTGACTATACCTATGGTCTTTTCTGTAGTATATGTGAGCCATGTTGGAAATGGGTTTTCTTCCTTTGGTTCTGTAAAAATAGAAAAATATTGAGGGTGTTTTTCTCCATGAAGTTCTTTTACCTTTGAAAAATCTATGGTTCTTCTATCTATTCTTGGAGGAGTAGCTGTTTGATATCTTTTTATATCAATACCATTTTCTCTCAAACTATCAGATAATTTTTCGGCAGAAATTTCTCCTTGTCTTCCAGCACTATAGGATACATCTCCTATTACTATTTTCCCTTTAAGGAAAGTCCCTGTTGCTAAAATTATAGATTTTGCATAATATTTTATTCCTAAGTTTGTTATTATTCCTATTATTTTCTTTTTACTATTATTTGCTTCTTTTTTTATTTTTTCTTTTATCTCTTTTTCTTTTATCTCTTCTTTTTTTATTTCTTCTTTTTTTATTTCTTCTTCTTTTATCTCTTCTTCTTTTATCTCTTCTACTATTATTTCATCTACACATTGTTGAATTAAACTTAAGTTTTTTGTATTTTCAAGCAAAGTTTTCATTTTTTTCCTATATAAATATTTATCTGCTTGGCCTCTTGTTATTCTTGCCGCAGAACCCTTGCTCTCATTGAGGATTTTTAACTGCAAATTATATTTATCAATATGTGTCCCCATTTCTCCACCCAAAATATTCATTTCCATGACCAAATTACTTTTACCTGGCGCCCCTATTGATGGATTACAAGACATCATTCCTATATTATCCAGATATAATGTAAAAAGTGCAGTTTTTTCTCCAAGGCGTGCTGCTGCTAATGCAGCTTCACATCCAGCATGACCTCCACCCACTACAATTATATCATAAGATTTTGAATTCATTTTTCCCCCAAAAATTAAATAATAATATTTAACACTATAGAAAGAGGCGATTTTTTATCGCCTTTTATTTCCCTACACAAAAATTTTTAAAAATATGATCCAATAGGTCTTCACTTGATATTTCTCCGGTAATTTCTCCAAGATAATCCAAAGCATCCCTTATATCAATTGCCATTAAATCCATTGGAAAGCCTTCTCTTATTATATTTAACAAATTATTTATTGCTACCATCACCTTGTCTAGAGATGATTTATGTCTTATATTTGTTATTATGATTTTATTTTGATATTTTTCTACTTTTTCTTTTATAATAAAATCATAAATCTCATTTTCCATTTTATTTATTCCTTCATTTGTAAGTGCAGAAATCTCTATCCATTTTTTTATTTTATCTACCTTATCCAAATGTAGTATTTTTTTAATATCAATCTTATTTATAATACCAATTGTTTTATCTATTTTTTCTTCTAATAAAGAATTGTAAATTTCAATATCCTCATTTTCTAATTCTTTTGAGCTATCTATAATAAATAATATTAAATCTGCTTTTTTTAAGATTTCTTTCGCTTTTGTTACACCGATATTTTCTATAAAATCATTTGTATTTCTAATTCCGGCAGTATCTGTAAGAAGTAAATTTATTCCCTTTATCTTTATACTTTCCTCTATTACATCTCTTGTGGTTCCTGGAATATTTGTAACTATAGCTCTTTCTTCTTTGATTAAAGCATTTAAAATGCTTGATTTACCTACATTAGGTTTACCAATTATTGCCGTTTTTATTCCATCTTTTATAATTTTTCCAGATTCATAGGAATTTATTAAATCACCTATTTCTTTTTTTACAATTTCTAAATTTTCTACCAAATTAGAAGGTATCGGATCATCTATCCCCTCTTCAGGGTAATCTAAAACAACATTTATATGTGCGGCTACATCCAAGATTAATTTTTTTAAACTTTTTATTTTATCAGATAAATCACCACGAAGCTGATTAATGGCTAAAACATTAGACTTATCATTTTTACTATTTATTATATCTATAGTGGCTTCTGCTTGAATTAAATCAATTCTTCCATTTAAAAACCCTCTTCTTGTAAATTCTCCCTTTTCTGCTAATCTTACCCCATTTTTTAATACTATTTCTAATATTCTATTGACTAAAAAATAACCCCCATGACAATTTATTTCTATAATATTTTCTCCACTATAAGTCTTATGCCCCTTCATAACAGATACTAAAACCTCATCAATAATAGAAAAATTATCATGTATATGCCCATAATTAATAGAAAAATTACTTAAATCATTTATTTTTTTTCCAGATTTTGGAATAAAAATTTTTTCTAAAATATGCAGTGCATCTTCTCCAGATATCCTTACAATCCCAATTCCACCATCACCAACAGGGGTAGAAATAGCAGTAATTGTATCAAATATCATAACTTTCCCCCTATTTTTTTCTTTTTATAACTATGTACCTTTTGGGATCTTTACCCTCGCTATAAGTCTCCAATTGTGCATATCTATTCATAACTTCATGTATTATTTTTCTTTCCTTGGCAGGCATAGGATTAAGTTTTATCATCTTATTTGTTTTTAAGGTTTTTTCTGCCATTTTCCTTGCTAATTTTTTTAGAGTGTCATATCTTTTTTCTTTAAATCCTTCTACATCAACTTCGATTCTGTATCTTTTAAATATAGACTTTAGTATATATTCAAAATTATTTAATGTTTTTCCTTTTTTACCAATTATTATTCCATTATCTTCTCCATATATATTTACAAGATAAGATCTTTCAGAATTTTTTATTACTTTTGCTTCTAAATTTAAACCCATCTTTTCCAGTAATATTTCAGTCTTTTCCAATAAAGATTCACTTATATCTTCGAAAACAATATTGTTAAGTTCGTTACTACTTCCCTCTAAAACATATTGGTTAACTGTTTTTTCTTCTGTTTTATCTAGTAATTTATTATATTGATTAACTTTATCATCATATTTTTTTTCTGGTACATATATATCTTTTTTATTCTCTTCTCTTTTATTCTCTTCTCTTTTATTCTCTTCTTTTTTATTTTCTTCTTTTTTATTCTCTTCTTTTTTATTTTCTTCTCTTTTGTTTTCTTCTCTTTTTATCTCATCTTTTTTACTTTCTCTCTTTTTATTTTCATCTTTTTTTATTTCTTTTTGCGTAATGTCAACCTTTGCATGAGTTTCATTTTTATAGCTTACTTTCTTATCTTTATCTATTTCTATAGAATAAACCCCCTCTTTAGTGAAAAGTCCTAAAAAGGATTTACTTTTTTGTATTTCTATTATGTTTACTATATTTTCTTCCCTAGCTTCAAATATATTTAGAGCTCTCTTTATTGCCTCTTCTTTTGTCATAGCTTTTATTTCTATAGTTTTACTACTCATATTATTCTCCTCTTTTCATAATCCAATATTGTTGGACTACAGATAAAACAGTCGAAATAAGCCAATATAATTGTAAACCAGACGGCATCTTTAAAGATATAAATACCATCATTAAAGGCATAATTACTCCCATGTTTTTCATCATAGGATTGTCCCCTGAACCAGTGCTCATCATCTTTTGTTGAAGATATGTTACTACCCCAGTCAAAACAGGTAAAATATAATAAGGATCAGGATTTACCAGATCCAACCATATAAATACCGGACCAATCATATATGAATATAAATATTTCATTGTAGTTCCACTTTCTAAAGTGATAGCTTCAGAAAATACCCTTGAAAATTCAGGTATTAGACCACTTCTTAAAACACCAAACAATGCAAATAATATTGGCATTTGTAGAAGTAGAGGTAAACACCCTGCCATTTGTGCCATTGGACTAAGTCCATGTTTTTTATATACTTCTAAAGTTGCCTGTTGCTCCATTTGTGGATTACCTTTATGCTTTTCCTTTGCTTTCTCTATTTCAGGTTGTAATTTTTTCATAATTTTCATAGACTTATCTTGTTTTATCGTAAGTGGAAGCAAAATTATTTTTATAATAATAGTTGACAAAATTATAGCCATTCCATAATTCTTTGTCATATTATATACTCCCAAAATAAGTCTAGCTATTACATCTTTGATTGTTTGCCAAACAATATTACCTTTTTTTATTACTCCATATTTTTCTTCCCTTATTCCTGTTTCACTTACAATATTCTTCATATTTTCTATAAATTCTTTTTCTGCATCTGAAGAATTTTCATTTATTTTAATATCTATTGTTTTTTCATCCAATATTTTTTTAATTAAAGAGGATATTTTTTCTGAATCCTTATCATTAAGATTAGATTTTAATACTTTTATTTTTTCTATTTTTTCATTACTTGTTGTTACTTCAACTTCCATAAAATCATCAGAGATTTTAGCGACAGATAAAAAAGTACCTATTGGTAATTTATCTACTTTATCTCTCAATAGTTTTGATGAGAAGGTTTCTGCTTTTTTTACTGCATTTAAAAGTAAATTATATATATTTTTGTCTTCGTTGTTTAGTTTGTTTTCTTTTGTTTCCACTTCTTTTTTATTTTTTATTTGTTCCAAAAAAAATTCTGCTTTTTCTTTATCTTTAAGAATATTATCATTTTTTTCTATTTTTATTGATTCAATTTTTTCTTTACTAAAATTTACAGATATGACATCACTAATTTCCTTAACTTGATTTTCTTTTCCTTTACCTAAAATACTACTTAAAAAACCTTTCTTTTCACTCTCTCCGACTCTTTCGTAAAAAACGCCTTCTTTGTATTCTATTTTTTTATCTGTTTCTTTTGGTTTACTCATCATAAAGTAAACTACCATAAAGATAATGATCATGGGTAAATATTTTTTTATGCTTTCCATTTTATTTTAATTCCTCCTGAAACAGCTGATATATTTTTATTTTTTTTTAGGTACTGGATCATAACCTCCAGGATGGAAGGGATGACATTTTAATATTCTTTTTATTCCTAAAAAAAAACCTTTTATAAATCCATGCACTTCTATTGCTTCATAAGTATAAGCTGAACAGCTAGGATAAAATCTACAATTTGTTCCTAAAAATATACTTATATATTTTTGATAAAATTTTATTAAAAAAAGTGCAATTGTTTTCATTTTCATTTTCCTAATTAAAAATAAATAAAAAATTCAATATAAAATTTATAACATAAAAAGATTGCTAGTTTTAAAAATTTTTACCATATCTTTTTCGATATCTTCATATTTTATGTTTTTTATATTTTTACCAGCAATTTTTTTACAAACAAAAATAATATCATAACTTTTTTTTATAAATTTTTCATTTTTCCTGTAGTATTCCCTGTATAATCTTTTTAGACGATTACGACAGACAGCATTTCCAATTTTTTTACTTGCAACAAATCCACAATTATTGGCATTGTTTGAATTCTTTTTAAAAAAAATAAGGGAGTAATATCCGAAAGTTTTTTTACCTTGATTATAGATAGATTGGAACTCCTTATCTTTTTTTAATGTATTCATAAAAATTTACTCCTAATTTTTTCCTAATTTTTTATACAAATTATAAAAAATTATAAAACATATGAGTTTATGCTGCTAATTTGTATCTACCTTTTAATTTTCTTCTTTTTAATACTTTTCTTCCATTTTTGGTTTTCATTCTAGACATAAAACCATGATCTTTTTTTCTTTTTCTATTATTTGGTTGAAATGTTCTTTTCATTGTTTCACCTCCAAAATTTATTATCTCAGATATTTATTATAAAAGATTTTTCTCATTTAGTCAAGCATTTATTAGATTTTTTATTTGTTTTTTCTTTTCCTGTTTAAAAAATGTTTTTATTGTATTCTTAGTTTTATGTACAGACTAATTTAAAATAATAATTTTGTTTTTCTTAGAATTTTAGTTAAAAAAAAGATGAAAAAAATAAATTTATATTATTGCACATATACAAATGATATTTTTCTATTTTTACTCATTTTTTATTTTTTAATGGATGTATTTTTTATTAAAAAATTTGATTTTTAATATTATTGTTAATATGAATTAATAAAATATGAGAAGTTTATGTATTTTTATAAATTTTGAAAACATAAAAATAGGAAAAAAATTAAGATTTTTTTATTTTTAACAATATACAAACAAAAAATGCTGCAATTTTGATATTAGAACATTTTTTAATTATTTTTATACTTGGTAAAAATAGGGATAAAAAATGAAAAGGTTAAAAATAAAAAAATATTATTGAGAATAAACATAACTATGAAGAAAAAAAAATTTAATATTTATTTTTGTTCGTATACATATAATTTATTAAGATTTTTTATTTAAAATATTAAAGGCATATAACAAAAAAATTATAGTTTGGGTTTTATTTAACTTGCATTTTATTTCTATTGATATACATAAAAATTTTTTTCAATATATTTTTAGGTTAAATAGTTAAATTTTATCTCTTATAAATAAAAATAAGGTTGAAATACTTTGACTTTTATTATATAATTCTAATAATTATTTATAAAAAATTTTAAGGATAACAACTATGAGTGAAGAAGCAATCGAAGTAATGGATTTAAAAAATGAAAATCAAGAAATCGTTGATAGTCTTATAATATCAAATTCGGGATCTCTTTTAGAGGACATTACCAATTTGGAAAATATTAATGATTTTGAAATTACAAGTAGCCAGGTTCCGGATATAGAATTAAAAGAAATAGTAGTAAAGGGAACTGGTAACTTTCTTAATTTGCAGGAAAATGTAGTAAATATTCCCATAGAAATGATAGTTTTTCCTTTTTTCACTTACCAAAAACAGAATAAAAGAAAAAATTTTGAATATGATTTTCGTGATTTAGGCGTAAAAATGTTCAGCATTCTTACAGCCAAAAGTGCTTCAGATAAAGTTTTTCAACCTTCGACGTTTGAAGAAAAAATTTATACATATTTGATCTCCATGTATGAATGTAAAAAAGAAAAAAATGACAATGAAGATTATATCGAATTTGAAATATCTGATTTTATAACCAATTTCCTTGGAAATAAAATGAATAGGACATATTATATAAAAGTGGAACAAGCATTAAAAAATCTAAAAAGCACAGAATATCAATTTATTATATCAAATCATACGAATTTAGGAAAATATAAATTCGAAGATGCAGAATTCAAATTACTTACTTATCAAAAATTAAGTAAAGGCAAAAAAAAATATTATAGAGTTATTTTAAATAAAAATGTTAGACAGAAAATAAAAAGTAAAAGATATATTATATATAATTCCAAAGCACTCTTAGAAATACTTACAAAAGATCCTATAGCCGGAAGAATATATAGATATATCAGTAAAATAAGATACGATAAGGGGATAGGAAGTATAAATGTGAGAACTTTAGCTGCTATTATCCCATTAAAAACAGAACAAATTACAACAAGAAAAGATAAAAAAGGAAAGGATAAAGAATATACACTATGCAGATTAAAACAGGTTGTAAAAAGAATTGAAAAAGCATTTGATTGTTTAGTCGAGTTGGGTTATATATTAGAAGGCTATTTGGTAGAAGAATCTAAAGCTGAAGATACATATTATATAAAATATAGATTCAATCCAGAAAAAGATGGGAAATGTCATATTTCAGAGTATATAATTAAAAATAAAAAAAGAGAAAAAGAAGAGATAGAGGATGCTCAGATAATAACAGAAAGAAATTTAACTGTTTTAAATGGAGCTTCTCAAAAATTAAAGACAACTTATATGGTGGATAAAGAGAATCAAACTATTTTTCCTGAAAGTTTATTGGAATCTATAAAATTGGTCAAAAAGAACATTTATGTAAAAAAAGCATGGAATATAGGGATTGAAAACAGGCTTTTAAAAATTTTAGATGAATATGGAATAAATACAGTAAAAGAAGTATTAAATAGATTATACAGAAGGAAAACTCCAATTAGAGCTTTAGTTCAATTCGTGAATGGAATTTT
>JAITPM010000001.1 GCA_031289425.1 Fusobacteriaceae bacterium
TATTTGTTCTTCTTCAATCAATACGGCGCAAGAACAAAAGATCGTGACGCCGACGGTTTTATGCCTCGCGACAAACAGTTCGGATACATATTTACTCAAGGTTTCCCCGAAACAGACAACTTATATACCGCTGCGGCACATGAACTTGGTCACGGAATTTTCAGACTGGAACATACCTTCTCTAATGATTACAAGATTCCCTCCCCAACCGACAATCTGATGGATTACAGCAATGGCGCTCATATTGCTAAATGGCAATGGGATTTAATCCATGACCCGGGCGTGGTTGTGAGAGTGTTTGAAAAGGATGCGGACGCGATGGCGAGGGATTGTTATACGGCTTCCAGACCAAGAGAAACAGCAAATGTAGAAGGGCTAAAGAAGACAACCGAAGGTCAATTATTGGCATCTCAATCAAGCATGAGCATGAGCATGATAACTTGCACAAAAGATTGGTATTATCATATTGGAGATTCTAATGGTAAACAGGCAGGATGGTACACAATGAATGAATATAAAGATTTAGACCTCATAAAAATAATAAGACCAATTTATGTAAAATTCCAGCTTGGAGAAAAACTTAATGACGATGAAAATACAGCATTTAATGAGTTTTTTAAGAGGACTATTGCTCCGAATTTTTATTCAATTATGTTTGGAGAATTGGGGATAGGTAAAATTTTCCCAGTAGAATTAGCTGCAATATTATCTGGTGGTATTACAAATATTAATTGGCAACAATATGGCAGTAATATCCCATTTGACTATAGTTTAATGCCAACTATTTGGTATGAGGATTTTGAAAGATTCTTACAATATTTTGAATCTTTGGAGTATAATAAAACAAATTATCAAGGAGTTGGAATTAAAAATTGTTTTCTTGCGAATAAAGAAATTACTTGGAATAATATATCAAATTTGATATTAATAGATTATATTACCGGAGTTGGACCTGAATATTTTATATTTGACGCTAATCATCCTGTTACAAAAAAAATACTGGGAATAGAAAAAATTAAAAACACAATTGAAAATCTAAAAGATAACCTTAAAAAGGAAATATCAAATGGTTTTCGGATGTTATCTGGTGTAACGGGTAAAGAAAATACTATAGACAAACATGTTATTAAGAAAATTATTAATAACAAATATGTCTATGTATATAGATATGATGCAATGGAGCATAAAAGAGAAGAGAGTTTGTCTTTATTAGGATTAAATACATCGTTTGATGCATTGTTAGGTAGTTTTTCGATAATGGGTATTTTAAACGAGCAAAATGCTGAGGTCGAATTAATACTTTTTAATACAACAAATTCGTATTCTGGAGATATTACAAAGCATATTTATGACCAAAAACTCCAACCAGCAATTAGAGGTGAGGCATCTATGCCTGTACCATTTTCTACTGTTGGGCAAAAATTATATTTAGGTAAATTTAAATTGTTTTAGATTATGATACTTTTAAATTCATATACATATATAGAATGTGTGTGTTTCATTATAGCTATTTTTATATTCATTATAGTTTTGAAATATATAACCAAAATTAATACGGCTATTAAGCGGAATTTTGGTTATTTTTTCAATCTGTTTTTTATGGTTCTTGTGATAAATAATATGAGATATTGTTCTAATCTTGATTGTCGTTCTACAGATTCTGTTTCACGTGAATGGGCTATAGCTCAATTTGTTCCTTTAACTTTTGATAAATATATCAGCGTAGATGCTATACATGCTGAACATATATACCAATGGGTAGATTTTTATACAATAAAAAACAATGTGATTTATGGATATCATATTCATAAAGATTATTTTTTTACTTATGATTATATCTCAAACAGCAAAATTGATGAATATAATTGTCATGAATATTTTCAACATGTTGCAGAGTATAATTTTCCCCACCCGCTTCAATTTCGGAGTTTATATTACTGGGTAATAATTTACCAAAATCCGCTTTATTTTTTTCTTATTAAAGATCCTTATTATGAAGAATTTCTTAATTCCAAATGGTTTAAACAATACAAAAATTATGCAACTGAAATTAAATAAAGATAGAATGGTTTTGAATTTGTGGTTTACACACATATTTATAATTTGGTTGCTATATGTCAACTATGCTATATTTATTTTTCCGAATTATATTTTTCCGTTTTCCATTTTTTCATTAATCAAAATTATTATTTCAGCGTTAATTTGGTTAATTCTTGTGATGTTAATATTCAGTCCATCCATCATTTTTAGAAAGGAGAATATCGAACCTGTTGAGCAGTATAAAAAAGCCATTAAGTATAATAATCGGGCAATTATTACTATTCTTTATATCTATAATTTAATATATTATATAACTTCTTCAGATGGAAATGAAAAGATTTCGGAATTAATATACATTATGATTATTTCTGTGATAAGTACAATCCCTGATGTTATTATTTTATACATAGTGCCTAAAATATCTTTTAAATTATGGATAAACAATACCGAAAAATATGAAATGAATAAATAAAACGAATAATACTTGAAAGAATATGAAAAAGTTTTTATTATTGATAGCATTGATATTGACACAATTTATTGCGAATTCGCAATCTTTGGAAAATGCTGTAGCGTCTCCGGGACGCACAAGAAACGAGGCGGGCGAGCAAATCCGTCAGGAAGCTGTCGCCATTTTTGACGAACTCGACAAGTCCAACAAATTCACATATTC
>JAITPM010000012.1 GCA_031289425.1 Fusobacteriaceae bacterium
GCAGCATTTGTTTTAATCAAACGTTCATAGTATTCTATGAGTACAAGTGCATTCTTTTTTAAGTCATCATCAGAACCATATTGATATACCTTCTCACCATTATTCATAGTTCTAATAAAAGCACCTAGATCTTGACTTTGATCATTGAGTTTTTTACTTTCTAATATTGCTGAATCCATCTGCCTATCAAATTCAGTTTTTCTCTCTCTATCAAATGTAGCACGATCTATATTTCTTCCAGGGCCAAAGGGTGCTTTAATTTTTTGAGAATTTTCATTGAATAATTTTTCTGTTTCTGCATCGAATTCCTCTTTTTTTGAACTTGATTGATATTCAGCTTTAGCATATTTATTTTCCATTCTTTTTTAAATTCATCATATTTTGCATCTAAAAGTGATGAGATTGTATGATTTAATAGGATTTTACCTGTCTTTTCATCTCTATCTTTTACTAAATCAGCAAATTCCAACTTTAAGTTGGTCAAATTACAAATCGTAAGTAATTCACGATCTGTTATAAGTTTTGCAGTTCCTTCTACTCCTTTAGTCTCTGCCATTTTAACTCCTCCTAATAATCTTCATATCTAAATTCTGCATCTTCTACTTTGTCATAATTAGTTATTTTCTGGTGTCTTCGAGGTCTAGTGCTTTGATATATTTTTTGAGTACAATCAAACAGTTAATAAATTTTTATAGTAACTCCATTCGACAGAATTTCTTATTCCAGATTTGTTCATATTTTAAAAATCTATATATTCAGTTAATTTTTTGGGCAAAGAGCAATATTATGTGGCACTAGAGTTATATAGAAAAGCTTATCTAAAACAAGTGATAATGATAAGAATATTGCCACTGGAAAATTAAATATGACCAGTATTTTTATTAATGGATTAGAAATAGAAATTATGGGAGATAACTTCTGAAATAAAAAAGAAAAGGACAGAGCATTGGTACAATATAAACAGAAGTTAAAGTAGGTGGGAGATTTTTTATATAACCCCAACAAACACAAAAAAAGGATGTAAAATAAATTTACATCCTTTTTAAAACAACTTTTTAATACTACCTTAACGTTGTACTCGACCAGAAGCATCCCCGCCAGCCAGAGTCTCCACTTCTTCCGTAGATACCATATTGAAATCTCCTGGAATAGTATGTTTTAACGCAGAAGCTGCCACAGCGAATTCCAGAGCTTTCCCCATATCTTTAGGATATGTCAATAGTCCATGTATAATCCCGCCTGAGAATGCGTCGCCTCCTCCTACACGGTCAATTATAGGGTCTAGGTCATAACGTTTGGATTCGTAGAAATCGGCTCCATCATATATTAGAGCCTTCCATCCATTATGAGAAGCACTAAACGATTCACGAAGTGTAGAAATAACATATTTAAAGTTAAATTCTTTAGCCATTTGTTTGAAAATTCCTTTATACCCCTCAGCACTGGTTTTACCAGCAGTCACATCAGCATCAGGCTTAAATCCCAAGCATAATTCCGCATCTTCTTCATTTCCTATGCAGACATCTACATATTCCATCAATGGTCTCATAATTGATTGAGCTTTTTCTTTAGTCCATAATTTTTTACGGAAATTAAGATCTACGGATATTGTAACCCCATGTTTTTTAGCTGCTATACTGGCTATTTTGGTTAGTTCAGCAGCCTTATCACTGATAGCAGGAGTGATTCCTGACCAGTGAAACCAAGAAGCGCCTTCCATTATTTTATCAAAGTCAAAGTCCTTTGGTTCAGCTTCGGCTATAGCGGCTCCCGCACGGTCATAGATGACTTTTGACGGTCTTACAGAAGCACCGGATTCCAAGAAATATATCCCCAATCTTTCTCCTCCACGAGCGATATAATCTGTTTTTACTCCAAATCTTTTCAGAGTATTTACTGCGGATTGTCCTATCTCATGTTTTGGTACTTTGGTAACAAAGTAAGCATCATGTCCATAATTTGCGGCAGATACAGCAACATTTGCTTCTCCACCACCATAAACTACATCAAAAGTCTGAGATTGAACCAGACGTGAATTTAAAGGGGAAGATAATCTTAACATAATTTCTCCCAAAGTTATAATTTTAGCCATATATATTCATTCCTCCTTTTTGACATTAAATTTTTATTTTGATTACTGCTTTTTCAACGGTCGAATCATTTATTTTAATTTGTGGTCTATGAATATCTTCCGGAAAAAGTATTGCAAAAGATCCCATAGTCATGGTATAGATAGTTTCATCAATACAAGTATATTTTGTAACATCTTTTTCTTTGTTATATGGTTCAATTAGATTTAAAGTATTATTTGAAATATCTGCGTATCCAAAACCTTCAGTCCCTTTGAGGACTATTTGCAAATCAAGGTAATCTTTATGGTTTTCAGCAGCGCAATCTGCCAATGGTTTTCCGATATAACTTTGACGATTGACATAAATATTTTTCCCGTCAATTTCGTATTTTCCGGCAGCTAACGATAAGAGGTCAGTGGAAATGGCATAATCTATAGCTTTATCAATATTTTTACTTAAGCCTTTGTATAAATTGAGATCTTTTAATTTTCCAATAATCATTTTTCCTCCTTTTTTGTTATTTCAATTTTTTATCTATCCACTCCTTTATTCCCAGCATTTTGCATATAATCCAGAATATCTTCACATTTTAATACACAGACATCACCATAAATCGTATGTTTTAGAACGGATGTTACAAGTCCAAAATCAAGGGCATAATCAGGTGCATCAAAATCTTTAATTAATCCGTGAATAATTCCAGATGCAAAAGCATCACCACCACCGATTCTATCATATATATTAAATCTTATAGGGTCGGTGTATTTTTCTATTGTTTCTGATATGCAATATCCTGCTAAACTGTTTTCGGTAGCACTGTATACAATTCTATCAGTTCCAAAAATATATTTTATATCATATTTTTTAATAACTTTTCTAAAAAGATCAACTCTTTTTTCCATCAAATTTTTTATACTCTCATTTGCCTCTATTCCAAGTATTGTATTGCAGTCAAAATACGATGAAAATACAACATCTACATAAGGAATAACATTTTTATAACTTTCGGAAGCTTCCTCTATTGTCCATAGTTTGGATCGATAGTTAAAATCAAAGGATACAGTAACATTATATTTTTGGCAATATTCCAAACATTCCATTAATACTTCTCTGACTTGTTCTCCCAGAGCTAAAGAAATGCCTGATACATGGAACCAAGTGGCATCAGAAAATATCTCCTCAAAGTTAAATTCCTCTTTTTCGATTCTTGTAATAGCAGAATGTTTTCTGTTGTATATGACTTTAGATGGCCTTCCACCAAAACCTGTTTCTAAAAAATAAATGCCCAGTGTGGTAGAGCCACGAACAACGTAATCTGTATTTACTCCATATCCCCTCAGATGTTGTATAGCGGCATCTCCCAATATATTCGGTGGTAGTTTACTCATAAAATAAGTCTTGTGCCCAAAATGGGATAAAGAAACTGCAACGTTTGCTTCTCCACCACCATAATTCGCCATAAAAGTATTAGTTTGGTCTATTTTATTGTATTCCGGTGGAGTCAATCTTAGCATTATTTCACCAAAGGTAATTATTTTTTCCATTTAGCCACCCTGCTTAAAATTTATTTTTTCTTATTTTTTATAGATTTTATTTTTTCTACAAATGCTTTGGCAGTTTTTGTGATGTCTTCACTGGTACCGCTGGCTAATTTTCCTCCGGCTCCACAAGCAACGACGCCACTTTCGAACCATTCCTCTATATTATCTATACTGACTCCTCCGGTAGGCATGATATTAGCCTGAGGAAGTGGACCTTTTACGGCTTTTACATATGAAGGACCGAAAGCACTGCCAGGGAATAATTTTATAATTTCACTTCCATATTCTAAGGCTTTTATCATTTCAGTAATAGTCAAACATCCGGGCATATAGGGGATTTGATATAGATTGCATAATTTTGCAGTGGCTTCATCAAAACCAGGGGAAACAATATATTCTGCACCGGCTAATATTGCAGTTCTTGCTGTCACAGTGTCAAGGACTGTACCGGCACCAATAATCAGATCCTTTGGATCTATTTCACTTTTTAAAGCCTTTATAGCATCAGTAGCACCGGGCACTGTATAAGTTACTTCTATTGCAGGAATTCCACCGGCTATACAAGCCTTTGCGATTCTGATACAATCTTGCGTACTCTCACTTCTGATTACAGCAACTATTCCGACATCTGTAATTCTTTTTAAAACTTCAGTTTTTTTAAACATAAAAAACCCCTCCTTAAAAATATTGTTTATATTTTTTAAATAATATATCCAGAAAAATTATTTATTCTATCAATATAAATATATACTGTAAAAGAGACCAGAATTCAAATAAAAACTATTGTTTTTTATTTCATATATGAAATTTCTACTGACTTTATATGTCTTTTTTCCCTTTGGAATTTTTAACCCTTGGTTTGCTTTTTTCACGAACATTATCGGTATTTTCTTTCTCATCTTTTACTTTTTTAGCATTATGAGACCTGCTTTTTTTACCTGTAACAGGAGGTTTAATCTCTTCTTTGTACTCAATATATTCTTTTACAGATATATTATATTCATCTGAGTCATCATCAGAAATATTTGCCAATGGATCATTATTTTCAAAACGATTGCGAGTAAAGTAAAATAGGTTTATCAGAATATAAACAGACGAAACAATAAATAGTGAATAATTCAAAGTAGCCAGAACAGAAAGGACAAATATTGGGAATCCTTTTTTGGGGATAAAATGATAAGTAGATTCTGGTGTTTTAAATTTTATTGTACTTACCATTAAAATTGCAGAAGTTATAGAAATCCCTATGAAAATATCTCTATTGTATAAATCGTATCCGAATCTTCCTTTTAGAGAATTACAAAGTAATAAATAAGAACATACCATAGCGGCTGCATTTGGAATCGGCATTCCACTAAAATCACCTTTTTCATTGGAAGCTACAGTGATGACGTTAAATTTCACCAATCTCATTACACCGCAAAATGTATATAAAAAAGCGATGGGAATCAAAGCTAGATGAGAAAAATTGTCTGATAATAATTTGCAATAGATCAAAATTCCGGGAGCTAATCCAAAAGAAATAGAGTCCGCAAATGAATCAAATTCTTTTCCGAATTCACTAAATGCATCCAATTTTCTGGCAGTTTTTCCATCTAAGCCATCACATATCATGGCTAAAATAATGAATAAAATCGGCTTACTAAAGGATCCATCTGCGACTGCTGATGTAGGTACATCAGTTTGGTGAAAAATCAAAGTGGAAATAGATGTAGTTATGCTTAAAAATCCTAATAATAAACTTATTGCAGTTATTGCATTGGGTGCCAAATATTTTTTATTTACCATATCAATTCATCTCCTAATAGAATGATTATTTTTATAGTTAATTTATATTTTATTCTCTAAATTTTATCATAAAAGAAAAATATTTGCAATTTATAAAATATAGCAATATTTTATAAAAATATGTGTATCAAGATTGTTAGTAAATTTAATAGATTAAATGGATTGAAATCAAAAAAATTAATTATTTTATTAGTATAAAATAAAATTTTATAATTGAAAATAAGTATGCCATATGGTAAAATTATTATATAAATTTAAGTATGGGAGTTACGATGACAAAAAAATTATTTTTAAAAATGATACCGATACTGATTATATTGTTATTGATAGTATATTATGGAAGAAATAAAATAATTGAAATTTTACTGGAAAAAAAACTTACAAGTATCAATAATAGTAAGGTGGAAATAGGAAAGGTAGATTTCAGGCCTTTTTCTGATTTTATTTCTATTTTTAGAGTCGAAATTAGTAGCAAAAATGATAATAAAATAAATGCAGCAAGTATAAGAGAAATAAAGATAAATTATAAACTGCAAATATCAGAAAAAAAAGTTATAATTACGGATTCCTCTTTGATCGGTGTAGAGCTATTGACAATAAAAAATAATGAATCTAAAAAAACGATTTCTTCTAATGAACCTAAGAAAAATACAGAAATAATTAGTGATAATTCTTCACCTATATCCAAAAATCAAATGGAAGAAATATTAAAAAAAGATATAATAGAAAAAAAATATAAAGAGTTAAAAGAACAATTGGTTTTAAATAATGATAAAATAAAAAATAGAATGGATGAAATAAAAAAAAGTGAACAATATAAACAAGTAAAGAAGAATTTTGAGAAAGTATTTACTCTGGAAGATCCCCTAAAAATTTTTGATAGGGACGATAAAGATGTAGAAAATTTACTAAATTCTGCAAAAGAACTCGTGTCCGGATTGGAGAAAGAAAGAAAGATTGCGGTTGATGAGATTAAACAATTGACAGATAAGGATAAATTCAAAAAATATCTAGAAGATAGCTTGAAAGATTTTATAGATGAACAAGAGAAAAAAATTAATGATTTAGATTCGATTTTAAGCGAGTATTTGACAAAAAATTATGAAAAAGAAATATATGATTTGGTCTTGATGTATAGAGATTATTTATTGAATCTAAAAAAAATGAAAACAATTGATGCACAAAAGGGCGAGACATGGGAAGTTATAATTAAAAAAATGATAATAACAGTAAAAGCCTATGGACTTGATTTTAGCGGAGAAATAAATGAAATTTCTAACAGGATTTCAAATAATAAAGAAGATATAACTGTGAGATTGACAGCATGGGAAGATGAAAATAATGCAATTATTGAAGGTAAGATAAACTTAAAGGATTTGGTTGGAAATATATATTTAAATATTCCAAGTGCAAAGTTTGAAAAAATGCCGGAAATAAGTGAATATATTAAGAATGGAAATTTCGGCCTTTCGTCTAATTTAGTCGTGGATAATGAAAATATTGATATCAGCGGAGATTTTAGAGTTCAAAATATAGTATTATCGAGAGAAGCAATAGAAAGACAAATAGATTTTAAGTTGCCTTTGTTCAATGAATTGATTGCTCCGGTAATGAAAAATATAAAAATAGAGAATGCTAAATATTCATATGATTCTATAAAAAGGGGAATAGTAATAAAAAGTGAATTGGCTCAAAAAATTTTATCAGAAATTAATAAAAACAATGGAGCATTAAAAAAAGATTTGATAAAAGATGTAATCAATAAGAGTCATCTTGAAATCGAAAAATATTCGAATATTCTGAGTTCTGATAAAAAAGAATATGAGAAATTTATAGAAAATTTGACTAATGGTGAGATAAAAACAATTTCTGATCTTCAAGAAAAACTTGAGAAACTAAATAAAAATAGCGGAAAGAAAATATTAAATAAATTAGATAAATTCCTAAGAAAATTATAAAAATATTAAAAAAATATATAATTGGATAAAATCCTTTATTGACTGAGATTGTAAATAGTGATATAATAAATGTCGTCACAGGGGTTTAAGATCTTGCGGCATAGTAGTATCGAACCGTGTCAGGCCTGGAAGGGAGCAGCACTAAGGTAACACTATGGGTGTGAGGAAATTTTAGGCTCTTGTGATTTTATATTAATTTTTGGGTGTCTACTTTTGAAAATCACTGCTTTATAAAAAATGAAATGGAGAATATAATGAATGAGAATATATTAGAAAGATTGAATAGTAAACAAAAAGAAGCATGTGAAAAAATAGATGGACCACTTTTGATTTTAGCAGGAGCAGGGTCAGGAAAAACTAGGACAATTACCTATAGAATAGCTCACATGATAAAAAGTTGCGGAATATCTCCGTATAGTATATTAGCTGTTACATTCACAAATAAAGCAGCAAAAGAAATGAAAGAAAGAGTGATTGACCTAATTGGTGAAGATGCCAATAGAGCTTTGATTTCTACATTCCATTCTTTTGGTCTGAGATTACTACGGGTGTATGGAACTAAGTTGGGGTATGGAGCCAATTTTAGTATTTATGATACTGACGACCAGAAAAGAGTAGTAAAAAATATTTTGAAAGGCTTGGGAATAATCAATAAAAATTTGACAGATGGAGTAATAGTTTCGATAATCTCAAAATTAAAAGAGGAAAATACATCTCCGGAAGAATTTATTTCGAGTGCAAACGCTTTTGGAGAAAACGATAAATTGATAGGAGAAGTATATATTAGGTATAATAAAATTTTAAAAGAAAATAACGCTATGGATTTTTCAGATATATTGTTAAATACTTATAAAATTTTAAAAGTTGCCGATATTTTAGTAAAAGTCCAGGATAAATTTAGGTACATAATGGTAGACGAATATCAAGATACTAATAGGATACAGTATGAAATAATAAGCATGATTGCTAAAAAATATCAAAATATATGTGTGGTAGGAGATGAGAACCAAAGTATTTATGGATTTCGAGGAGCAAATATACAAAATATTTTGGATTTTGAAAGAGATTACAAGGATGCAAAAGTAGTGAAATTGGAAGAAAATTACCGTTCTACTTCGGTAATATTAGATGCAGCAAACAATGTGATAAAAAATAATTCGACATCTAAAGATAAAATTTTGTGGACAAAGAAAAAAAATGGTGAACCTATATCTTTATTGGTTTGTAATGATGGAAGGGAAGAGGTAAATCTAATATTGGAAGAAGTCCTTATGGGAAAAGCTCAAGGGAAAAAATATAGAGATTTTACGGTCTTGTATAGAACAAATGCTCAATCAAGATTATTTGAAGAGGGATGTTTGAGAAATAATATTCCATACAAAGTATTCGGCGGAATGCAGTTTTATCAAAGAGCAGAAATCAAAGATTTGTTGGCTTATTTATCGGTTGTGAATAATAATCAAGACAATATAAATTTGGCTAGAATAATCAATGTACCAAAACGAAAGATTGGGGATAAAACAATAGAAAAAATCAATGAATATAGAAATCAAAATGAGATTTCTTTGTTTGAAGCTATCGGAGAATGTGATAATATAGATGGAATTTCTCAGGGAGTTAAAGATAAATTAAAAGAATTTATAAATATTTTAAATGAGCTTATAGAAATATCTGAATCTCTTACCGTATCTCAAATATTTGATAGGTTAATTTCTTTGATTGGATATGATGAATATGTAAAAAATAATTATGATGACTTTGAGGGGAGATTGGAAAACATTGATGAATTATATAATTCTATAATAGAGTTAGAAAGAGTCATAGAAACATTGACATTGAGAGATTATTTGGAAAATGTATCTTTGGTCAGTGCGACTGATGATTTGAGCACAGAAAAAGATTATCTAAAGCTTATGACTATTCATAACTCAAAAGGACTGGAATTTCCGGTTGTATTCATAAGTGGAATGGAAGACGAAGTCTTTCCTTCAAAAAAAGCATCTTTTTCCAATTCAGAATTGGAAGAAGAAAGACGGTTATGTTATGTGGCTATAACCAGAGCTGAGGATAAATTATATATATCCTATGCTAATTCACGATATATATATGGAGAACTAGCCTATAGGACAAAATCAAGATTTATAGACGAAATACCTAATGAACTTATTAAGTCTAATACAGAAGAATCTGATATTAGAAACATCTATGGAAGAGCAAAAAATATATCCAATACTGATATTAATAAAGATAAAATTGATGGAATATTTAAGAAGACTATTACAATGGATGATTTAAATAAAACAATGGAAGATGCTCCATATAAAATTGGAGATAAGGTTATGCATAATAAATTTGGAATTGGAGTCGTGAGATTTATTACATTGAGGAAAGTAGAGATTGATTTTGTCGAAGGCCGTAAGGAAATCGCATTGGCAGTTGCAGATAAATTTTTGACAATTATTTGATATTAGAAATGAATCATAGATATCAGAAGATATAGTAAATATGCCGACATTAAGGAGGAAGATTTGAAAAGAAAAACAATAGTCAATGAAATCGGATATGAAGGAATAGGCCTTCACAAAGGACAACAGATCAAAATAAAATTGAAACCCTATGATGGGGGAAATATAGTTTTCAAGAGAATGGACATGGAAGATGGAAAAAATGAAATTATTTTGGATATCTCTAATACTTTTGATTTGACAAGGGGAACAAATCTGCAAAATGAGCACGGAGCACAAATATATACGATAGAACATTTTTTATCTTCATTATATGCTTGTGGAATAACTGATCTTATGGTCGAAATAGATGGTAATGAGCTCCCTATCGGAGATGGAAGTGCGAAGGTTTTCCTAGAAATTTTTGAAAAAACACAAATAAAAGAATTGGATAAAGAAATAGATCCTCTCGTTATAGAAAAACCAATTTTTTTGAGAAAAGACGATAAAGCGATAATAGCTCTCCCTAATGATGACTATAGAATAACATATGCAATAAAATTTGAACATACATATTTGAAATCTCAACTGTCTGATTTTGTAGTGACATACGATACGTATAGAAAAGAAATCGGCTCTGCTCGTACCTTTGGATTTGATTTTGAGGTAGAATACCTTAAAAAAAATAATTTGGCTCTCGGAGGCTCTCTAGAAAATGCAATAGTTATAAAAAATGATGGAGTATTAAACCCTGAGGGATTAAGGTATGAAGATGAATTTGTAAGGCATAAAATGCTCGATATAATTGGTGACCTAAAAATTTTAAATAGACCAATAATTGGGCACATTATAGCAATCAAAGCGGGACATGCTTTGGATATAGAATTCGCAAAAATGTTAAATTGTTTGTCTATAAAATAAATTTTATGAATTACAAAAAATATGATATAATTAGACCATATAATTACGTAAAAAAATTATTCGGAGGAAATAAAATATGTTAGATGTGTTAGAAATAATGAAAAGAATACCACACAGATATCCATTTTTATTAGTAGATAAAATACTTGAAATGAATAAAGAAACAAGAACTGCGAGAGGAATAAAAAATGTAACTATTAATGAAGAATTTTTTCAAGGACATTTTCCGGGGCACCCTATAATGCCAGGGGTCTTGATAGTGGAGAGCATGGCTCAATGTCTGGGAGTATTGGTAATGGATGATGTCGAAGGAGATAAAGTACCTTATTTTGCCGGGATAGAATCAGCAAAATTTAAGAGACCTGTAAGACCCGGGGATCAATTGGAATATGAGGTGAGAGTAGAAAAACAAAAACTTAATATAATAAAAGCTCATGGAGTGGCAAAAGTAGATGGAGAACTAGCCTGTGAAGCTACATTCACATTTTGTATCGCAGACAAATAAATATCTAAGGAGGCGTTACCTTGGTAGACATTAATAAAACTGCCATTGTAGAGGAAGGGGCAGTCTTAGAAGACGGAGTAATCATAGGACCTTTTTGTATAGTAGGAAAAGATGTAAAGATTGGAAAAAATACTATTTTGCAATCTCATGTTGTAGTTGATGGAATTACGGAAATAGGAGAAGGCAATGAAGTATTTCCTTTTGTATCTATAGGAAAGGCTTCTCAGGATTTAAAATATAATGGAGAGCCAACTAAAACTATAATAGGAAACAATAATAAAATAAGAGAATGCGTAACGATTCATAGGGGAACCAGTGACAGATGGGAAACAAGAATAGGAAGCAACAATTTGTTGATGGCTTACGCTCATATTGCTCATGATGTAATTATAGGTAATAATTGTGTACTAGCTAATGGAGTTACTCTGGCAGGGCATGTAATAGTAGAAGATTTCGTTATAATAGGAGGACTCACACCGGCTCACCAATTTACTAGAGTAGGGGCATACTCAATGATAGGTGGTAACAGTGGAATAGCTCAAGATATTTGCCCGTTTTGTCTGGCTGAGGGAAGCAGAGCAGAGATAAGGGGTTTAAATAGCATAGGGTTGAGAAGACATGGCTTTAATGACGAAGATTTGTCCAATCTTAAGAAAGTGTATAAGATAATTTTTAGAAACGGACTGCCTTTAAAAGATGCATTGAAGCAAGTGGAGGAAAATTTCAATTTTGACAAAAACGTTATGTATTTA
>JAITPM010000086.1 GCA_031289425.1 Fusobacteriaceae bacterium
AGTAAAATAATCCGCTTGTTGCCCTAAGACTACTCTTATTTCTATCTTATTTTGATATGTCTGCCTATATTTTTCATTAAATTTCTTTAACGGAATCCTTGAAGAATTATGATTTGAAAGATGCAAAATATCATGAGTCATTATTTTTTTACCATTAATACCGCCAATACCCGCCCTTATATCCGTGGATCTACTATTCATTACAGTAGGGACATCTATTCCACCACTGAAGGCCAAATAATTTCTCATTCCTTCTTTGCATATCCCCATTTTAATAATATCTCCGGATTTTGCCCTGTAACTTCTCCAGGTATCTATAATATTCCCATTTAGAGTAATATCACATTCTCCGCCTGTTATAGCAAAAACACAATCACTCAAAAATTCTATATTTACACCTTTTAATGTTGTTTCAAGCACGGCCTCATTATGTGAATTCCCAACCAGTTTATTAGCAATTTTTACTGAAAATTCATCCATTGCCCCAGAAACCGATACGCCATATCTCTGATATCCATATCTCCCTAAATCTTGAATAGTTGTAAAAAGTCCGGAGTCCATTATCCTTATTGCTCTCATTCTATCACGCCCTATACCTTTTCTCTATGTATTTCCCTGCTTTAACCGCTATTTCTATCTTCAAATATTCTTTTTCTGTTATAGAAACAAATTTTATATATTCTCCGGCGTTTAATAGAAAAGGATTTTTTTTATTGGAATTATATAATTCTAAAGGTGTTCTCCCTAAAAGTTGCCATCCCCCCGGGCTTTCGATTGGATATATTCCCGTTTGTTCTCCCGCTATTCCTACCGAACCTTTGGGTATATTGATCCTTGGTTCTTCTAACCTGGGTGTTGTTATTTCTTTTGGCATTCCACCTAGATAAGGGAATCCTGGTGTAAATCCCAACATATATATGAGATATTCTGTTGAAGTATGAATTTTTATTACTTCGTTGATTGATAACTTGTTATACCTAGCTATATTATCTATATCCGGACCATAATTCCCTCCATACATCACTGGTATCTCAATAATTTCTTTTTTGACTGTATCTAATGATTCATAATTAACATTACAATTTTCTTCTACTAATTTTTTTATTTCATCAAAAGAAATTTTTAATGGATTATAATAAATCATTATTGATCTATAGGTTGGCAATATATCTCTTATAAAATTATTTTTTAAAGAATCCAAATATTCTGTTATTTTCTTTATTTTTGAGTTTATAATTGGAGAAATTTCGTTCCCAAGCTCAATTATCATTGCAGAATCTCCTGCAACTAAAAATCTCATGCTTCCTCCTCGTATAATAATGTTAGCTATGTAAAACATTATCAAAATTTTTTAGTTTTTATTCTTTATACTACTTTAGTATTTTAACTCATTTTTTTATTTTATCAAATATAAATTTTAAAAATTTTTATTTTTTTCAATTCATCCTAGATTTTTTAAAAATAAGGTATGAATTAACATACCTTATTTTTAATATTTCTTTTTATTTATTTTTATTTCTTTTCTGCTGAAAAATCCATAGTAGCTATTCTTTGATATTGTCTCCATCTTCTTTGGGCTTCAGCTTTATTTCTTTCGAATAATTTCTTTGATTCTTCTGGGCTTGATTTTGCAAGTGCTGCATATCTAGTTTCTCCCATTAAGTATTCTCCATATTTATCCCAAACTGGCTCTTTAGAATCTATTTGCATTGGATTTTTTCCCTCATTTTCTAATGCTGGATTATATCTGAATATTGGCCAATATCCACATTCAGTAGCCAATTTCATTTCTGTTTGAGATTTGTTCATTCCCTTCTTTATACCATGATTGATACATGGAGCATAAGCGATTATTAGAGATGGTCCTTTATGAGCTTCTGCTTCCTTTAATGCTTTTAAATATTGTTGTTGATTTGCACCCATAGATACTTGAGCTACATATATATGTCCATAAGACATTGCAATCGCAGCCATATCTTTCTTCTTAACTGGTTTTCCGGCTGCAGCAAATTTTGCTATTGCTCCTGTTGGTGTTGATTTTGATGCTTGTCCACCAGTATTTGAGTACACTTCTGTATCTACTATAACGACATTTACGTCTTCTTTAGAAGCTAGTACATGGTCGAGTCCACCATATCCAATGTCATATCCCCAGCCGTCTCCTCCAAAGATCCATTGTGATTTTTTGATTAAATATTGCTTTAAGCTCAATATTTCTTTACAAACCGGGCAATCTCCGCCTGCTTCTAGGATTGGTATTAATTTAGCTGTGATTTCAGTAGTCTTAACTCCATCATCTCTATTAGTTATCCATTCTTTGTACAATTCTGCAGCTTCAGCTGGTGCTTTATCAATATTAGCTTCCATAATAGATTGGATTCTACTTCTCAATGTTTCTACAGCTACATGCATTCCCATTCCATATTCTGCATTATCTTCAAATAATGAAGAACCCCAAGAAGGACCCTTTCCATCTTTATTTTTAGTATAAGGTGTTGCTGGTGCTGAACCACTATATATCGAAGAACATCCAGTAGCATTTGCTATCATCATTCTTTCTCCGAATAATTGAGTTATTGCTTTCAAATAAGGAGTTTCTCCACATCCTGGACATGCTCCATGGAATTCGAATAATGGTTGGGCAAATTGAGAACCTTTTACAGTATCTTTTGATAAATATTCAGTTTTATATTCTACAGAATTAAACAGATAATCTGCATTTTTCACTTCTCCTGCTTCTATTGATTCAGCAATTGGTCTCATAACAAGTGCTTTTTCTTTAGCCGGGCACACATTGGCACAAGATCCGCATCCTGTACAATCCAAAGGAGATACTTGGATTTTAAATTGGAGTTTATCCATTCCTTTTCCGATAGCTTTTAATGTCTTTAGTTCTTGAGAAGATTTAGCTTTTTCTTCTTCAGTTAGTAAGAATGGTCTTATTACTGCATGTGGGCATACATAAGCACATTGGTTACATTGGATACACTTATCAGCTTGCCATACAGGTACATCTACTGCGATTCCTCTTTTTTCATGAGCCGCTGTTCCGTTTTCAAAAGTACCATCTTCATATCCATTAAACGCTGATACAGGTAAATCGTATCCCTTCATAGCATTAACCGGTTCTACTATTCTCTTTACAAAAGCTTTCGTAATATTATCTTCTGTTGTACATACTGACCCACAGCTTACACTTTTTTCATCTACTACTTCATCTTTTAAATCAGCCCAAGCCGGATCCACAGGTATTTCTATTAATCCTTCTGCTCCCTTATCAATGGCCGCATAGTTCATTTTTACTATATCGTCACCTTTACTAGCATAAGATTTTTTAGCATAATCCTTCATATATTCTTGCGCTTTTTCAAATGGAATTATATCTGCCAGTTTAAAGAATGCTGCTTGCATTATTGTATTAGTTCTTTGTCCCAATCCTATCTCACCGGCAAGTTTTGTTGCATTTATAATATAGAATTTAGCTCCACGTTTAGCCAAATTTCTCTTTACGCTGTTTGGAATGTGATTTATAGCTTCTTCCGGTGTCCAGATACAATTTAGTAAGAATCTTCCATCTTTTCTCAACCCTGACAACATGTCATATTTTTCTAAATATGAAGGTACAGAACATGCTACAAAGTGAGGTTGAGTAACTAAATAACTAGATTTTATTGGAGTTTTGTTAAATCTTAAATGTGACCTTGTAACTCCTCCTGATTTTTTAGAGTCATATGCAAAATATCCTTGTGCATATAGATCTGTCTTATCTCCTATTATTTTTATAGAATTTTTGTTTGCACCTACTGTTCCATCTGCTCCCAATCCATAGAATAGGCATTCTCTAACACCAGGAATATCCAATGTGACCTCTTCTCCTATAGTGAGAGATGTATAAGTAACATCATCATTTATACCTACTGTAAATAAATCCTTTGGTTCAGCCGCATTTAGATTGTCATATACAGCTATTATTTGAGTTGGATTTGTATCTTTAGAAGAAAGTCCATAACGTCCACCTATAATAATAGGGGCATCTTTCTTTCCATAGAACAACGATTTTACATCTAGTAATAATGGTTCACCTAGAGAACCTGGTTCTTTAGTTCTGTCTAATACAGATATTTTCTTTACTGTCTTTGGAAATACATTAAAGAAATATTCAGCAGAGAAAGGTCTGTAAAGATGTACAGACAATACTCCCACCTTTTCTCCATTGGCATTTAAATGGTCAGCTGCCTCTTCGGCTATCGGACATATCGAGCCCATAGCGATTATTATTCTATCTGCGTCGGGTGCTCCGTAATATGTAAATGGTTTATAAGTTCTTCCTGTTACTTTTGATATTTCATCCATATATTGTGCTACTACATCAGGTACCTTTTCATAAAATTTATTTTGCGCTTCTCTAGCTTGAAAATAAATATCATCATTTTGTGCTGTTCCTTTTGTTACAGGATGTTCAGGGTTTAGAGCTCTAGCTCTGAATTCTTCTACTGCTTTTATGTCGATTAAATTTTTGAATACTTCATAGTCCATAACTTCTACTTTTTGTATTTCATGAGAAGTTCTGAATCCATCAAAGAAGTGTAAAAATGGTATTCTTGTTTTTATAGCTGCTAAATGTGCTACTCCTGCTAAATCCATAATTTCTTGTACAGAATTTGTAGCCAATAAAGCAAATCCAGTTTGTCTTGCTGCATATATATCTTGATGATCTCCAAATATTGATAGTGCTTGTGCAGATAATGCTCTGGCAGATACATGTATTACTCCAGGTAATAATTCTCCTGCTATTTTATACATGTTTGGTATTTTCAAAAGTAGACCTTGAGATGCTGTATATGTTGTAGTTAGTGCTCCTGCTTGTAAAGATCCATGTACACTTCCAGCTGCTCCACCTTCTGACTGCATTTCTACTACTTTTACAGGAACTCCAAAAATATTTTTCATTCCCTTAGCCGCCCATTCGTCTGTGTATTCAGCCATTGGAGATGATGGTGTTATTGGATATATCCCTGCTACTTCAGTGAATGCGTATGATGCATAAGCTGCTGCTTGATTTCCGTCCATTGTTTGCATTTTTTTAATCATTTAACAATATCCTCCTAAAAATTTAATTAAAATTAATTTTAACAATTCTTTCTAATTTTTTTTTGTTTCTTTTTTTGTTTCTTTATTCTTTTTTTCTTTATTCTTTTTTTTCAAATATTATGCATGAAATTTAACGTAAACACATTTTATTTTTTATTAACAATACTATAAGTATCTTTTGCTATTACCAATTCTTCATTGGTAGGTATTTTATATATTAATACTTTAGAATCTGCTGTAGATAATTTTACATTTCCTTTTTGTCTTTTAGAATTTATATCTTTATCTATTTTTGCTCCCAAGAAATCCAATCCTTCTATTATACCTTCTCTTATACCGGCAGCATTTTCACCAATTCCTCCAGCAAAGCATATGGCATCTACTCCGCCCAATATCGCAGCATAGGCACCTATATAAGTTTTGATTTTATAAATAAACATATCTTCTGCCAATTTTGCTCTTTCATCTCCGCTTGCGACACCTGTTTCCATATCTCTACAATCAGAAGATTTTCCAAATATACCTAAGATTCCGGATTTTTTATTGAGTCTATTATCCATCTCAGCATCCGAAAGATTTCTTTTATTTTTTATGAATAATACAGCTGCCGGGTCAATATCTCCAGAACGTGTACCCATCATAACTCCTTGTAATGGCGTCAAGCCCATTGAAGTATCTACAGATTTTCCGTCTAATACAGCCGTTATTGATGCTCCATTTCCTAAATGACAGACTATTATCTTAGAATGATCCGGATTTCCCATGATATTTCTCATTGTTTCAGATACAAAAAGATGTGATGTTCCGTGAAAACCATATTTTCTTACTTTTAATTCTTTATAATCTTCATATGGTAATGCGTACATATATGCTTTTGGTGCCATTGTTTGGTGAAAAGCAGTGTCAAATACAGCTATATTTGGTTTATTTGGCATAATACTCATACAAGTATTGATTCCTAGTAAATTTGCTGGATTATGTAATGGTGCCAAATCATTATTTTTTTCTATAGCCTTAAGTACTTCCGATGTTATAAGTACAGAGCTTGCAAAATCCTCACCACCATGTACAACCCTGTGTCCTATGGCATCAATTTCGTCTACAGAATTTATTACACCGTTTTCTTTATCTGTAATAGCTTCGATCACCATTTCAAGTGCTTCTTTATGAGTCGGCATCGGTTTTACTATTTCAGTTTCATAATTTTTTTCCAGAGCTTCATACTCCATTTTTGATCCTTCGATTCCTATCCTTTCGCAAAGTCCTTTTGCGAACACTTCTTCCTTCTCCGGATTTATAAGTTGATACTTTAAAGAAGAACTCCCGCAATTTATTACTAAAATTTTCATCTAATTAAATTCCCTCCATAAACACGTATTTTATAGTCATTTATAAAATGCAAAACGCCATATTTTTACTCAATTTTTTTAATCTTATGTATAATTTCTACCAAAATTATTGTATTGCTGTCATTGCGACTAGATTTACTATATCGTCAGCAGAACAGCCCCTTGATAAATCATTTATAGGATTATTTAATCCTTGGATTATAGGCCCATAAGCATTTGCTCCGGCCAATCTTTCTACCAATTTGTATCCGATATTTCCTGCTGCGAGATTAGGGAATATTAATATATTCGCATGCCCTGCGATTGCAGATTCTGGAGCTTTTTTCATAGCAACAGATTTGACTATGGCTGCATCTGCTTGCAATTCATCATCAAATTGAAAGTCTACATTTCTTCCTCTCAATATATCTCCAGCTTTTTTTACTATGTCTATATCCTCATTGTTTGCAGAACCTTTAGTCGAAAAAGTCATGAGTGCCACTTTACCATCTATTCCTGCTATATTTTTACCTGTTTCTACAGTAGATACACATATATCTGCCAATTGTTCAGCAGTTGGTATTGGTATAACAGAACAATCTCCAAATAGCATAACTTCTCCATAAGTTTCTTGTCTTTCTGTTAATTCCATTATAAATGAAGACGAAACTGTTTTTACTCCGGGTTTTACTCCTATGATTTGAAGTCCTGCTCTTATGACTTGAGCTGTAGGTGATGTAGCTCCGGATACAGCTCCGTAAGCTTCTCCCTTTCTTACCATCATTGCAGCATAAAATACAGGTTCTTCTATAAGAATTTCCTTTGCTTTTTCAAATGTCAATCCCTTTTTTTCTCTTATTTTTGCATATTCTCTTGCATATTCATCTAAATTTGATACCTTATCCAATTCTAGTATTTCTACACCTTTTAAAGAAATATCCAAATCCCCGGCTATTCGTTCCATTAACGCTTTATTACCAATCACAACCGGTATTGCAACTCCCAGTTCTACAATTTTGGATGCTGCTTTTACAATTCTTTCATCATTTCCCTCTGGCAAAACTATTTTTCTGTCCAATTTTCTTGCTTTTTCTCTTATATTTACTAAAAAACTCAAAACAATTCCTCCTTATTTTAGTTTGTGTTTTATTTTAAAAAAGAATCACACTTTTTTATTTTGCTCCTTAATTCTCAAAAATATTTTAAATTGAAAACAACAAATAAAAATATTTTCGAAATTATTTTCAAAACATCAAGTCACCATATAATACCATATTCCCGCTCTTTTTGCAACCATTTTCTTACCTCTAAAGCGTTCCAAATAAAAAGCATTTGTACAGTTTTAGAATTAGAATTAATCAAAAATTGCATTTATATATTCCCTCACGTCGAATTCCCTGAGGTCTGATATCTTTTCTCCAACGCCTATAAATTTTATCGGCTTTTTTATAAGTTCTGATATGCTAAAGACGATTCCGCCTTTTGCAGTTCCATCCAATTTAGTTATGATAAATCCTGTAAGGTCAGTCACTTCGTTAAATTCTTTAGCTTGAGAAATTGCATTTTGCCCTGTAGTTCCATCAATCACCAAAATAGATTCGTAATACCTGTCTCCTATTTTCTTTTTTATTATATTATTTATTTTTTCCAATTCCTTCATAAGGTTGTTCTTGTTATGAAGTCTTCCTGCCGTATCTATAATCACTACATCTACATTTTTTTCATAGGCGTATTCTAAAGTATCATAGACAACTGCTCCGGGATCATCACCCTGTTTTCCTTTGACAATATCAGCTTTTGATCTTTTTGCCCATTCCTCTAATTGTTCTATTGCTGCTGCTCTGAATGTATCGCCTGCTCCCAAAACTACTTTTTTACCATTTTCTATAAACTTAGAAGCAAGTTTACCGATTGTAGTAGTTTTTCCAACACCATTTACACCTACTACCAAAATAATATTTACTTGCCCATCTTCAATTTTTAACTCTGTATTCTCTTTTATAAGAAATCTTTCCATAACTTCCTTTAAAAGCGGGTAAATTTTTTTAGTGTCCTTTATTCCTTTTATTTTTATCTCTTTTTCGAGAGAACTAACTATTTTAGTCGTCATTTCCAATCCAATATCCGATTGTATCAATATATCTTCCATTTCATCATACATGGCATCATCTATTAGGCTTTTACCAGAAAAAAAGGTTTTTAACTTAGAAAAAAATCCGGTTCGTGGTTTTGTTAGTTTTTCTCTTAAATTTGATTCTTCTTTAAGTTCTTCTTTAAGTTCTTCTTTAAGTTCTTCTTTAAGTTCTTCTTTAAGTTCTTCTTTAAGTTCTTCTTTAAGTTCTTCTTTCGGTTCTTCCTGTGGTTCTTTTTTTATCGTTTCCAGACCTATTTTTCCTGTTTCATCATTTATTACTTTGACTAGTTTTTTTTCTTCTGTTTTTTCTATATTTTTTATATTGTTTATACCTTCTTTATTTTCAGGGTTTTTATCCTTTTTATTAAATATTTTATTAAAAATCCCCATATTATATTCCTCCATGACATATCAATCTAAGTAATGCCTATTCTATCATAAATTATGAATTTTATCAAACAAAAAGAAATAATGGTTAAATAATAATATATAAACAAATACCCTATTAATACTGGTAGAAAACAAAATTTCCTATCTTACCCTTCTATTCTTAGCCACAAATACTAATTTCCCACCCTTTTTCTCTTGAAATATTGCCTTCCTAAAATCATCCCTCAAATACATATCATGAAATTTTTGTAATGTCTCTACAACCTGTTCTTTGAATTCATCCACATTTGCACTCAATATTAATTCAGGCGAATGTATTAAATAGACGTACAAAGTTGATTTAGTACGTTCACTCAATATATTGTAATACCATATATTACCTCTAGTCGAATCATATATAAATGCTGGGGCTTCACCAGACATTATTTCTGATGCCTTAATAACTGTACCCTCTTTACCAAATCTTACATCCGAGTGCACGTTTGCAACATATTCAGCTATATCAGATTTCTTTGTAATCGTATCAGGCAAAGTTCCACCATCGACTATATCAGCAACAGAGCATGATATTGCATACATTTCTAATTCGGCCGTTTCATCTATAATTGCGTTTTCCACCAAAAGTTTCTTTATCTCTTTTTCAACTTTTGGCTTATACGTATATGTTGTTGTTCTGGCATGCAAAGTTAAACTAAGAGCTATTAATAATACTACTATTTTTTTCATTGTGTTTCCTCCATAATATAAATAAATTTTGCATTACAATTATACTGTCTCATGTATATAAAAGTCAACTATTTTATTCTTTTAATATAATAATAATTTTTTATTTAAAGATATAAAATATGCTTTATTTCAAGGAAAAATACAAATATTTCCACTTAAAACATATAAATAGTATAATATATTAAGAAGAAGATAAACACCCTTAACCTATCGCATACCTATAAGTTTCATATCCACCAGAAAGATTATACACATCCTCATAACCATTTTGCATAAGAATACGGGCAGCAATATACCCCCTAAGTCCTACAGCACAATATATGATTATTTTTTTATCCTTTGGGATTTCATTGAATTTTCCTCGTATAGTATCCAAAGAAATATTCACCGCCCCACCTATATGACCTCTATTAAATTCACCCACTGTTCTAGTATCAATTAAAAAACTATTATTTTTATCCAAATTTTCTATTTCATTCCAATATATAGCCTTAACCTTCCCTGTCAGCATATTTTCAGCAACAAAACCAGCTATATTTACCGGATCTTTAGCAGATGAATACGGTGGTGCATAACCATGTTCTATTTCCTGTAATTCATAGATTGTACCATTTTTCTTTATCACTTGTGAAAATAGGTCAATCCTTTTATCTACTCCGTCGTACCCTATTATTTGAACCCCCAACAATTTACCTGTATCTGGTGCAAAATTTATTTTTATAGACAATTGGTGCGCTCCAGGATAATACGAAGCATGAGAACTCCCGTGTGTATAAGACGTAATATGTTGTATTTTCTCTTTATCAAGCAATTTTGATGAAGCTCCTGTTGCTGCTACTGTCAGATTCCCTATTTTAGCAATAGATGTCCCTATTGTTCCTATGTACTTATTTTTATTTCCATAGACAATGTTGTCAGCGACTATCCGTGCCTGCTTATTTGCTGGTCCCGCCAAAGCAATTAATGAATATTTTTCTATTACAGGATTGAAAACTTCTACAGAATCCCCCAAAGCATATATATCCTTATCAGAAGTCTGCATATATTCATCTACATGGATTCCACCGGTTTCACCTATTTTTAGACCGCATCCCTTTGCTAACTTGTTATCAGGTGAGACTCCTATTGATAAAACTACCATATCTGTATCTATTTTTTCTTTATTTTCAAGTATTACTTTTATCGAATTGCCGTTCCTTTCAAAAGCACTAACTCCTGCTCCAAAAGTCAAATTTATCTCTAAGTTACGCAAATAGTTATGAATTATACTAGCCATCGAATAATCTAGAGGTGCCATAACTTGCATAGTTTTTTCAATAATTGTCGTCTCTATCCCGGCATGATTCAAATTATCAGCCATTTCCAGTCCAATAAATCCCCCACCTATTATTACTGCTTTCTTAGGTGTATTATCAGAAATATATGATTTTATTTTATCCGTATCTGTGACATTCCTCAATGTAAAGATACCTTCATTTTCTATTCCCGGCAAGGACGGTCTTATAGGGTCGGCTCCTGTTGAAAGGACTAACTTATCGTATTTTTCTATATAATCTTTTCCATTTTTTAAGTCATGTACTTTTACAGTTTTATTTTGAGAGTCAATACTTATCACTTCTGCCATATCTCTGATATCCAATCTAAATCTAGTAGATAGACTTTCGACCGTATGCAAAAACAAATCTTCTCTATCTGTTATTACTCCACCTATATAATATGGTAATCCACAATTGGCATAGGATACATATTCACCCTTCTCAAATAGTACAATCTCTACATTTTCATCCAATCTTCTAAGCCTCGCTGCAAGAGTTGCGCCACCTGCTACACCGCCGACAATCAGTACTTTCATTTTAGTCTACCTCCTAAATATATTCCTAACAGCCAAAATCCCCATTACTGCCGCTATGTTCAATCCACTCCCGTATCCTGAACTATCTCCTGCGGCATACAGTCCTTTAACACAAGTCTCCATATTTTTTCCAATTTCCATTCTTGTACTTCGAAATTTTATCTCTGGAAAATACAAAAGTAGATCCCCTGAGGCAAATCCTGGCGTTATTTTATCATGTATTTCTATAAACTCTATTATGTTATCCAGAATTCTCTTGGGACAAGCAAGAGCAATATCTCCAGCTACATACTCTTCTGTAGTTGGTACTATATTGAGTCTTGACAGTTTCTCATCTGTAGATCTTCTGCCACCTTTCAGGTCTGCATAAGATTGTACCAATAATTTTCCACCTGTCAACATAGACGCCATTTTAGCAATAGCCGTAGCATATTCAAACGGTTGTTTAAAAGGTTCCGTAAATGTCTTGGTACAAAGAAGTGCCAGGTTCGTATTATTTGATTTTTTATCCTTAAAAGCATGTCCGTTTGCCAGCACTACATCGTTTGCATGTTTTTCGACAGCTATAAATCCACTGGGGTTGCTACAAAAAGTCCTCATTTTATCTTTATAATTTCTGGAATAATAAATCATTTTTGCTTCATAAAAATTTTCATTTATTTCCTTCATGATTATATCAGGTATTTCAGCTCTGACTCCAATATCTACAGCCCCATTTTCATATTTGATACCATATTTTTTACATAGAGTCATGACCTTTTCCGCACCACTTCTTCCCAATGCAAGTACGACATTATCACTCAGATATTCTTCGATTTTATCTTTATTTTTTACTATAACTCCTGATACGTGATTATCTTCTATTATGAGGTCATCCAAACTTCTCTCAGTTCTAAATTCTACCCCCTTTTCCAAAAGATAACTTACTAATTGACTATATAGTTTTCTAGAGCCATCCGTTCCCAAATGCATAGTGGGTGTGTCTACTAATTGTACACCATTTTCTATACACTTTTTTTTAATTTCAAACATTGCCGAATTATACTCTGCACCGGTTGGCTTTTCAGCAAATCCAAATTTTTTATATATACTTACTACATATTTTATCATTTCATTTACTATACTTTTTCCGACAACCGTATGCACATCTCCGCCTACTCTATAATCCATGTTAAATTTGGAATCAGAAAAAGCTCCCGCTCCTGTTATTCCATGAATAATAGCACACATAGGACAATTTATACATTTTCCAGTTTTTTCTTTGGGACATACCCTATTTTCGAGCATTTTACCTTTATCTATAACTAGAATCTTAAGATTCTTTTTCATTTCAACAGCTTCATAGGCACCAAAAATACCGGATTGCCCGCCGCCCATAAATATAATATCATATTTCATATTTTTTACCCCCAAAGTCAAATCACATTAGTATTCATCCCATTCTATTTCTTGGGAATAGGCATTTTTAGGCAGATTAGCATGTATTTCCCCGGTTCTATCCGTGTAGTTGTAATTCCATCCTCCACTGGCAGTAGGTTTTTTGAAATCCGAAATATTTCTGACATAGTTACTGCTATCAATTTTATCATTCCCTGGAGTATTCGGCATTTGATTTTTTCCATATATTTTTGAAAATGAAATCAAGTTTCCGTCTTTATCATAATAATCCAATAAATTCAGATTATCACAAGCTCCATCTTTGGATAAATCAGGGTAATCCTTGGTAGCTTGAAAATATTTTTCTAAAGCTATTCTTATTTCCTTTAAGTTTTTTAAAGTTTCTTCAGCTTTTTTTTGTTCTCCCAAATCTTTTACATTCAAAACACCCTGTACCGTGATAATTGCAAAAATCAAAATAACCACTATTCCATATAGAATTTTTTGCAAAATAGAAGTCCCTGCTCTTCTTATTTCTTCATCTCTTATTTCTTCATCTCTTATTTTTTCATAATTATCGTCTTTATCATTTATTATCGAATTTTTTATTCGATTTCTTTCTTCCAGAAAATTTTCATTATCCATAACTTCCTTCCTAATGTTTAAATTATATAAATAATTTTCTTCATACTATATCCGCAAGAAATGCTTCTCTCTGTATCAATTGAGCTTCTTCGGGAAGATATATTTCTATTTCAAGAGGTCCTCTTTTTACAGATAACCATCCCAATCCCTTAAATACCAAATCCTCACCGGGATTTATTGTTTTTCTTATTTTTTTAAATTTCAAGCCATTATACCTATCTTCACATTTATTGCAAGGAACTTTAAAAACATTATTATCATCTTTATTAGAAAACATTTGAATGCCTTTTACACAATTCGTTTCATGAATTGTAAGACTCTTAGATAAATATAAGGAAAATATGGGTTTTACCTCATCTTTATTTAAAATTTTTATCCATAACATTTTTTCTATTAATATTATTCTTCCGTTTCTTATTTTATAAATTTTTCTGGTAATTTCAGTGGAAGGGACTATTTTCAAATTACATTCTTCACACACCAGATCCGATATCCTACCCTTAGGGATGAGCCCTGGAGTATCTATGATTTCTATATTGGTATATGGTATTTTATTTTTCACACTTTTTAGTGTAGTACCCGGATATTTTGATTCTGTAATTCTCTTTTTTCCTATAAGTTTGTTAATAATACTGGACTTACCAGCATTTGTTACTCCCAACACTATGGCTTTGACGCCATTAGGATAGAAATGGTTTATTTTCTTGTAGATTCCGCTTATTCCATATCCATTTTTCGAGCTCACAATTGCTATATCAAGAGGGGATATACCTTCTGCTTTGAGTCTTTTTTTTACCCAATCTGCTACCTTGGAAGGATGCTTACCATTGGGTATCAGATCCACCTTATTTATAACAACTATTGTATCAATTTCCCTCATGATATCCAAAATTTCATCATTGAATGATCCTTCGAAATCTATGAGATCAAAGACTACTACCGCAACTTGACTTTCCTTTAGAGCAGAATTCACCTCTTTCCTATAATCTTCTTCATTTTTGATAACCGGGATATATTTACCGTAATTTTTAATTTTAAAACATCTCTGACAATATAAATTGTGTCCGGATTCTAATTTTTCATTTGGCAAATATCCTTCTTCATTTGGCAAATTTCCCTGTAATTTAATTCCGCACCCAATACAAACTTTTACTGAAGACATAGATACCTCCGTTTCAAAACAAAATATTTTTTATAATACTTCACATATAATATTATTATTAGTATATATACACATTTCACTTGCTATATTCATAGCCTCAATTGCTACTTTTTCTGCAGTCATATTCGTATTTTTAAGTAACGCCCTTCCGGCAGCATAGGCGTAATTTCCACCACTTCCTATCGCCGCTACATTGCTATCCGGCTCAATGACATCTCCATTTCCGGATATTATCAGTATAGTATTGTTGTCTGCAACGATAAGCATAGCTTCGAGAATCCTCAGCGCCCTATCAGTTCTCCATTCTTTTGCAAGTTCTACTGAGGCTTTTTTTAAATTTCCACCATGTTCATCCAATTTATTTTCGAATTTATCTATCAATGCGAAAGCATCGGCAGCCGCTCCTGCAAACCCTGCCAAAATATTATAATTCTCGATTTTCCTTATTTTTTTGGCATTCCCCTTAAATACGACTTCTCCAAATGTGACTTGTCCATCCCCGGCAAGTGCCACTTTACCATCTTTTTTTATGGCTACCACTGTAGTTGCTTTAATTTTCAAATTTTCCGTATTATTCATTTTTCAACCCCTTTTTAAATATTAGATTTTCATAAATCATTGTACTTTCTACGGTTATATGACCCATCAAAGTTTTTAAATAATTTACAGGCATACCATGGGTGAGCATATATACAGCAAATGTATGTCTAAAACTGTATGGACTGATTTCTCTTGTGAATTCAGCTCTGTCTGCGTACCTGTCTATTAATCTTCTCAACGAACGATCACTTAATCTTGTCCCGGAACCATTGATAAATACAATATTTGCGCTATATTTTTCTTTATAATATTTCTTTTTTTCTTCGATATATTTTATGTAATATTCTTTTGTTTTGTTGCTAAAAAATACTGTCCTGTTACTTTTACCATTATATACCTTAAGTTCTCTTATATTTAAATTGAACATGTTTTCTCCAATTAAAAGCATTTCGGTAGCTGTTATTCCTGTAGAATACAAAAGCTCCAGTATCAATCTATCTCTAAGACCATTTATAGAACTTTCATCTATTACAGCTCTCAATCTGTTTACTTCATCAATAGTCAAGATATCAGGGTCATCTGTGTCAAATGAAAAGGACGATATTTTCTCTACCGGATTTATTTTTATTATATTACTTTTTATTAAATATTTGAAAAATCCCCGAAGAGATGACAATTTTCTATTGATAGACCTTTTAGTGACTTTATTAGATTGTAAAAACAACAAAAATCCCCTAATAATAATGGGAGTTATCTTTGTTATTTCTTCTATTTTTTCTTTAGTTTTTAAATAATTATTAAACTGAGCAAGATCCTTTTTAAAAGAACTTACAGTATTTATTTTTTTATTTTCAGCAAACTCAGCCACATATAAGAAATCCATAATGAATTTTTCTATACTATCCAGCATAAATCACTCTCCCATATGCTTCTATTTAAAATTATACCATAACTTTATACTTTTTTCTAGGGAGCAATTCTTAATTCACTCATAATCTATTCAAAAACCTATAATTCTTTGACTTTATCTCTAATGTAATCCAATGAAATTTCTCCAATTTTTCTATATTTTTCCTTCTTATCTCTTATTTTTTCAGAAAGATTTCTTATGATTCCAAAATTTGGTCCCATCGGTTGAAATTTTTTATTCTCACTTGTAATATATTTTATAATGGCTCCTATAATACTCCTATCATCTAGAATAAAGTCCGATTTACCTAATATCCTATGCGCTATATTTATTCCGCACAGGCACCCTGTAGCGATAGCACAGCAATATCCTTCACTTCCTGTTATTTGACCGGCAAAATATATATTGCTATGATTTTTTAATTTTAGAGTATTATCAAGTAATTCTGGAGAATTAATAAAAGTATTCCTATGCATTACACCATATCGTACAAATTCGGCATTTTTAAGGGCTGGAATCATTGAAAAAACCCTCTTTTGCTCTCCCCACTTAAGATTAGTTTGGAATCCGACCATATTATATAATTGTCCCATCTTATCGTCCTGTCTCAATTGTACGACTGCATAATCCGGTTTATCTGTTCTCGGATTAGTCAATCCTTTGGGTTTCAATGGTCCAAACACAAGCGTCCTCTCTCCCGTCATAGCTATTCTTTCCACAGGCATACATGCATCAAATAATTTTTCTTCTTCAAATTTCTTGAGAGGAATTCTTTCAGCAGCTATGAGTTCCTTGTAAAAATCAAAATATTCATCTTTAGTCATGGGACAGTTTATATATTCACCATCTCCCTTTCCGTACCTTGATTGGAAATATGCATTTCCCATATCTATACTATCAAAAGTAACAATCGGTGCAGCTGCATCGTAAAAATAAAGGTAATCTTTCTCCAGTTTATCACGAATTTTATATGATAGATCAGCAGAAGTCAAAGGTCCTGATGCAATTATAATAATCCTGTCTTCCGGTATTTCCACAAGTTCTTGGTATATTATTTCTATGTTTTCCATATTTTTTATAAAATCACTTATTTCATTGGAAAATTCATCTCTGTCCACTGCCAAAGCTTGTCCGGCTGGTACTTTAGTTTCATACGCTATTCTGATAAGAAGAGAATCCAAATATTTTAATTCCTCTTTCATAAGTCCGGAAGCATTTGCTATATCCATAGATCCTAAAGAATTACTGCATACTAATTCAGAAAAATAAGGCTTTTTATGAACCTCAGTATATTTCCCGGGTTTCATTTCATATAATTTTACTTTTATTCCTCTCTTGGCAAGTTGATATGCTGCCTCACAGCCGGCTAATCCGGCTCCAACCACTATTACATAATCATATTTTATCATAGTTTACTCCAAATTTTTTCATAATATAACATGTGTGCCATTTTAACTGGCACACAAAATTATTTTTTATTTATTTTGATTTCACACTTTAGATACTGTTTTTTTCGTATCAATTTTTTTGGTGCTGGCTTTTTTTACAGGTTTTTTTTCTGTCTTTGTTTCTTTTGTTTTTGTTTCTTTTGTTTTTGTTTCTTTTGTCTCTGTTTCTTTTGTCTCTGTTTTTTTTGTTTTTGTTTCTTTTATCTTTATCTCTTTTGTTTCACTCGAAATACTTTCTCCTATTGTTTTTGTCTTAGAATCTTTCTTCTTGGAAACTTTTTCTGTCTCTATTTTTTTTATATTTTTACATTCTGGGTATCCACTACAAGACAAAAACTTTCCCCATCTGCCCTGAGTAATTTTAAACGGTCTTCCACATTTTTCACATACTCCAGCTTTTCTAACTATTTCAGCATCTTCAGCCTTTAATTTATCCAAAAAACTTTTTAATTGTACGACTCCGTCTACTATAGTTTCGGTACCATTAGCTAACATCTTCCTTATTTCTGATGGAAGAGATATTCTTATTTGATCAGATTCAAAATCTTCACTTTCTAGATAACTTCCAAATCTACCTAGTTTAAGAAGACATTTTTTACCGGTATCAGTCACAACATCAGTAGATTTCCCTTTTTTTTGTGCAATTTTTTCTTCCACTGCTTCCTTTACAAAGATTTTACCATTTTTTATATCTTCGGCCGGTATATCTATCCCTTTCAATGAAATCTTCTCACTGCAAGGTTCTTCTTCATTAGGACAGCTCAAATATCTTCCAAATCTACCATTTTTTAGAATCATTTTACCTTTTCCGCAAGGGCAATCCACATTGGATTCTACAATCTTAGCACATTCCTCTTCTATAATTATAGCAAATTTTTCTATTTCACTGGAAAGTTCTTTATTAAATTCTCTTAGTACATTTATCCAATCCTTTTCACCTTCGGAAATCTGATCCAGTTCATTTTCAAGTCCGGCAGTAAATTTAATATTCATTATATTTGGAAAATTGTCATCCAATTTTTCCTTTACTTCATATCCCAAAGATGTAGGAAGTAGACTTTTCCCGGAATTTAATTCTACATATTCCCTTTTTTTCAAAGTATCTATAATAGTGGCATATGTAGAAGGTCTTCCTATTCCCTCAGCTTCCAATTTCTTCACAAGAGATGATTCTGTCAGCCTAGAAGGCGGTTTAGTAAAATCTTCTTTTGTGAGCAATTTATTTAGTTTCAGGTTTTCACCTTTTTCGATTTGAGGAAATTCTCCGAGGGGCAATTCTTCTTCATCCTTAAATATTTTATAATATCCGTCAAAAGTAATTTTATTTAATGTACCTCTAAATTGAAACTTATCTTTTTCCAATATAATTTCGAATTGATCATATTTCATAGCAGCAAGCTGGGATATCAAGAATCGTTCCCATATCAATTTGTATAATTTTTCCTGGTCTTTATCCAGATATTTTTTTACATTGGCAGGAGTCAAATTTACATCAGTCGGTCTTATTCCCTCATGGGCATCTTGAATATTTTGATTGGGTTTCGGCTTATTTCCTTTTTGTGTTCCTACATATTCCTCTCCAAAAGTTTTTATAATATAATCTTTGGCCATATCCAATGCTTCTTGAGATATTCTGGTAGAATCTGTTCTCATATATGTGATAAGTCCTTTATGAGTTCCGTTTATATCTATCCCTTCGTATAACCCTTGAGCAATTCTCATAGTACGTGATGGCGAAAACCCCAAATAAGAGGATGCTAATTGTTGTAATGTGCTGGTCTTTAATGGCATAGGTGGGTTCTTTGATCTATTTGTGACTTTAGATTCTATAACATTAAATAATTTCTTTTCTACCTCTTTTATTTCTTGAACAATCTTTTCATCTGTTATTTTATCTACTTTTTCTAGAGAAACTTTATACAAATTCAAAAGAAGTTTATGTTCAAACTCTCCCTTTATTTCCCAATACTTTACAGGGACAAATTTTTTTATTGTATCTTCCAAATCACAAATTATTTTAAGCGCAACAGATTGCACTCTTCCGGCACTGGTTTTAGAAGAAATACTTTTCCATAAAAATGGGCTTATACCATATCCTACGAGTCTATCCAATATACGTCTGGCTTGTTGAGCATTTACCTTGTACATATCTATTTTTCTGGGTTTTTCTATAGAATTCTTTACTGCACTCTCAGTGATTTCATTAAATTCTATTCTGTTTTTATCATTTTCATCCAATTTTAATTGATTAGCTATATGCCATGCGATAGCTTCGCCTTCCCTATCCGGATCTGAGGCAAGATATACTTTGTCGGCTTTTTTTGCTAAGCTTCTCAGTGATTTCAGTATCTCTCCTTTTCCCTTTATTGTACCGTAGGAAGGCTTAAAATTATCATTTACATCCACACCTAACCTACTTTTCGGCAAATCTCTCACATGTCCATAAGATGCTACCACATGAAAATTACTTCCTAATATTTTTTCTATAGTTTTTGCCTTCGCTGGAGACTCTACTATAATCAAATTTTTTTTCTGCAATTTTATCTCCTCCATAGTTACCTATGTATCAATCATATATATTATTTATTTAAATATTTGTTTAATTATTTGTTTAATTATTTGTTTAATTAATGCTTTTCAATTATTATCATCTTAATTATAATAAAAAAAAGTTATAAAGTCAATTTTTTTACTTAAATACACCGAAATATTTGTATTGTTTTTGCCCTAATCATAATAATATTTTTTATTTGTTTTGTTTAATTTTTTCTCCTGTATTTGCCCCCGGCAACGCTTATTATTATGTGTTTTATTTCTAAATCCATCAAAACAGACAACAATTCAGAAGTTTTTTCCCCTGTAGATATAATTAATTCATCTAAAGTTTTTTCTTTTACAAGTTCTCCATATACTTTAGACTCCAAATTATTCATTTTTGGCAAAATATATTCTTCTTTTTTTCCATACCAACCATATTCATCTAAGATATCCTTTGCATCCGTCACCAACTTCCCATGAGAACGTTTTATAATATTATTACAACCTTGAGAAGAAGGAGAAAAAATATCTCCCGGAATTACAAACACATCTCTGTTTTCTTCGATAGCTATACTGGCAGTAATCAGACTTCCACCGGTTTCTTGACTTTCTATTATTGCGACGCCTCTCGAAATCCCTACTATTATTCTATTTCTCATAGGAAAATTAAAATTTGTTGGTTCCGCTCCTATAGGGTATTCACTCAAAATAAGGCCATCTTTTCCCACTGCTTCGTACAATTTTTTATTTATTTTTGGATATATTATATCAATTCCATTTCCAAGTATCGCAATAGTTTCTCCGTTTTTCTCCAGAGTTCTTCTATGACAAATTGCATCAATCCCAAGCGCCAATCCGCTAACGGTTACAATACCCGCATCTATCAGTCCATCTACTATTCTTTCACACGCCATTTCTCCGTATGCTGTAGCCTTTCTTGTTCCAACAACTGCTATTTTCCTCTTCTTTAAAAGTTTAATATTTCCTCTGTAATATAAAAACACAGGTGGTTGACTTATATTCTTTAAGTCCTCTGGATAATCTTCGTCAGTAAGATTTATCACCTTCACCTTGTTTTTAATAAGTAATTCAATATTTTTTTCAAATTCATTATTAAATTCTTCTTCATCGATTTTGTGTATTTTTTCAATTTCCCAATCTTCAAATTTAAAATATTTTCTCAGATGAATATCGTCAAGTTTAAAGACATCAGAAAAGTTTTTCATGTTTTTCATTAAATTTCTTATAACAAAGTCTCTTATTCCTAATACCCTAATTTTATACCAATTCACACGTACCCCCTACATATATATTTAGACCATACATCAATTTATTAATTAATAATATAGCATTTAACTCTAATTCATTTTTGCAGCGACCTTTGAAAGCATGTTACTTATTTCCCTTGATGATGGAAATGCCGCTCTCCCTCTTTGTAGTATATTTAAAGCACCCTCATAATCCTCTGTTTCTATCAATATACCTCCAATACCTAGATACGCCCTCTCATCTCTCTTAATTCCAAGATATCTGGTCAAATCACTTACAGCAAGTCCATAATTTTTTAATCCTCTATGTGCCAATCCACGACCCAAAAAAGCCTCGTCCATTCCGGAGTTTCCATCTATCATTCTATCATAATATTCAACTGCTACCTGATAATTCCCCATAAGTCTGGCCGTTGTCGCAGCTCCGAATAAGTTTGGTAAATATGAAGTTCCTTTTGAAAATACCTTAAAAGCTTTTTCATATTTCCCAAGTAGAAAATATTCATTGCCCAACACAAATATAAACTTAGTGTCCCTTCCCATTTCATTTAAATATTTTTCAAGTTCTGCATTAAAACCAGGTTTTTTTCCACTTGAATCAATATCTATCAAGGCAGGATTTCTAAATTCGACTATTTGTTTAACCTCTTTTTCTTTATTAGTTCCATAGGCATACATAGAAATTAACAAGAATAGTATTATTTTTATTTTTTTCATAATTTTATCCCTCAATATTCAAAATACCTTTAATTTTATTTTTACACAACAAAAATTATTTTATTACTCATACTCATTATAGCATTATAATATATTTTTTCATATATTTCAAATAAAAAATTCTTATGTAAGCTTTTTTATGGTTCCTTCTATTTTTCCATCGGCAGTTGTTATATCTATTTCATCATTTATATTAAGATTCTTGGTGCTTTTTATTATCTTTCCTTTGCTCATAACTATGCTGTATCCTCGGTTTAATATATTTAAAGGATTCAAAGCATTTAGTTTAGTCATTTTTATATCTAAAATATTTTTTTTGTTATTAAAATTTAACGTTAAAAGTTTATTTATCTCAATTTCTTTGTCGATCATTTTCTGATTATAGTTTTCTGTTATTTTTATAAAATTCCTGATTTGGTAATTATTTTTCCTGTTTTCTATTTCATTTCTTAGATACTCTATATATTTATTATAAATCGTTTTCAGGTATTTGAATTTACTTTCTACTTCATATCTTGTT
>JAITPM010000112.1 GCA_031289425.1 Fusobacteriaceae bacterium
AGTAATTTTAGCCCTAATCCAGCTCCACCAGCAAAAGGTTCAATGAAAAGTGGATTTTTTATTTTATTTTTTTCAAATACATCTAATAGTATGGGATAGAACTTTGCCTTTCCGCCTGGATATCTTAGCGGTGATTTCATATTTATCGCTCCTAAATTTTTTTTATATAATTTTTCGTCAGTAAAACCCCATTAGGGAACTCCTGACAAGTATCATCAGGCAATATAGCCTTTTTTGGAAATCCACCATAACCTTTAAAGAAAAAAGGTTTTTTTTCTGCATGAACTTTTGCTTTGAGATTGTCGAACCAACCCACTTTGTTAAGTCTAGCTCCTGGTCCTGTCTCACCGCCAGCTATCACCCAATCTAGACTTTTTATATCCAATAATTCTAGCCCCGACAAAAGAGGTTCAGCACTTATAAATTTAATCTTTGCTTTTGTTTCTTTTAGAAGTTCCGCTCTAAATATATAATCCCTGTGTTCTATAGTGACACCAGCCCAAACATTGGGCGGCCAGTATTTTATTTCTTTGAATCTTTCTGGTCTTTTAGTAAGAACTTGGTAAATGTTGTTACTTTGAAATTCCATTATTGAAAATATTTTTTCAATAATTTCTATTGGTATTTCTGGATGAAAAATATCACTCATACTGCCGACAAAGATCATTTTACCTTTATTCTGAAATTTCCCTTTTGTTAGTTCTTTTTCATGAATTTTAATTTTGAAATCTTCTTTATATTTTTCCATTCGCATACCATTAAGGCGATGAGACATTCTTTTTGCATAACAATTTTGACATCCGATGCTGCAAGGGGTGCAGCCTGTTATTGGATTCCATGTTCGTTGTGTCCATTCAATTTTACTCATATTTCTCCTTCATTTCTTTTTTCAAAAATTTACTTATTTTTTCTTTATTTTAATAATTCCATAAATTCAAATTCTTCCAATCCTCTTTTGTTTTTGCCAATTACACTAACTGGAAAACACATATCAAGTATTCTACTCTTAATTCTATCAGGAAAAGAGTTGGATATTTGACATTTTGTATTTTCCTTACTGTAATTTAAATTTGTAGATAATATCAGAGGTTTTTCATTTCTATAACAGCAATCAATTAGATTGTATATTTTTTCACTTCTCCAATTGCTTTTATTTATATCTAGACTTTGTTCTGCTCCAAAATCATCAATTATTAGTAAATCACAATTTTCTACTGCTTTTAGCAATGCCTGTTCTGCTTGATCCCAATTGACCTTTAGTTCACCTATGTATAATCCTAGATTTAGCACTAACACAGCTTTTTGTTGCTGCATTAAACTATTTGCTATGCAGCAAGTAGCATAGGTCTTGCCTACTCCTGAAGGACCATAAAGTAATAGCCCTTTGCTTATATTATTTTTTGTGAAATTATCTGCATACCTTTTAGCAATTTTCATGTGAATTTCCTCCATGTTTGCCTTTTCAAATGTACTATTTTTAAATTTAGGACCTATCATTGATAGTTTTTTATATTTATTTACTCTCTCAATAATTGTTGCTTTTTGTTTCTCTTTTTCAGCGGCGATTAATTCTTCTTGCTTTTTTTCTATGTAAAATTTACAATCTGGAATTTCTTTTATTTTATATATTAAAAATTAGGGTATACATTCAAGAGTAAAAGTATTTTTTATGTATGCTTTCCCGCAATATTTACAATTCATTTAGTCACCTTCTATTAGTCTAAGCATTTCTTTGCTGTAGGGTTGTTGTTGTTCTTCCGTTTTGATTTTGGAAACAAGTTTATAGTCATTTTTTAATGCTGCTATAATATATCCTTCGCCCTTATTATTTACTTGGCAGTAGTCAAATACTTCCTTAATTCTTTTCAGAGGCTTATTTAACTTGATTATTTCCTCAATTTTTATATTTTTATCTCCGATCAATAATCTTAACTCATTTTTTAATGCGCTATTATTTATATCTATCTCTTTATCTTTATCTATCTCTATATCTATCTCTTGTCGGACATTGTCCTCTTTTATGAAGGACATATTTGAAGACAGAAGAAGGACATTGTCCTCTTTTTCTTTGACCCTTTGCTTTCTTTTTTTCTCAGCCCATTTTGTCTCATGCCCGACCAGATCTTCAAAGTTTGTTATTTGTAAGTAACGACCTGTATCAGTATAAATTAATCCTAATTTTTTGAACCAATCCAATGCAACAGTTACTGTGTCTCTATCAAAATATTTCGTATCTCTTACTATTTTGTCAATATCATAAGCTATTATTACTTCACCAACTTGTTGCGAAAGTCTGCCATCATTATTGGCAGACTTTAAACATAACATCTGATAAAGCACTATATATTCACAACCCTTTTTTTGAGATAGAAGGAAGTCTATTTCATTTAAATCAAAAAAATCCGTTTTTAATTTTATCCAGTAATATTTTTTTGACATTTAATCCCTCGCTTATTAAGTTTTTTAGGTTTTTGCAAAACTGCAAGAATTTTTATATTTTGAGTAGTGAATCCACGCCGGTAACCGTAAAATATACTTCTAGGTCAGAAACGTATAATGTAAATTTTTCTCGTCCTCTTTGCACTCGGACATAGAAACCAATATTATACTTATCTTGATAAAATTCATTATATAGAATTTTACTCGCTTTTTTTGCCATTTCTTTATCTTCTATAAGTGCCTCTATTGCTTTTTTTAATGCTTCATTTTTTAAGGAACTCATTTTTCTTCACCTCTCAAATATTTTAATTAAAATTTCTATTAATAAATTTTTATAATATTTTATTTTTTCTTTTGTGCTCATTTTCGCTTTTGAAAATGGATTGCTTTTTAAATTTATTTTCATAAAATCCTCCAACAAAAAATTACATGCATAAAAATATCTTTGCTTATCTTGTAAAAATTTTTAACTTGGTTTTTATAAAAAATGTTCCGGATAAATACTTAATTAATTTTATCTTTATCAATATTTAACCATTAAGTTAACTAATTGTTTGTCTTTTTTTCATTTTCCTATATTAATAAGTGTGTACATGCGATTAATGCCACATTTTTAGATAGAAGCAGCTTCTTTAACTACGTTGTTTGAACCCTTTTTCTTTCAATAAATCAAATAAAAACTGTCGGCCCTTCAGTGTCCATAAAATATAAAAATCTGTTTTTTTTCTACCATCCGTCTTTTTTTAGTTGCACCTTTAAATCTATTAAAAGCTTGTTGAGCTTAATAGTAGATATGTTATATAGCATCGCAACACATGAAATTGGCATAGAAATCTCACAGCATCTTATTACGTGGTCTGGATATTTATTCATTTTCATTCCTCCTTAAAAATCCAAGTTAATTCCAATAAACCAATAATTTTTTTAAAGTATATTTCAATAAAATTGATTATTTCTTCCAAAAATGGTATCATTTAAATAAAAATGTACTGGCTGTCTTTGTTACAATATATGCAAATTTAAAGAAATTATACTTACGCCTAATCAGATACTCAAAATCAAACTTATTTATGATTTGAGGGATTCTCTCATTAACCCGTTTAAAACAAAATTTATTATTAAAACTACTCAAATGGAGAAAATTTTATCACTGAGCTCTTTTAAAATAAAAAAATTTTAATATTAGGATGGTTTTTATGTATAAAAAATATATTAAAGATTTTGAAGAAATTAAACGTGCATGTGAACTAGTAAAAAAACTAGGACCTGACATAGAAGTTGCTAAAAAACACTATCAACAGTTTCAAAAATACAATTCAATATCTTTGAATGAGGCTATAAAAGCTCATAAATACGTTTCTAGTCTTAATCTTGATTGGCAAAAATTATACGGTACGTGGAAAGAAATTGCTGTTCTTTCAAAATCTATAGACATCACAAGGATCAAAAAATCACAAAATATTGCCTTGGAATTTCAATCACAACTTAAATTAATGAATTCTAATAAATACGAATTGTTACGTAAATATTTGAATGATGCATATAGTCATATTTATAATGGAGTTGATAACCAATCTATCACAAGTGATGATGTACAAATAATTTACAAAGAAATTCCTGATGATATAATTGATGTTGTTACAAGTGTACCTGGTGCTCAAGATGTTGAAAATAAAATAATTGCTTCAGAAGGTACTACAGAAGAAAAAAAATTAAATATAATGGCTTTTAGAGCTATTCTTTCTCACATACTTCTATCAGCTCCAGAAAAAACAAAGCTTTTTATTGATAAAGCTTTACATATACATCAAAATCCAGCGATTGCTTTACTTACCACATATGCTACGTTGATAAGTATTGGTGCTTGGATTTTTTCATTATTCAAGTAGACTCCATAACATAGATATAGCTATGCCGAAAAAACAGATTGATTTTATAACTATCAAATATTTATTATCTATTACATTTTCAACTAAAAATGCCCAGACGCACGTAGCAGCAGCAATCGTTCTCAAAGTATTAAAGTTCATATTCATTATTCTCTCCTTTCAATCATATATTCCGAATTTTGTTCTTTATAGCTTTCTGATAAAACAATTGTTAATTCTCTACAATCAGGTATTTTTTCTAATCTTTGCTGTTGCTCAAAAATGAGCAACAGCCTTAAAATCCCTGTCTATTCCATAGTTTCTTTTCCCTCTACGCCAATAATATCGGCATCAATATTCCTTAAAGTCTCAATGTGTTTCTCTAAATTTTTTATTGTTGCCCTAGTTGATCTTTTAATTCTTTCAGCTATCGCCGGATTCTCTGACACACTGATTACAGTCTGTAGAGTCATCATTCCTCGCTCTAACTCACTATTAAAATCTATTAAAATTCTCTGTATAGTTGCTAATTTCGCAATCGCACTATGGTCCCTTTCTAATATCGCCCAGGTATCTAGAATCTTTTGTTCCATTTCTGTAAATTGCTTTTTCATTCTTTTTCCTCCCTTTATTATTTTAGTTTGCTTCTTGTCTATCTAAAAATCTCTTTATTTCCGCTGCTCTAATTACCTTTTTTCCTATGTTTAAAGCCTTTATTTCACCAATACTAACCAATTCATATATCCTATTTTGTGAACATTTTAGCAATTGAGCCGCTTCTTTAACAGTATAAACTGTTAATTCAAGTGGTATTGTTATAAACTGGATTTGTGGTTTTTCTTCTTTTTTTATTATTTCGTTATTGCTCATTTATAACCTCCT
>JAITPM010000049.1 GCA_031289425.1 Fusobacteriaceae bacterium
CCATCTGCTTATATGCAATTCCATTTGTTTGTATTAAGGTTTTTTGTATTAGAAGCAATGAGCGGATTTGGTGAAGTCCCCAGAGACATAACGACGGTATCTATAGGAAGGATGAAATCACTGCCTACCAATGGAGAAAACTTTGCTCTACCACTTTCGTCAGGTTCCCCTAGTTCCATTCTTATTAGTTTTACTTCCTTTAACCAATTTTTGTCATCGCCGATAAATTCAAGTGGAGATACTAGAAACATAAATTTTATTCCTTCCTCTTTGGCATGGATTATTTCTTCTATCCTGGCAGGAAGTTCTTCCTCTCCACGTCTATATAGGACATATGTATCGGCGCCTAATCTCTTGGCAGTACGTGCGGCATCCATTGCGACGTTCCCACCACCAACGACAGCGACATTTTTACCGATTTTTATAGGGGTATTATAGGCATCCTCATTTGCTTTCATGAGATTGACTCTTGTTAAAAATTCGTTGGCCGAGATAACACCGTTCAAATTTTCTCCTGGAATATTCATAAATTTTGGAAGGCCGGCTCCGCTACCTATAAATATAGCTTCAAATCCTTTATTATCAAATAAATCATCAATAGTTATAGTTTTACCAATAACTGAGTTAGTGACAAAAGATACTCCCAATTTTTTCAAATTGTCTATTTCTTTATCGACTATCCTATTTTTAGGAAGTCGGAATTCCGGGATTCCATAACTGAGAACTCCGCCTAATTTATGCAATCCCTCATAAACCACCACATCATAGCCTAATTTTGCCAAATCTCCCGCAGCTGTAAGGCCGGCAGGACCACTTCCTACTACAGCTATTTTTTTATTTTTTTTGGTAATTGATGGAGCTTCAAATCCGTGCTCCAATATGTAATCTCCCACAAATCTTTCGAGTTTACCTATAGATACAGGTTCACCTTTAATACTAAGAATACATTTTTCTTCACATTGTGTCTCCTGAGGGCAGACACGAGAACATATCGCAGGTAAATTAGAATATGTAAGAAGAATTTTTCCAGATTCATCTATGTTTCCGGCTTTAAGTTCTTGTATAAAAGCCGGGATATTTATAGATACAGGGCATCCATTTACACATAATGGTTTTTTACAGTTGAGACATCTGGAAGCTTCTTTTTGAGCTTCAGCCAAATTATATCCAAAGGATACTTCTTCAAAATTTTTATTTCTAACATCAGGATCTTGTTCTCTCACGGGAACACGTTTATTTTTGGGTACTTCTATTGATGGGTGAATTGGGCAATCTGATGCATGGCTAAAATGACCATCTTCAATTGCTAATATATTTCTGCCTTCAGTAGTTTTATACATATTTTGTCTTTTCATGGCCTCATCGAAATTGACAGAATAACCATCAAATTCAGGACCATCTACACAGGCAAATTTTACTTTATTACCAATTGTGACTCTACATGCTCCACACATTCCGGTACCATCTACCATCAGTGGATTGAGACTCACTGTTATAGGTAGACCCAATTCTTTGCAAGTAATAGTTGCAAATTTCATCATTACCATGGGGCCAATAGCTACGACATGGTCGTATTGTTTACCTTTATTTGATATTAAATCTTTTAAAACATCAGTAACCAATCCTTTTGTAGCAAATGAACCATCATCGGTACATATATATAAATTTTTAGCTACTTTTTTCATTTCATCGGATAATATGAGAGTATCTTTGTTCTTTGTCCCTATTATTACGTCAACATCCAGGCCGTTTTCCTTGCACCATTTTACTTGAGGATACACGGGAGCTGTACCAACGCCTCCGGCTATAAAAAGTATTTTCTTAGGTTTCAATTGGTCAATAGGGATATGTAAAAACTCAGATTCTCTTCCCAGAGGTCCAACAACATCTTGAAAATATTCTCCTACTTCATATTCACTCATTTTTTGGCTACTATCGCCTACTATTTGGAAAACTATGGATACCGTTCCTTTTTCTTTGTCGTAGTCACAAATTGTGAGTGGAATTCTTTCGCCTTTTTCATCTATTTTAAGGATAAGGAATTGCCCCGGTTTTGAAGCAATAGATAAATCTTTGGCATCAATATCCATATAGCAAATATTTGATGTCAACCATTTTTTATTAGTAATTTTAAACATGCACTTTCACCTCGAATATTTTAAATATTGTTATATTATAGACTATTTTTTTGAAAATAGAAAGTATAATTATAATATTCCTATTTATAGGGGGTAAATGGTAATTCTTGTCGTATCTGACCATTTAGCAATTTACCATTAGCATGTTTATTTCTTTTCTTTCCGTCACTTCCCCAAGTTCCCCACTGTTTAAAGAAGAATGCAACACCATTTGACTTTGCATGTTTTTCGATAGCTACAACCCACTCTTGTCTCATAGGTCGTGCCTTATTCCCACTTTCACCACCAACTATAACCCAATCAATATAACGTAAATCCAGTTCGCCTAAGTCTTCTAATAAAGGTTCACATGATAAAAATCGTATTGTGGTATTTATTTTATTTAGAAAAAAAATTCTATTTTTTACTTCTTGTGATTCCACAGTAACACCAAGCCAGATATTAGTCGGAACTGTTTTGTTACGAAAATACTTTTCCATGTTTTCAGCTCTTTTTGTTAGCAATTGATATTGATGTTGTGGAGTCAATATTATAGTATTCATTATTTTATCTATAAATGAAAAGGGAACATCTTCATGAAAAAGGTCACTCATTGAACATACAAAGATTTTATGAGACTTTTTCCATTGCAAAGGAATATTTAAAGTATCCTCATGTGTTGTGACCTTAAATCCATTCTTATATTTATCTTGCCCCATAGCCACAAGCCTTTTGGTCATAAGTTCGGCATAACAATTTTTGCATCCTTCAGAAATTTTTGTACATCCGGTAATTGGGTTCCAAGTGCTATCCGTCCATTCGATTTTTGTTTTTTTCATGATTCCTCCTAAAGAATGAAATAGTTGTATTTACTAAAGCATCAAATTAATAATATTACCTATTTCAAAAATTGATAATATCTTTTCCTCTTATTCCGGTTTGTTTGCTTTCTACTCTTTCTATTCTGATTTCATCTTTTTTTTCCATTTTTCTCAGTGTTTTTCGTAAGTCTTTCTCTAAATAACCAGTATCTTCCACTATTTTATCCCACAATTGGTCAAAGGTCATATGATATCCAGTAAATTCTGATTTCAATTCTATTGCTAATGCTGAATTTTGATAGCCTTCAATATCAAAAAGGCTATATTTGTTATTACGTTTTCCAAGATACTCAACATGTCCATTATTAATAAATGAAAAACAGCTCTTCATTAAAGTTATTCCAGCGATATGATTTGTTGCATGAATTAAATAATAGTATGTTCGAGAACGGTCTGGATAACAAAGTCTGTATGCAAATACATATTTTGCCCCTGTATGTTCTTTTAATTTTTGTTTATACAATGTGATTAAAAATAATTCTCTCTCTTTTCCATTTAGATCTCTTGCTTTTTTCCATTCATTGCTTCCAAAAAAATTGGTGAGTTGGTTTTCATCCACATTTAAAACGCTTATACCTCTATTTAGGAAATCAAACATAAAATTAATCACCAATTCGTTTCCGAAAGGAGCCATTAATTCTTTAAAATTTTGCATAGGCATATCAAAATATCCAAACGGGTCTATGAAAAACAATGTTGGATATTTAGTAAAGTAATTTTTTATATCAGGGTCAATGATAATATCATTAAAATCATTATTATATCTTTTTATTTTTTTATCAAAAGTTGTGCTTGTTATTACTTTTTCTAAGTTATTAAAATTTTCTTTATCTTTTTCACAAACATAGGAACCATATGTCGTTTTTCTATCTCTAAAAATTTGTTCTGCAGATTCGGACAAAATAATTGAAGATCCATAATATAAATTGTCTTTATCTAAATACGCCCCGCAACCACCATGACAGTCAAAAAATAAGACATTATTGTTATTTCCTAGTTTGGTAGCATATACTTTATAATATTCTAGTAATACCTTGTGTTTTATTTTAGTTTGTTCTTCATATTCCCAAGCAGAAAAATTTTTACCCAAAACCGGTATTAATTTAGGTTTTGACATCGTTTGCCTCCCTACCCATTTTATCTTTTTCACATTTTATCACGAATTTAAATTATAAGCAATTGTTTTATGCTAGATAAATGGTCAGGGTTAAATAAAATATTAAATTCCATTTCAATAAATGAGAAGTGGAATTTAATATAAGATACTAATCTCGTAAATTTCAAAACTTAAATAAAACTTTATTATTTATTTCTATTTTAAAAAATAAAAGCTTTTATTAATAATCTTCAAGGTATAAAGTTTTTATTGATAATTCCCCAAATGTAATGTATAATAAGGCTATAAAGAAGAAACTAGAGGCGATAAAAATGAAAAAAACTGCTGATAGAGTTAGTGTTGTTCAAAAAATTTCTAAGGCGATGAAAAATTTTAAGCTAGTTCCATCAGTATTCCTGTACTGGTTTTTCATAAAAACAAGAACAGGGATATTTTTCTTTTAAATAGGGAACAAATGCAAAGTTGGGTTCAAGAATATATAATCAATAAAATTTAAAATAATCAAATTATCCATATTTTAATAATTTTTACCACAAACATGAAAAATAAATTATAAAATTTGTTAATAGAAATACGATAGAACAAATGATTTTGTATTATAGATTTTTGTATGAAAATAAATATTAAAAAAATTTAATAAGAAATAGGTTTTTTTTTAAAGTGAATGTAGACTTTTTGTAATTTTTATGGTATTATAAAATCAATAAGTTAATATTTTTACAAAAATACAGCTTCAAAAAGAGACAATATCAAAACTAATCAAATTAACAAAATTTATTAATATATTGAAATATTTATGGAGGGAAATATTTTGGAAATTGTATTAAGAAATTTACGATATAAATTACGGGGATTTTTATTATTTTTAATCATTTTTACATTATTGTTTAATATTTCGTATACAAAATCAGCAGAAGCGAATAAAAAAATATCTGATAGCCAAATTTTTAGAAATTTAATAGAATCATTGGAAAGTAAAAAAGCTAAAAACACATCAGGAAAAAAAGAAAGTTCAATTGACAAAACTGAAAAGGTCAAAAAAACAGAACAACGGCCATCTATAATCTCAAAAGCAAGTGAAGATAAAAAAATTGAAACTGGAAAAGAGATTGCTAAAAAAGATAATACAAAAGAAAAAAATGTAAAAGAAGAGAATATTAAAATAGAAAATAAAGTGATTCTGAATGAAAGAATAGAAAAAATTGAAAAATCGACTTTAGCATCAGCAAAAACAAGTAAACCTGTTGTTGAAAATAAAAAAAACACTGATAAAAAAATAATAGCTAAAGAAAAAGTATCACCATTGATTGAAATAAATAATATATATGATTGGATGGTGCTAAAAATTGTATATGAATTACCTAATGGAAAAAATAAAATATTGAGTTGGAGCACTATAAAAGAGTGGATTAAGAAAAATGATGAAGGAAAATATTATTTTTCGGAGAAAGAATTATTGTCTTATATAAAAATATATGTCTTTGAATTGGCCGGCGAAATAGATACAAAAGGTCTAGGCAGAACATTTAATTCCACACTTCAGGGAGAAATAATAATAAACGGTGGTTCATATGGTTGGAAAATAAATCAAAAAGCTGAAATTGAACAACTTAAAAAGGATATTTTGATTACAAAAAGTATTTACAGGGAACCATCTTACTCTTCTAGAGAGCTTACAAAGGAGAATTCCGGAATAGGGAATACATACGTAGAAGTAGATTTGACTAATCAAAGAGTGTATTATTATGTAAATGGTGAGTTATTTTTAGATGCTCCTTGTGTAAGTGGCGCAATAAGTCTAGGAAGAAAGACTCCTGGCGGAATCTATACATTATATCATAAAGAAAGAAATCGTGTGCTTCGAGGTAGAAAAAAAGAAGACGGGACATATGAATATGAATCTCCTGTAAAGTATTGGATGCCGTTTAATGGTGGAATAGGATTGCATGATGCCAATTGGAGAAGTAGATTCGGGGGTAAAATCTATGTAAATGCCGGGTCTCATGGATGTATAAATCTACCACCTAAAAAAGCTGAAGAAATATATAAAGTAATAGAAAAAGATACACCAGTTGTTGTTTTTTATTAAAATATCGACAAAAAAAGTTGAGTATTAATATGTCTTATGGGGGAGAGTCTTTTGAGAATCGAATTTGAAAATTTTAAAAATAAAGGACATAGTTATACTATGTTTTTTATGGTTTTTCTGTTATTATTCAATATTTCTTACTCTGCAGCTACTAATCAAAGTATAAATTCATCTAATAATACGACTTTAACAAAATCAGCTGTACCTGCAAAAACTGCAAAGGAAAAACCTAAAGTAAAAAAAACTGAACAACCGAGAGAAAAAATTGTAACTATTGAGAATTTTCTATTGATAACAGATCCTGAAACTTTAGATAAAATACCTGAAATCAAAATAACATATCTGTTGCCTGATGGCAATCAGAAAATTTTGGAAGGGAGCACTATAAAAGAATGGATAAGCATAGATAATGATGGAAATCGCTATTTATCAGAATTAGAAATATCCGGATATGTAGATGAATACGTATCTTCCTTGGCAAAAGAAGTAAATACAGCAGGGAAAGAGAGAATATTTACCTCTACTTTGAGAGGAGATATAAAAGTAAAAGGCGGATCATATGGTTGGAGAATAGACCAAAAACATGAAAAAATCATGCTTATTGGAGAGATTTTTAATCAAATAAATGCGTCCAGAGAACCGATCTACTATACTAGAGAATTTGATAAAAATGGTGGTATTGGGGACACCTATGTCGAGATAGATTTGTCTAATCAACATGTATATTATTATATAAATGGAGTATTGTTTATGGATACCCCTTGTGTAAGCGGGACTATGACAAAAAAAAGAGCTACTCCCGGAGGAGTTTTTACATTATATTATAAAGAGCCAAATCGTGTATTACGAGGTAAAAAACAACCAGATGGTACATATGAATATGAGGCACCTGTATCATATTGGATGCCTTTTAATGGTGGAGTAGGGCTGCATGATGCGAATTGGAGAAGTAGATTCGGCGGTAAAATCTATGTGAATGCCGGATCCCATGGATGTATAAATCTACCACCTAAAAAAGCTGCCGTAATGTACGGGGCAATAAATGTTGGAATCCCTGTTGTGGTTTTTTATTAGGGTAAAAAAATTTATGGAAATATAAAAATAACTGTTGTAAAATGATGAGGTTGTTGTTTTGCAATGGTTTTTTTTATTATTTTTCTATATTTGTAATAATGATTTTATTTTTTCATTTATTGTATCGTAAGAATTCCAACAATTATTATCTGATGGTAACCCAGCAGCAATGGATAATTTTTTTAGTTTACTCCATATTTCGTCCATTGTGTATCCAGACTTAGATTTAATCCAATCTTCTGTAACAGGTAATATATTATGTGCAACTGGATTTCTTATTTTTTCTATTATTTTTTCGAATTCTATTGCTAAATCTTTAAAATTAAAATCTTTGTTATATAAATCGTTTTTGATAATCTTTACAAAATGAGTGGCATAAACTAAACCAAACTTAAAATTATTGCCAAATTCCCTATTTAAAGAATCATATAAAATTTTATTTTGGGTTAATTTAGATTTATTCCATTTAAATTCAGAATCCAAATAGTCATCTATACGTAATTGGCATTTTGTTTTTATAAAATATTTAAGGATTTCAAAAAATATTGGAGTTAATCCTTTTATAAAATCACTATAATCTTTTCTTTTAAATTTCATTTGCATCCATAAAAGATATTCAAAAATTTTTATTTTATCATTAGATTTTACTGGTAGAATATCATAATTAAGGGATTTTGTGAGTTTCTCGACATCAGAAGTATCCAATTGAATCCTTTTCCTACTTATTTTTAAAAGAGATAAAACATTTTTATCTAAAAAATCTCTTATTGATTCTGCCGCGACATTGGCAGCTACATAATCGTATGAATCTATATATTTTATAATTATTTTTTCTGTAAATTTGGCTAACGCAGCATGTTCTACCAATTCTTTGCATCTATTTACACTATTTTCTAAATTATCAAGGTTAGTTTCCCAATATAATTCTGCATCATAATCTTCAATTTTATCTCTTCGAGGGTTATGCTTATTTTCTGGTGTAGCAACTTGTATGGCAACTAGTTTGAATTCTCCCAATACAGCCAAAGAATAAAGTGCACTCTGCATTGCAGGCGTGCCTGAAGATACATTTAGCAAAATTTGACTATCCAGATTTTCATTTTTAATATTATGCAATAATGTTGAAAATTCTTCATAAAAATAATTAAACTCATGAACATTGATCAATTCATTTCTTTGAATAAGTTTTATATTGAAAGAATGATTAGTTTTTTCCATCAATTTTTCTAAGCAATATACATATCTATTGTCCTTTTTATTAAACTCTGATATTTCTTTTGATAAAAATAAATAGACGATATCTGGTTTATAAAATCTACAGATATGTAGCAGTGGACCGTCGTAACAATTAGCAATGGGATCTGTCGTTCCAACTGGAGAGAACAATATTTTTTTCATAAACAACCTCCACAATGATATTATACAAAATATTATAACGATATTATATTATAAAATTGTGAAAAATACTATTAAATTATTTTATCAAATATCATGAATTTATAAAAATTAAAAATATTTAAGAAATATTGACAAATTAATCAATATAGAATAAAATTAAATGGTAGGGAATAAAATTTACTAAAATTGACTCATATTAGTTGGAAAGGATGGAAAAATGTTGTCAAGCTTAATTATTAGACTAAAACCAGAAAATGATTTACCATTTTCAATCAATTATGGCTCATTATTTCATGGTATCATAATGGAAAATATAGACGAAAACTATGCCAATATATTGCATGATTCTGGATTAAAGCCGTATACACAGCATATAGAAAGAGATAAAGATGCATTTGTTTGGATTATAAATGCGCTCAATAAGGAAGCTAATGAAAAAATACTAAATATTTTTTATAATCATAAAATAAAAAAATTTTACTTGCGAGACAAAGATAAAAAATTGATAGTTGAAAATATGGAAAGAATTGAGATAACGTATGATTCATTGGTAGAAACTACATATTTTTCTGAGAATAGTAGAATGTTTCAGATAAATTTCACCACACCTACTGCCTTTAAAAGCGATGGGGAATATATTTTCTATCCTGATATTAGATTGATTTATCAGAGCCTTATGAATAAATTTAATACTTTTTCTGAAGAAAATTCCATGGATAGTGAGGAGACATTAGAACATCTAAAATCGTATACTAAGATTTATAAATACAATTTAAGAAGCACATTTTTTTATTTAGAAGGAGTAAAAATACCATCTTTTACAGGATATATACAAATAAAAATCAATGGACCTAAAGAATTAGTGAATTTATCACATCTTCTATTTAAATTCGGTGAATTTTCTGGAATAGGTATAAAAACTGCCATTGGTATGGGTAATATAAAATATTCGAATAAAATATTAAAATGAGGTGAGAAAGTTGAATGACAGAAAAGTAAAAGTAACAATCGGTGGATTACTGCATGATATAGGGAAAATAGTCTATAGAGATGAAAGAAGTAAAAAAAATCATAGTTATGCAGGGAAAGAATTCATAGAAAAAAATATATCAAGCTTAAACGATAAAGAAATAATAGATCAAATATTTTACCATCATAGTGATATGTTGTCTAATGCTACATTAGAAGAAAATTCTCTGGCTTATGTTACATATATTGCAGATAATATTTCGGCTGGGACTGACAGGAGAAAAAACGAGGGTGACGATGAAAGAGGATTTGATGTCGGTCTAGAATTACAATCAGTTTTTAATATTTTGAATAGCAATAACGAGAAGAAAACTTATGATGGAAAGACCTTTGAAAAAGAAGATGTAAATTATCCAAAAGATGGAAAAGGCGCTATAGATAGAGAACTTTACAAAAATATAAAATTAAAAATAAAAAATGCTCTAAATGGTGTGAACATATCTAAAGAAAGTATAAATTCTATTTTGGAAGTATTTGAAGCTACATCTACGTTCGTTCCATCATCTACTAATAAAGAGGAAATAGCTGACATATCTATATTTGATCATTCCAAAATGACAGCAGCAATAGGAGCTTGCATATTGGAATATTTAGAAGCAAATAATATCAATGATTATAAAAATGAATTACAAAAAAATGCTA
>JAITPM010000070.1 GCA_031289425.1 Fusobacteriaceae bacterium
AGAAACTCCAAACGTTTTCATAATCATTTCCAGATCTTCTGTAGGTTTTGTTAGGCGATAGTAGCCCTTTGATAGGGGATCTGCCATAAAACCACCAAGAGCTTCTTTAATTTTTTCTCCTGTAATTCCTGATTCCCAATGCTTGCTTTTATTCATTTTTTTATTTAGTAATACTTTATGCTGAATAATTCTAATCATTGTAAGTGCAATAAAGCAAATCAAGAAATGTGCATTTATATGTTCCTCTGTGCGAACATAGACTGGTCTGCCTTCAAGGTTACTTTTTATAATGCGGAATGAATCCTCTATTCTTGATAATCCATGATATTTATCTATAATCTCTAAATTTGGCTTATCAATTTCTGAAGTCATTATTGTATAATATCCCATTAAACCCTTATATTCTTTGATTTTTTTTATATTCAAGGATAATATTGGTGTTGCTTTTAATATTTCACCTGTGTTTTTATCTACGATATCAGTCACAATAAATTTTTCTATTTTCTTTTTATTGATTTTGAGTTTAGATGGATTAGCAATAACGGTTTCAAGATATTTAATAAATTTCTTTGCTTGATGAAGTTCATAGTCATAATATTTTTTACTCCGATAACTAACTAATTTTTCTTTGATCAATACTTCTTCACCATTTTCATCATTTATAGTTCGTTCTCGAATAATTGATTTTATCTTAAATGTTTTGCTTTCATTCCATTCATATCCATCTTCTTCAAGAATCCATTCCTTAGTATTCTTATCACTTTTTCTTATGCTTTTGGATACTATATAACCATTACCTTCTTTTAATATATTTGCAAGATTTTTTCCAGAATTTAGGCCGCCATCAGCTATAATTATTACTTTATTAAAATTCATTTTATATATAGTTTTCTTTAATGTCGGTCGTAATGTTGTTTGATCAATATGATTGCCTGGAAAAAGTTTGTATGCAATAGGAATTCCATTATCATCTATAAAAAGTCCCATTTGTACAATTGGTTTATGATTTTGTGCTTTGGAAGGCTCAAATTTACGAATCCCTTCTTCAACAATATTTCCATATTCATCTAATTTATCTTTATCATTATTATCTATGTCAAACCAATAATTCGTAACATCATAAAAGCAGATATCCGTATTTCTACCAATTTTATCTATAATTTTTAAATTCATTCTTTTTTGAATTGTTTCAGATTTTTCATTAAGCACATCAAGGGTGCGATAAATCTCGATTTGACTATCTGAAGAAACAATATCAAACAAATAATGCTCTCTTTCTTGCCTTGTTGCATATTTTGAATTTGGATGAAGTATACGTCCAAACGTGAGTAATTTGGTAAGACCATTTAGATCATATCCTATATTTTTTCTTGATTTCTGAAGATTCAATACATCATAAATACCAAGAGAATCATAAAGACTATCAAGTATGAAATAGCCGATATTTTTAGGGGTACTAAAACATACATTTTGATCATCCTTATCAAATTCAAGTAGAATTTTTCGAGAAACTGTATCTTTTCCTATAAAATTATTAAGGCATTCAATAATTGGGTTTCCATTTTTGAAAGATTGTCTCAACCTCAATAAAAAATCTGGCTTTCCATCATCAAAACGAGAAAGCGGACCAATATTATAAATTGTGCGCTTGCGATTTTTTCTTATACCATTAACTTTAATAGAATAACTTTCGGCAATACGAAGATATGGTTTTCCACTATTTTTAACACAATCAATATGCATAAACATGCCTCCTAACGTAGCCGATATATCTATTACATTAGATCATAAAGAAAAATTAAAGTCAAGAAAAAAATTCGCTATTTTTCATTGTTTTAGAGGATTTTTTTCTTGATTATTATTCGATTAACTGTTAAACTCGGGGGTAATATGATAGCAGTGCATGTTCGCAGTTATAAGAACCATGATTGGATAATAAATATTTATCATTATTTAAGAACACTTAAAATGAAATCAGGTGCCCTATCAAGAAGCACAGCACTGCTCCAAGTGGACACCATGATAAAAAATATTTACAACTCTTATTATAGAACCTAAAATTTTTCTAGATGTTTTAGAAATTATAAAAGAAAAAGGTGTTTATGCAGTAATAGAAGCTCTAAAAGTGCTGGAAAATTTATCTCCTAAAGATATGAATGCAGATAAAATAAGAGTAGTATGCGATAAAAAAGAAGAAGAAAGAAATCATCCACCACATGAATATATAGATAAGATCTCAGAAAAATCAAAGAAATCTCTTACAAGATATGATATTTTAACCGCAATTCAATCGGGGAAAATGAAAAAAGAGGTGATATCATGAAAGTTAAAATGATCGAAGAAATAAAAGAATATTGTAAAATTCTAAAGTTAAAGGGGATTTTAGAGCATTTTGAAGAAGTATCAGATGAGACAAAAGAGCCCGGAGAATACTTACATAAATTGCTAATGCATGAAATAGAAGAAAAGGACAAAAAAATGATAGAGTGTCGTATAAGAAGTGCACAGTTTCCGTATAGAAAAACGATAGAAGAAATTGAAATGGATTATCTTCCAGAGCCGATGCAGGAGAAATTACCACAAATAATATCTCTAGATTTTATAAAGAAAGGTAAGAATATAATTTTAACAGGGAATCCAGGAACAGGAAAAACCCACATAGCAATAGGCCTAGGATTAAAAGCATGTAAAATAGGATATAAAGTTTTATATATAACGATTCCATTGTTGGTAACAGAATTGAAAGAATGTAACAATGTAAAGAAATT
>JAITPM010000077.1 GCA_031289425.1 Fusobacteriaceae bacterium
ATTAAATATTTCATGTCCCAATGTAAAGGATGGGGGAATGGCTTTTGGAGCGAATCCTGTTGTTGCAGGAATAATCACTAAAAAAATACGGGAAGCAACTAAAAAACCGCTTATAGTTAAATTATCTCCTAACGTTACAAATATAGTAGAAATAGCCAAAATAGTGGAAGGGAACGGAGCAGACGCAATTTCTATAATAAATACGCTTCTGGGAATGGCAATAGATATAAATACTAGAAGACCTGTATTGGGAAATATTTTCGGCGGACTTTCAGGCCCTGCAATAAAGCCGGTAGCCCTTAGGATGGTCTATCAAGTGTATCAAAATGTGAAAATTCCAATAGTCGGAATGGGAGGAATCTCATCTGTCGAGGATGCTTTGGAATTTATATTTGCAGGAGCATTGATCGTATCCATAGGTACAGGGATATTCAAAAATCCTACTTTACCAAAGGAAATTATCGAAGGATTGAATAAATATTGTATAGAAAATAATATAAACAATATAACAGAATTGGTAGGGGCAGCCCACATTTAATTTATAAAAATTTTTTATGAGGTGAGATGATAAATGATAAACGGAAAAGAGAGAATGATAGTAGCTTTGGATTTTCCAACATTGGAAAAAGCTAAAGGGTTTGTTGAGAAAGTAGGCGACCACGTTAGTTTTTATAAGGTGGGATTAGAATTGTTTTTAAATTCTAAAGGTCAAATCGTAGATTTTTTAAAGGAAAAAGGAAAAATAATTTTTTTAGATTTAAAATTTCATGATATTCCCAATACTACTGCAATGGCATCTGTATTTGCTGCAAAACAAAAAGTTTTTATGTATAATGTCCATGCAAGTGGCGGGAAAAAAATGATGAAAAAAGTAGCAGAGGATGTATATGAAATCGACCCCAATGCTCTCGTAATAGGCGTGACAGTATTGACCAGCCTATCCAAAGAAGATGTAGTAGAAACATTTAATACTAAATGGACTCTGGAGGAACTCGCATTAAATTTTGCTAAATTGGCAAAAGAAGCCGGATTAGGAGGAGTAGTTTGTTCTCCATGGGAGGCTAATATCATAAAATCTACATGTGGTAAAAACTTTAAGACTGTATGCCCGGGCATCAGATTAAAGGGGGACTCAACTGATGACCAAGAGAGAATTATGACCCCTCATGATGCTATGCTAAATGGTTGTGATTATCTGGTAATAGGAAGACCGATCACTAAAAGTGATGACCCTGTAGCTGTTTCTGACAGAATATCCAAGGAAATAGAAGAGGGATTAAAAGAAAAAGGATTAAAAGAAGGAGGGCTATGTTAGTAAAAAGATGTAAAATCATTAATAAAAACGGAACTGAAGAAATAAAAGATATTTTAATAGAAAATGGATTTATTTCCAGAATAGAAAAGGATATTCATTTGGCAAACATATCGGAAACAGATATAGTAGATGCAGAAGAAAACTATGTATTACCTGGTATTGTCGACGTCCATACTCATATGAGAGACCCTGGACTTACTCATAAAGAGGACTTTACAACAGGAAGCCAGGCTTGTGCCAGAGGTGGTGTCACAACTTTTATAGATATGCCAAATACTGTGCCCAATACAACAACATATGAATTATTAATAGAAAAAAAGAATAAAATGAAAGAAAATGCCTATGTAGATTATGGATTTCATTTTGGCGGGAAAAAAACAGATAATAGTGATGAGGTAAGCAAAATAACTCAAATATGCGCTTCTACCAAGATATTTTTAAATGTTTCTACAGGGGATATGTTGGTCGAAGATATAGGAATTTTGGAGCGAATTTTTAAAAATTCTAAAATTGTTGCGGTTCATGCAGAAGGAGAAATGGTAGAAAGAGCTATAAATTTGTCTGAAAAATTGGATATTCCGCTATATCTATGTCATCTCTCTACAGAAGATGAACTAGAAATGTTAAAAAATGCTAAAAATAAAGGATTAAAAGTATTCGGCGAAGTTACTCCTCATCATTTGTTTTTAAATAGAGAAAACATGGAGGAGACAGATGATACGAGATTGCTTCTAAGGATGAAACCTGAATTAAAAGAGAAAAAAGATAATAATGCACTGTGGAATGCTATAAATAGTGGACTAATCAATTCTTTGGGAACTGATCATGCCCCGCATACATTGGAAGAAAAGATGACTAAACTCACTTTTGGTATCCCAAGTGTAGAACATTCTCTCGAAATGATGCTTTCTGCAGTAAAAAATAAAAAAATCACGATGTTAAAATTGATAGAAATTATGTGTAAAAACCCGGCAGAAATTTTTAAAATAAAAAACAAAGGTGATATAAAAATAGGGAATCATGGAGATTTGGTAATTGTGGATATAAATGATAATTCTCCAATAAAAAATGATAAAATAGTATCAAAATCCGGCTGGACTCCTTACAGTAGTTTTAATCGTGGAGGCAGAGTTTTGACTACTATTTTAAGAGGAAATATAGTATATTCAAAGGGCGAATTTTTTGGAAAATATGGTAAAGAAATAACTTATTTTGATTAGTTTTTAGGAGGGATATTATGAATAGAGAAAAAAATGTAGCAAAGGCTCTACTTAAAACGGGAGCAGTAAAATTAAATGTAGCAGAACCATTTACCTTTGTATCTGGAATAAAAAGTCCAATATATTGCGATAACAGGCAAATGATTGCTTATCCGGAAGAAAGAGCAGAATTTGTGAGAGAATTTGTAGAAAAATTATCTACAAAAGATTATGATGTCTTGGCAGGGACTGCAACAGCAGGAATCCCTTGGGCTGCTTTTATTGCATGGGAAGTAAAAAAACCTATGAGTTATATTAGGGCTGAAAAGAAAGACCATGGAGTCGGAAAACAAATAGAGGGAGCAAATCTAAAAGATAAAAAAGTAATAATCATAGAAGATCTTGTATCGACTGGAGGAAGCTCAATAAAAGCAGTAGAAGCTGCTTACGAAGCCGGTGCAAAAACTGTAGAAGTCATAGCAATCTTTTCTTACGAATTTTCAAAGGCATATAAAAATTTTGGGGATAAACAAATAAAATGGGAAGCAATTTCTAACTTTTCCACTCTTATTGAGACGGCTAAAGAAGAAAAATATCTCACAGAAGCGGAAGCAAAAATCGCATCTGAATGGAATAAATCTCCTGATACATGGGGAAGATAAAAATATAATATTAATAACTAATGACTAAAAACTGTTCTTTTTATATAATGAGCAGTTTTTAATTATTTTAAAAATGATTTATTTAATTAAAATATACAATATTTAAATAATATATATTTTTTAAGGCTTACAAATATTAAGTTATATTAGCTTTGTGAATATTGCATCATAATTTTTGCTTGACAGTATGATAAAAATATGCAAAGATAATTACAGTGACATATTTTTAATATTTTTTTTAATTAACAATTTTAAAATTTGTTATATATTTAAAAATATAAATTTCACATTCTAATATAGGAGAAAATATGAGTATAGAGAAACTTGTTATAGAAAAAAACAAATCAATGAGAGAAAAGACTTATGAGATGTTGAAAAAGATGATAATTGATGGAACTATAGGCCCGGGAGAAAGAATAAAAGAAATAGAATATTCTGAAAAATTCCAGATAAGCAGAACTCCTATCAGAGAAGCTATTAGAATGTTGGAATTGGAGGGACTCGTAGAAAATAAAAAAACAGGAGGGGTAATAGTCAGAGAAGTACATGACAGCGAACTCTATGAAATATACAAAATAAGAATAGCACTAGAAAATATAATGTTGGAAGAAGTCGTAAAACATGCGACAAGTGCGGATATAAAGAAACTTGAAAAAATAATATATGATACCCAACAAGAAATGGCTAATGAAAATACTGAGAATGTTTTTAAATTGTTTTCTCAATTTAATTCAGAACTGTATAGGATTTCAAAATTAAAAAAAGTATCAGAAATGGTGCAAAATATAACTATTCATTTGAAAAAAATCAGAAAATTATCAATTGAAGATTTCGAAAGAAAGGAAGCTGCTTTTAATGATCATAAAGAAATGGTAGAAAAAATAAAAAAGAAAGATATTGAAAATTTATTGAAGCTAAATCAAACACATTTATCAAGATCATTAAAGTTTGTAGCAAAATTTTTTAATAAATAAAAAATAATATATAACATAAAAATACAGTTTTCATCTATAAAAATGAAAATTGTATTTTTATATATATCAAAAAACTCAAAAAATTTATGTTATTTAAGCAGGGAAACTCCAATATTTTGAATTGTAATAGTCTTCATTGTACTAAAAAAGAACTATATGTACATAAAAATTTAGTTGACAATAAATAAAAAATGATGTATATTAATATCAAAACAATCATTGTACACAGAATACTGTATCCAAAATTTTAGAAATTATAAAATCCCACAGAGTGTGTTATAATATATATATAACGAATGAGAGTAAGGAGGAAATTATGGCTGCTGTAAAAATAACTGAAACAAGTTTAAGGGACGGTTCGCAATCTTTGATAGCTACAAGATTAAAAACTAGTGAAATGTTACCAATATTAGAAAAAATGGATGATGCCGGTTTTTATTCAATGGAGGTATGGGGAGGAGCTACATTTGATACATGCATTAGATTTTTAAATGAAGACCCCTGGGAAAGATTGAGAGAAATTAGAAAGAGAATCAAAAAAACAAAGCTTCAAATGTTACTGAGAGGTCAAAACTTGGTAGGATATAGACATTATGCGGATGATATGGTTGATCTGTTTGTAAAAAAAGCTATAGAAAACGGTATTGATATTATAAGAGCATTTGACGCACTAAATGATTTTAGAAATTTAGAAACATCAATAAAAGCAATAAAAAAGTATAAAGGTCATTGTCAAGGTTGTATTGCTTATGCGACCAGTGATATCCATACTATTAACTACTATGTAGAAAAAGTAAAAGAATTGGAACAAATGAACGTAGATTCTATCTGTATAAAAGATATGTCGGGAATATTATTACCATACGACGCATACACACTTGTTAAGAGACTAAAAGAAGCAACAAAATTACCTATAGAAATGCATACTCATTGTACAAGCGGAGTGGCACAAATGATGTATTTGAAAGCAATAGAAGCGGGAGCAGATATTATAGATACTGCAATATCTCCACTATCCGGAGGTACAAGTCAACCTGCAACAGAAGTGTTTGCTCAGATATTAAAAGGACGAGAAGAGGATCCAAAATTGGATATAGAAGTTCTGGGTGAAATAGCTGATTATTTTAAACCAATAATGGAAACTTATAAAAAAAGTGGTATTTTAAATTCAAAGGTAATGGATACAGAACCAAAGACATTGACATACCAAATACCGGGAGGGATGCTCTCTAATCTGATATCACAACTTGAAAGCCAAAAAGCCTCAAGCAAGTATGAAGCAGTGTTAAAAGAAGTGCCAGAAGTCAGAAAGGATCTCGGATATCCGCCACTTGTTACTCCAATGTCTCAAATGGTAGGGACACAAGCGTTATTTAATGTAATGCTGGGTGTGAGATATAAAGTTATTCCGACTGAAATAAAGAATTATGTGAGGGGGCTGTACGGAAAACCGCCAGTTGCTATAAGTGAAGAAATTCAAAAGAAAATAATCGGGTCGGAAATCCCTATCACAGAAAAACCAAGCAAATTCTTACAACCTGAATTTGAAAAACGTAAAGAAGAAATTGGTTCACTTGCTAAATCTGATGAAGATGTTTTGATGTATGCTATGTTTCCGGAATATGCAAAAAAATATTTAGAAAACAGATAAATTAAAGATAATATAACTATAAAAATATAATTATTTTATCGATAACTAGGAGATGTAAAGATGAATATGATCGGGGTATGCGGGAATGAAAAAGATTCTGATGCGATTGTAACTGTTGATCTGGAAAATGATGGAATTGAAATTATTATAGAATCCAAACTAAAAAAAATGTTTGGAAAACTGATGGAAAAGGCTGTAAAAGATGTACTGGACGATATGAGTATCAATAGGGCTAAGGTTGTAGTACAAGATTTTGGTGCTTTAGATTTCATTATCAGGGGTAGAACCAGGACAGCTATAAAAAGAGCCCAAAATAAAATAAATCACGAAGAAAAAGATAGAGAAAAAAATCAAGAAGAAAAAATCAAGAAAAAAAATCAAGAAGGTGGAAATAAATAATGTTAAAACAATCTAAAAGAACAATGTTATTTTCTCCGGCTGATAATCCCAAAATGTTAGTCAGTGCGCATCTCTATGGGGCAGATTGTATAATATTCGATTTGGAAGATGCAGTTAAATACAGTGAAAAAGATGCTGCAAGAGACTTATTAGCTGAAGCCCTAAAAATTATGAATTATGGTGATACACAAATATATGCCAGAATAAATCCCTTATATACAGAATTTGGAGAAGATGATGTAAGGACACTGATTCCGGCAGGGTTAAGGAAAATGCGACTTGCAATGTGTGAAAAACCTGAACAAGTAGTCGAGTTGGATCAACTTTTAACAGAATTGGAGTCAGAATATGGTATAGAAACAGGATTATGTAAAATCCAATGTTCTTTGGAAACACCTCTGGGGGTAAGTAATGCCCTAGCGATAGCAACAGCTTCCAAAAGAGTAGAATCTATATCCTTTGGAGCCGAGGACTTTACAAGGTCTTTGGGTGCTGAGAGGACAAAAGAAGGTAATGAAATTTTTTTAGCAAGAAGTATGGTGGTTATGGCAGCATCAATAGCCGGCATAGATGCAATAGATACTGTATGGGCAGATATTTCTGACGAAGACGGATTTCGAGCTGAAGTAAAGTCTTCTATGAATCTGGGCTTTGCTGGAAAATCTTGTGTACATCCATCACAGATAAAAATTGTACATGAAATATTTACACCAACTAAAGAAGAAATAGATAAATCCTTGGCGATTTTGGAAGCGGCATCAAAAGCCGATATAAATAAAGGTGGAGTAATCACAGTAAATGGTAAAATGGTGGACATACCTGTCATTGCTAAAGCAGAAAAAATAGTGCGATTGGCAAAAGGTGCGGGACTTGTTAAATAGGAGATGAAGTGAACTTATGATAAAAACATTAGTTAATAAGGTAAAAAGAATATTCCCTAGTTATATAGAAGGATATGGAGACGCAAAACCTTATGCCGGTCCTTTTGCAAGTGAACCCACAGGTACAAAGTATGCTCCACATAAATCTTTCTATAAACCGGAGGATCAAAAAGTATTAAAAAACATAAGAGATGCAATAGAAAAGGTTGGGCTAAAGAATGGAATGACAATTTCCTTCCATCATCATTTGAGAAATGGAGATTATGTTCTGAACATGGTCATGGACGAGATAGCTAAATCAAACATAAAAGACTTGACTATTTGTGCTTCATCTCTGACAAGCGCCCATGATCCACTTTTGGCTCATATACAATCAGGTGTCGTGACAGGAATACATACTTCTGGTCTAAGAGGGCAAATAGCAAAAGAAATCTCTAAAAATAATATATTGGGAAAACCGGTTATATTTAGAACCCATGGCGGCAGAGCAAGGGCGATAGAGGCCGGAGAAGTAAAAATAGATGTGGCTTTTATAGCTGCTCCGACTTGCGATACAATGGGAAATATGAATGGACGTGAAGGGAAATCGACTTTCGGCTCAATGGGATATCCTATGGTAGATGCGGCATATGCAGAAAAAGTCGTAGCAATCACTGATAATTTGGTACCATTTCCATTAAAGAAAATTAGTATCCCTATGACTTTAGTTGACTACATTGTAGAAGTGGAATCTATCGGAAATCCTGAAAAAATTTCGGCCGGGGCAATAAGGATGACGAATAATCCTCAAGAATTATTAATAGCAGAAAATGCTGCAAAGATACTTATTGCATCTGGATACATTAAAAATGGATTTTCATTTCAAGCAGGAACCGGAGGAGCTTCTCTCGCAGTTTGTAGATTTATAAAAGAATATATGAAAAAAAATAATATAAAAGGTTCATTTGCTGCCGGGGGAATAACCGGATATATGGTAGAATTATTGACTGAAGGTTATTTTGATGCTTTGTTGGATACTCAAAGTTTTGATGAAACATCAGCAAAATCAATAGCAATAAATGAGGGACATATAGAAATGTCAGCTTCTATGTATGCGAATCCTCACAATAAGGGATGTAGTGCTCATAAGCTGGATATCATGGTATTATCTGCCACAGAAATTGATGAAGATTTTAATATAAATTCTTTGACTGATTCCAACGGAATAATAATGGGTGCCCAAGGTGGAGCTCCTGATACGGCAGCCGGAGCGAAATTGACTATTGTAGTAGCGCCTTCTATGAGAAAGAGAATACCTATCGTGAAAGACAAAGTAACACATGTGGTCACACCGGGAGACACTGTAGATATTTTGGTTACCGAGAGGGGAATATGTATCAACCCTCTAAGGCCGGATATAATAAAAATGATAAATGATGCCGGAATAGAGACTAAAAAAATAACAGATTTGAGAAAAGAAATCGAATCTTTGACCGGAAAACCGGAAGAATCGACATTTGCCGATACTATTGTAGGGATAATCGAATATAGAGATGGGACTATAATGGATGTAATAAGGCAAATAAAATAGATAATTCCTGTGGAGGAAACCATATGGAAGAAAAATTTAAAAAAATAACTACGATTTTTTGTACAATGTTTAAATTGGGATGTTTTACGTTTGGTGGTGGTTGGAGCATAATAGCTCAAATGCAAGATGAATTTGTAGAAAAGAGAAAATGGATTACTGAAGAGCAGCTTATAGACTTTACATCTCTTTCCAGATCATTCCCAGGAATTATGGTTATCAATATATCTGTAATGTTTGGGTATACTGTAGGTGGTTTTTGGGGAGCATTGGCATCAGCATTCGGATTATCATTACCGGCCTTGATAGCAATCGGTATAGTAACATATTTTTACACGACACTAAAAAACAATATCTATGCTATAAAAATTTTGAACGGAGTAAGAAGTGCCGTAATACCCATTGTGTTGAGTGCTGGTTTGAAATTAAGAAAAAAATCCATAACAAGTAAATTAAGTTATGTACTCATGGTTATTGCCTTTGTTCTGTGTGCTTTTACTAGCATAAATAAAATATTAGTCATATTATTCGGAGTTGTTGTAGGGATTATAATTTGGAAAAGGGATGATAAAAATGCTTTACTTTAGATTATTCTTTTCTTTTATGAAAATAAGTTTTTTCAGTTTTGGTGGACTTACGATGATTCCGGTAATAAATGATGAAGTGTTAAAGTATGGTTGGATGACTTCTAAAGAAGTTCTGGATATTGTAGCTGTGGCTGAAATGACGCCCGGTTCTCTGGGGATCAATTGTGCTACCTTTGTCGGGTTAAAAACTGGCGGGTTGTTAGGTGCTATATGCGCAAGTTTTGGGTCTATGGTACCCTCTCTTACATTATGTATGATAGCGACATATTTTATGATGAGACTTAAAGGAAATAAAATATTAGAGAGTATTATGATTGCTATAAGACCGATATGTATGGGGATGATATTTTCTGTAATGATTATTTTAGGAAGATCGACATTTATATCAGCAGCGGGTATAAACTGGAATTTTATTCTGATCGGTATAATTGCAGGATTTTTCTTAATAAAAGTTAAACTGTCTATTCCTAAAACAATTTTGATGTCAGCAATATTAGGATTGTTTATTGGATAGAAAAAAATTCATTGAATTTAATTTGTTTACTAAAATATATTTTGCAAAAACTTATATTCCGAAATATCCTACTAAAAATTTACGGCTTTTTGTAAAATATATTATAAAATAGCACCAAAAATTATTAATAATATGAAAATTAAAGGAGAGGGTAGTATGAAAAAAAGAAGTATGTTTATTGCGTTATTTACAATGTGTTTAGCAGTTTTATTTGGAACAAAATTGGATGCAAAAGATGCATCAGATTGGAAATGGGAAAGAAAGATTGAGATTATTTGTCCTTGGGGTACCGGTGGTGGAGCTGACACAACTCTAAGAGCGTTTACAGCTGCATTAGAAAAAGAATTAAAAATCCCGGTTGTAGTTAATAATAAAGCCGGAGCAGGCGGAGTTACAGGAGTAGAATTCGCAGCAAAACAACCGGCTGATGGATACACATATTTACTATGTACACCATCACCATTATTGGCACAAATCTCTGGTGCTACTACTTATGATGTCTATGGAACAATTCAACCACTTTGCCAATTAGTTCATGACATCAATATATTCGTTACAAGTAAAAATTCTCCGTACAGTACTTATGAAGAATTAAAGGCTTATTTAGCAGCTAACCCTGGAAAAGTAAAATGTGGTGTTATGACAATCACAGGATTGGATTCAGCTTGTGTGCAAGCAGCTTTCTTGGGAGAAGTAGAAGCTGTAGCTTATACTGAAGGAGCGCAATTGAACGCAGACGTTATCGGCGGACACGTTGCACTAGCATGTGTTGGGCCAGCAGAAGTATCTGCTTTACTAGCATCAGGAGATATGAAAGTTATATTAAGCTGTACAGAAGAAAGACTTACTTTACCTGGTATGGAAAAAGTACAAGCTGCTGGAGAAGTTGGACTTAATGCATTCTTTGGACCAGCTCGTGGTATTTTCTACATAAAAGGAACTCCAGAAGCAGCACTAAAAGCATTCGAAGCTGCTGCTGAAAAAGCAGTTGCAAGTGAATTCTTCCAAAATTGGGCTAAAACTCAAGGATTGGATCAAAGACAAGGTTGGAGAAATACAGTAGATTTCAAAACTGCATGGGATGACGATTATAATAGTTTAACTAAATTATTTGGAAAAAAATAAATTTATAAGCAACTAGATTAATTATTTCAATCGGGGAGTTAAATTTAGCTCCCCAATTTAATAAAAAGGGTTAGGTGAATTATTTGGATATTATATTTTCAGGTGCATTGTTATTATTTTGCATATATTGTTTTTTCTTAGTCGGAGTTGAATCCCCTGCACCTAGTCCAACAGAATTAGGTGCCGCATTCTGGCCAAGAATAATATTGGTTTTCATGATTATACTTATAATATTAAATATTTATAATACAATGAAAAAAATAAAAACCAAAGGGAAAAAAGATACTTTCGATGGATTTAAATTGTCTGAGTTTATAAAAAGCAAACTATTTTTAGGTATGCTTTTAGTAGCTGTAATGGCGATAACTATGCCTGTTATTGGATTTATACCATCATGTCTTATCCTTTTAATTGGTTATGGATTATTACTTGGAGAACGCAGAATTGGTAGATTAATTCTTATTTCTGTTATTGCAACAGCAATCATATATGTACTTTTCCAAGGCGCATTGGATATTATGCTAGCCAGAGGAACAGGAATATTTCGTAATTTTGCATTATTTTTTGAGACCATATTACCATTTTAAAAAGGAGGAAGTGAGGTATGTTTAATCTATTAACAACAGGGTTTAAAATTGTTTTTACGCCGTCTACATTCCTTCTTATAGCAGGAGGAACTATACTGGGTGTTATATTTGGTGCTATGCCCGGAGTTAGTGCTTCTATGGCAGTAGCTTTGGCACTACCTTTTACATATGTAATGGATCCGGTAATTGCTATCGCATTCTTGGTTGCAGTATATTGCGCCTCTATTACAGGTGGAGGTATTACAGCTATATTATTCAAGATTCCTGGAACACCATCTAGTGCACCCACGACTTTTGATGGATACCCTATGACTGAAAGAGGGGAAGCAGGAAGAGCACTGGGATTTTCGTTATTTGCATCGGCAGTAGGAGGAATGTTTTCGGCCTTTGCTATGGCATTGATATCTCCACAACTTGCCAGTGTAGCATTAAGGTTTGGACCATCTGAAGTATTTGCGGTATCTTTCTTGGGATTATCTGTATTATCTTGTCTGGATAGTGATAATATCATCAAAACTTTGATTTCCGGATTATTGGGATTACTTTTGGCCTGTGTGGGAATGGATCCTATGTTGGGAATAGCAAGGTTTACGTGGGGAAGTTCTATATTGCTTTCAGGTATTGAGATGATACCGGTTATGATTGGATTATTTGCTGTAACTGAAGTATTAAAACAAACAAAAGAACACAAAACTATAGATACGGGCGATAGTGCTTCTACCAATTTGACTACGGTGTTGCCAAGCCTAAAAGAAATTTGGGAAACAAAAATGACAATGTTGAGAGGTTCTGTAATTGGGACTATAGTAGGGATACTTCCCGGAGCAGGAGCAACGATAGCTGCGTTCTTGGCCTATGCGATAGAAAAGAAAGTTTCGAAACATCCGGAATTATTGGGAACAGGAGTTCCTGATGGTATAGTTGCCCCAGAAGCAGCTAATAATGCTGCCACAGGTGGGTCAATGGTACCACTACTATCGTTAGGGATTCCAGGTGGAAATGCTGCTGCTATTATGATGACGGCACTAATATTAAAGGGTGTTCAGATTGGACCACTTTTGATTAAGACTCAACCAAGATATTTATCTGCTGTATTTAGCTCAATGTTTGTTACAAATATAATAATGGTTATTGTAGCAATGGCAGTAGCTAAGGT
>JAITPM010000104.1 GCA_031289425.1 Fusobacteriaceae bacterium
TATGTTCTTAATTTCAACTTCCGAAATCTCTATGACAAATATCCATAGAGAAGAAATCTTAGCAGAGAAAGAATTACCTAAATATTATACTGCATACTCTCCATGCTTCAGAAGAGAAGCTGGGTCTTACGGAAAAGATGTAAAGGGAATAATCAGAGTACATCAGTTCAATAAAGTAGAGATGGTAAAAATTACAGATCAAGAGACTTCTTATGACGAGCTCGAAAAAATGGTCAATGATGCGGAAGTTATTCTGCAAAGATTGGATTTACCTTATAGAGTGGTTCAATTATCATCTGGTGATATCGGATTTAGTTCTGCTAAGACATATGATATAGAGGTATGGCTACCATCTCAAAATAAATATAGAGAAATATCATCATGTTCGAATTGCACAGATTTCCAAGCCAGAAGAATGGGACTAAAATATAGACCGGCAAATGGAGGAGGCAAAAGTGAATTTTGTCATACTTTAAATGGATCCGGACTAGCAGTGGGCAGAACACTGGTTGCTATATTGGAAAATTATCAACAAGAAGATGGATCGTTTTTGATTCCTAAGGCTTTGGTTCCATATATGGGCGGAATTGATGTTGTTAAAAAGTAGCTTGATTTTATTACTTTTATTAAATACAGTTATAAAAGATTTTAGGGTGATAACAGGAATATTTGTGTTTAGTATTTTATTAAATATTATTACCAATAAAAATCTAAAAGAAAATATAAAAAAGACAAAAATATTTTTTTTGGTTTATCTGATGACTTGTATCCTGAATATATTTTTTGCACGAGAAGGGAAAATAATACTAAGCATTCCTATAGATTTTTCTGTATTTAATATATCAATAAAAAAATTAATTTATATAACAGAAGAAGGAATCATACGAGGAACTTTATTGTTTTTAAGATTATCGACATTTATAATGATTTCATGGATTGTAACATATAAAAAATTACTCATGAATAAAAATGGAAAATATCAAAAAATTATATTGATAGTAACAGAAATGCTTCCTGAATCATTGACATTGATAAGGAAGAAAATGAAACTAAAATCTTTTATTAAACATATATTAAAAGAATTGGAAAATAAATATCAATAAATTTATTAGGAGGGTAAAATGGGATACACATACAAAGAGTTAGGACTAGTCACAACTAAAGAAATGTTCGAAAAAGCAAACAAAAATGGTTATGCTGTACCGGCATTTAATTTTAACAATATGGAAATGATGCAAGCTATCGTAGGTGCTTGTGCAGAAATGGGATCTCCTGTCATATTGCAATGTTCTCCAGGGGCACTTAAATATATTGGAAAAGAAGTGGTACCGCTATTGGGAAAAGCAGCGGTAGATATAGCTCGAGCAAAAGGTTCAGATATTCCCATAGCTCTTCATTTAGATCATGGAGAAGATCTAGAAATCGTGAAAACATGTATAGATGCTGGATTTTCTTCTGTAATGATAGATGGTTCTCATTATGATTTCGGCACAAATATAAAAGTTACTAAAGAAGTCGTAGAATATGCCCACAGTAGAGAAGTAGTCGTAGAAGGTGAATTGGGAATTTTAGCCGGAATAGAAGACAATGTAAAGGCTGAAAAACATACTTATACAGATCCAAAAGAAGTGGAAGAATTTGTAAGAGAGACCAATGTAGATTCATTGGCTATTGCTATTGGTACTTCCCATGGTGCACATAAATTTAAACCCGGTGATGATCCCAAATTAAGATTGGACATATTGGAAGAAGTAGAAAAAAAGGTACCTGGATTTCCGATAGTATTACACGGGTCTTCTGCAGTACCTGCAAAATATATAGAAACAATAAAAGAATATGGTGGACAAATAAAAGATGCTATAGGAATTCCTAATAGCGAGTTACTAAAAGCGTCAAAATCTGCTGTTGCAAAAATAAATGTAGACACAGATGGTAGATTGGCTTTTACAGCAAGCGTAAGAAAAGTATTTGGAACTAATCCCAAAGAATTTGACCCAAGAAAATTTTTAGGAGCAGCAAGAGATGAGATGAAATCATATTATAAAACTAAAATTGTGGATATATTTGGTTCTGAGGGAGCATATAAGAAAGCTGATAAATAACAAATAAAAAAGTGCTGTGAAATGATAAAAAAACATTAAGCAGCATTTTTTACAATTGACTATATTAAATTTTTATTACATAAAGTTATATTTATAATAAATTTTTTATCAAAACAATAAAAAATTTATTGACTTATTTATTAAATATAGATATACTATGAATATAGAAATAACAATTAATAAAAACATACAGAGGATATTACACCATGAAAATAGATAAAATATTCAAAAAATATAAACCTCTATGTGAATTTATTTCCAAATGTTTTGGTGAAAACGTAGAAGTAACCTTACATGATATGAGGGACATTGAACATTCTTGTATAGCAATTTATAATAATTATGTGAGCGGAAGAAATACAGGTGCTCCCATGACTAATTTTGGATTAAACTTACTTGAAACAGAAGTATTTAATGAAAAAAATTATGTCTGCAACTATAAGGGGCTCGCAGGAGGAAAAATTTTACGGTCATCTACTTTTTTTATAAGAGATGATGATGAGCAATTGATAGGTCTACTCTGTGTCAACGTAGATATCACAAAGTATATATCCCTTGCAAAGGATTTGGAAAATTTGGCATATTATGATTTGTTAGGAAATTATAAAGAAGACCAATTGGTCGCAGATTTCCCAAAATCAGTAATGGAAATGATAAATTCGGCTCTCTCAGAACATATGTCCAATGCAGGTTATGATGCATCGAGACTAAATAAAGATGAGAAAAAGAACATTATAAAAGAATTAGATGAAAAGGGAATTTTTTCATTAAAGGGCGGACTCGCACAGGTAGCTCTTACTTTAAATATATCAGAACCTACAATCTATAGGTATTTAAATGAAATTAAAAAAGAAAAATGAAAAAAGAAAAAATTAAAAAATTAACAAAGAAAAAATTTGCAAAGAAAAAATTAACAAAGAGCACATAACTACCATATATAAATTTAAAATATTAGGAGGATTTTATGAAAGAAAATGTAGAAATTAGATGGCATGGAAGAGGTGGACAAGGTGCTAAAACGGCCTCGCTTTTATTGGCTGATTCGGCATTTAGTACTGGTATGTATGTACAAGGTTTCCCAGAATATGGACCGGAAAGAATGGGGGCGCCTATTACAGCATACAACCGCATTTCAAATGAGAGAATTAGAGTTCACTCTAATATTCAAGAACCACAGTTTGTGGTAGTAGTCGATGAGACTTTGCTTACAGCTGTAGATGTAACAAGAGGACTGAAAGAAGATGGGGCAATCATTATTAACACTTCCAAAAGTATTGAAGAAATAAAGCCACTGCTAAAAGGGTACAAAGGGAAAATATATACTATTGACGCAAGAAAAATCGCAGAGGAATGTATAGGTAAAAATATGCCTAATACTCCAATGTTGGGTGCAATAGTAAAAATTTCTGGTGTAATTGATGAGACTTTGTTTGTAAAATCTATGGAAGACTCATTCAAACATAAATTTGCCAGTAAGCCTGAAGTACTAAAAGGAAACATGGAAGCTATAATTCGTTCTATGAAAGAGGTGGTGAAATAAAATGAGAAATAAAGACGGTAAAAAAATAGATGAAACTATATTGTGGAAAGAAATAACACCCGGTGGATTAACATATGAAGGTGGTTCAGCAAAACATTTTAAGACAGGAGATTGGAGATCAGAAAAACCTATTTTTATAAAAGAAGCTTGTAAACAATGTCTATTATGCGTTCCTGTATGTCCAGATTCTTCTATCCCTGTGGTAAATGGAGAAAGATTGGAATTTGATTATGATCATTGTAAAGGATGCGGCATATGTGTAGAAGCATGCCCATTTGATGCTATAAAAATGGAAATAGAATAAAAAATTGGAGGAATATATGAATATAAAAGAAAGAATGTCAGGAAATGAAGCTATTTCAATTGCCATGAGACAAATAAATCCAGATGTAATGCCAGCTTTTCCTATTACACCATCTACAGAAATACCACAATATTTCTCAACGTTTGTGGCAAATGGATTGGTTGATACAGAATTTATAACAGTAGAATCTGAACACAGTGCAATGTCAGCTGCTATAGGAGCCGAAGCAGCAGGAGCAAGGACATTTACTGCGACATCATCTTGCGGATTGGCATTGATGTGGGAAATGCTATATGTAGCCGCATCATCTAGATTACCGATAACTTTGGCATGTGTAAATAGAGCATTAAGCGGCCCTATCAATATAAATGCTGATCATAGCGATTCTATGGGTGCAAGAGATTCAGGATGGATTCAAATATATAGTGAAACAAATCAAGAGGCCTATGATAATTTTATACAAGGTGTAAAAGTAGGAGAACATGAAGATGTCAGACTCCCTGTAATGGTATGCCAAGATGGTTTTATCACAAGCCATGCAGTGGAAAATATAGAATTATTGGAAGACAAAGATGTTAAAGATTTTGTCGGAGAATATTCGCCGGAAGATTACCTTTTAAATGCTGGTTGTTCTATAGCTCACGGACCTTATGATGGTGAAAAATATTATATGGAACATAAGAGATTGCAATCAGAAGGAATGAAAAATGCAAAAAAAGTAATACTGGAAATAGCAAAAGAATTCGAAAAAATTTCTGGAAGAAAATATGGATTATTTGAAGAATATATGCTAGAAGATGCAGAAGCAGCCTTGGTTATAATAAATTCAACAGCCGGTACAGCCAAAGATGCAGTGGATAAAATGAGAACAGAAGGTAAAAAAGTAGGATTATTAAAAATAAGAGTATTCAGACCTTTCCCAATGGATGAGATAAAAGAAGCTTTAAAAAAGTTAAAAATAATAGCAGTTATGGATAAAGCAGAGGGATTTTCAGCATGTGGAGGACCACTTTTTGCAGAAATCAGATCGGCACTATATGATCTTCAAGAAAAACCAAAAATTGTAAATTATATTTATGGCTTAGGTGGAAGAGATGTTACTGTAAACCATATAGAATCTGTTTATAATGATATTTTGTCAGATAAAGACAAAGATGAGACATTAGATACATACAGATATCTTGGAATCAGAGAATAGGAGGATAATAATGGCATATAATTTTAAAGAAATAATGAGTAGACCAGAAAGACTTACTGGTGGACATAGAATGTGTGCAGGATGCGGTGGTACAATAGCAGCAAGGAATGTAATGAGAGCACTAAAACCTGATGATAAAGCTGTGGTGTGTTGTGCTACTGGGTGTTTGCAAGTATCTACTGTTACATACCCATACGCTGCATGGGAAGATTCTTATATCCATTCTGCATTTGAAAATGCAGGCGCTACTATAAGTGGTGTAGAAGGTGCATTCAAAGTATTAAAGAAAAAAGGAAAAATCAAAGATGATTATAAGTTTATCGCTTTTGGTGGAGATGGCGGAACATATGATATAGGATTTCAATCTCTTTCAGGGGCAATGGAAAGAGGACATGACATGGTATATGTATGCTATGACAATGGAGCATATATGAATACAGGAATCCAACGTTCATCAGCTACTCCTCATTTTGCTGATACTACTACAACACCGGCAGGTACAGAAATCGAAGGTAAAATACAAATATCAAAAGATCTAACATCAATAATAGCAGATCACAATGTAGCTTATGTGGGACAAACTACTTTTATTGGAAACATGAAAGATTTACATGAAAAAGCTGAAAAAGCAATATATACAAAAGGCGCAGCTTTCTTAAATGTAATGGCTCCTTGTCCAAGAGGATGGAGATATGATTCAAAAGATATAATGAAAATGTGTAAACTAGCCGTTGAAACTTGTTATTGGCCATTGTTTGAAGTAATAAATGGAGAATGGAAATTGACATACAAACCTAAAGTTAAACTTCCAATAGAGAACTTTTTGAAAGAACAAGGAAGATTTAAACATTTGTTCAAAAAAGGAAATGAAAAACTTATAGAACAATTTCAAAAAGAAGTTGATTTAAGATGGGAACGATTACTTAAAAAATGTGGAGTACCTTTATAATTTTAACTAAACGGTGAAAAGGATTAAATAATTGGAAAACCATCTAATTGAGAAAGTTTAATTAGATGGTTTCTTTTTTGTTATAAATATTGTAAAACTTATATAAAAGTAGTATAATAGTAATATAGTATCTTAATTTTTACTAAATTTGAGAGATAGTATATAATATAGTATAACATTAAAAAAAGGAGAAATTATGATAAAAGAAACAAGATTAATTGATAGTTTTATTGAAATGGTTAAAATACCTTCTCCGTCTTTAAATGAAAGAGGAATTGGAGATTATTTATTAAAAGCTTTAAAAGAGCTTGATCTAGAAGTAGTTGAAGATGATGCCGGCAAAAAAGTAAATGGTAACTGTGGAAACATAACAGCTTTGTTTAAAGGTAACGGAAAAAGAAAAATTCTTTTCAGTGCCCATATGGATACAGTAATACCTTGTGAAAAAATAAATCCGATAATAGAAGATGGAATTATAAAAACAGATGGAACTTCTATTCTTGGTGGAGACGATAAGTCCGGTATTGCAGCAATGTTAGAAGCGGTAAAAGTCATAAAAGAAAATAATTATGATCACCCGGATGTGATTTTAGCTTTTTCAATAGCGGAAGAAATAGGATTACTAGGTGCTAGTCATTTTAATATAGAAAAATATAGCCCAGACTTTGGGTTTATATTAGATTCCAGCGGAAAACCTGGAACTGCTGTTACAAAAGCACCAAGTTCTATCAAAGGTGAATTAAAAATAATAGGAAAAGCAGCTCATGCAGGAATTGCACCAGAAACCGGTATTAATGCATTATATGTCGCATCTCATGCTATTTCAAAAATGAAACTGGGAAGAATTGATAGCGAAACAACTTCCAACATAGGAATAGTAAAAGGTGGAGAAGCAGGAAACATAGTTATGCCTGAAGTTTCTATGAAATACGAGGCCAGAAGTTTTTCAAAAGAAAAAATAGATGATTTTGTAGCTGAAACTAATGAAATATTTGAAAAAACTGCCAAAGAATTTGGAGCAAATTTTGTAAACACTGTAGAAAACGGATATACTGGTTTTCATATTAAAAAAGGTTCAGAAATATTGGCAACTGTGGAAAAAGCATGTAATAATATCGGATTACCATATAAGGAACAGTCTTCCGGTGGTGGAAGTGATGCCAATGTATATAATGAAAAGGGATTTATATCAGTCAATATAGCTACAGGGATGTTCAAAGTTCATACAACAGATGAAATGATAGAAATAAAGGACATTGTGGATACTTGTAAATTAATAATAGAGATGATAAAGGAATTCAATAAATGATAGTAAGAAATAAATCAAAAAAAAGAAAAGGGCCATTTATAATAATAGGTATACTTTTACTACTGTTTTTTTTCAGAGGTGTGTTTTTATACTTGACAGACAGTTTAAGTGATTTTTTCTTTCCTTTTCAAAAGGTGATTTATGAAGCTGGAGTATCTATAAAAGAATTGAGCAGATCAATTCTCAATTATAGAGAAATAATAAAAGAAAATAGTGAATTAAAAACTGAGAATGCAAAAATTGCCATGTTGGCAGAGTTTAATAAAAATCTTGTATCAGAAAATGAAAGATTAAAAGAACTGTTAGGAATGAAAAGTAGCTCACAGATTAATTTTAAAGTTGCAAGGGTAAATTTCAGAAGTCCTAATAATCTTTATGAAAGATTTTACATAGATTTGGGAGAAAATGGCAATATAAAAAAAGATATGATTGTTTTTGCCGATAGGAATGTGATAGGAAAGGTCAGGGAAGTTTATCCGGACTATTCCATCGTGGATATGATAACAGGAGAAAAAAACAGTATCAGTGCAAAAACAGAAAATGATAATCTTGGAATTGTGAGAGGTAGTGATGAAGAAAACGGTATTTTATACTTTGAACCCAACACCTTTCAAAATGATATATTAGAAGGAGAAAAAGTTTATACTTCCGGTATTAGTGATATTTATCCCAAGGGTCTCTATGTTGGAAAAGTCATAGAAGTCAATCAAACTGAAAATGAAATTTTCAGAAGTATAAAAGTAAGACCAGAGATTGATCTTATGAATCTTAATGAAGTATTAATAATGATACCGGAGGAAAAGAAATGAAAAAAAGGTCAATTTATGTTTTAATATTAATATTTTCTCTAATTTTCTCCAATATAAATGCAAGTCAAAAAACTAATCAAGTGAAAAGCAAAAGCATTTCTCATGTGAACACATTAGAAATAACAATAAATGAAATATTTTTGATTAATAAAACTGTAAAAGAAACTAATTATATAATAAAGTTTAAAATTCCCAATACTATAAAAAAAGAAATGTTGAAACCGGAATTAAATAAAGGTGAATTATATATTTATAATAATGGAAAAAGAATGACTTATTTACCGTTATTTAATCAAAAAAAAATAGATGATATTTCAATAAATGAAAATAGAATTATAGATATATTTAATTATATATTTGAAATGGAAAAAAATGACAAAAATTTTCAAAAAGAATATTATGAAAAGAATTTAAAAGGAGTTAAATTGGGGGATAATACAGTTATAGAATTTCATGATTATCAACTTTATGATGAATATTTATTCCCCAAAAATTTCATTGTAATTGAAAATGGCAAAAAAATTGGTGAATTTCAAATAGAAAATTTGAAAATTAATAAAAAATTTGATGATACGGAGTTTTCAATTGAATAATGAATTATCTGGAATGTGAAGGAATTGTTATAAATAAGAAAGATTACGGAGAAGCAGATAGGTATGTGGATGTATTTACCAATAAATACGGAAAAATCTCATTTGGAGTAAAGCAAATAAGGAAAAGCCAAAAAAGAGAGGCTACATCTACAGATATTATGACTGTATCCAAATTTATATTTTACAAAAAAAATGACAAGATAATAGTTTCTAATTTTACTGTAATAGATTCTTATGTAGAAATACGTGAAAGTATAGAGAATTTTGAAATAGGTCTGTGCATTATCGGAATATTAAATAATATTTTGATGGCGGATGAACCAAATGCAAAAATATATAATATAACTAAAAAAACTTTGGATGTATTGAAACTTGAAGGATCGCAAAAAAGAAACTATCTACTACTGGCCTATTATATATATTTTTTTATAAAAAATGAAGGATTAAAGTACGATATTTCAAGTGATGGATTATATTTTTCTTTAGAAAATTCTAGATTTTACAAAAATAAACAAAGCAATAATTTTATAAGTATACCAAACAATGTAAGAGAAATAATGAACAAATTATATACAAACCAAGTAAGAGAATTACTCTCGGAAAGTAATGGTATTACGATAGATGATATAAAAGAAGCTATAAATATTTTTGAACGATATATAAAATTCCATTTAGAAATTAACTTGTTTTTAAAAAATTATTTAATGGGGGTAGAAAACGATGGATATTGTAAAAATAACTGATTATATTACAGAAGATTTAATAAATTTAAAGTTAAAATCTACTAATAAAACTGAAGTATTGGAAGAATTATCAGACCTTCTTGCGAAATCTGATAACGTTGGTGAAAATAAAACCGTGGTTTATAAAGCATTGATTTCCAGAGAAAAATTGGGCAGTACAGGAATAGGAAAGGGAGTTGCAGTTCCACATGCTAAAACAGATGTTATTAAAGGACTCACCATAGCCTTCGGAATAAGTGAAAATAAAATTGATTTTAAATCTATTGATGATGAGGATGTTAATATTTTCTTTGTTTTTGCATCTCCAACAAAAGATAGTCAGACATATTTGAAAGTTTTAGCAAGAATCTCAAGATTAATAAGAGAATCTGCTTTTAGAAAAGAGTTACTTAATTGTAAAAGCCCAAAAGAAGTGATTGAAAGTATAAATAAAAGAGAATCTGTATAGAGTAAATTCTAGGGGTGATCGAATGAAATGTCCATACTGTGAAGCAGAAGATACAAAAGTAGTAGATAGCAGGTCTTTTATGGAAGGATACAGCATTAAGAGGAGACGAGAATGCATCAGTTGCGGTAAGAGATTCACTACCTTTGAAAAAGTAGATGAAGATAATTCTATTTATGTAGTTAAAAAAGATAAAAGGCGTGATAAATTTGATAGTGAAAAAATATTAAGAGGGTTAGTAACAGCCACAGTAAAAAGAAACATAAGTAGAGAATCACTAGAATTATTGGTAAATGATATAGAAAAAACAATACAAAATTCTTTGAGAACAGAAATACCTACCAGAGAACTAGGAGAAATGGTATTAGAGAGATTAAAAAAAATAGATTTAGTTGCTTATGTTAGATTTGCTTCTGTATATAAAGAATTTAATGATGTTCAATCGTTTATAGAAGTAATAGAATCTATGGAAAAAATCTAATATACAACCTATTCAGAAGATAAAATACAAAAAACAATATTATTAACAGGGATATTCATGGTTCCCTGGAAATAAAAAGCAGGTGGAAATGAAAATATTATTTATGGGAACTCCAGATTTTGCTCTGGCTTCACTTAAAAAATTGTATGAAAAGCATCAAATACTGGGAGTTTTTACAAAAATTGATAAACCCAATACTCGTGGTGGTAAAATAAAATTTAATCCAATAAAAGAATATTCCTTAGAAAAAAATATTCCTATTTATCAACCAAAAAACCTAAATAATGAAGATGTGAAAAAAGAAATAAAAGACCTTTGCCCTGATATTATCGTGATCGTTGCTTATGGGAAAATCATCCCAAATGAAATAATAGATATACCAAAATATCGTGCTATAAATCTACATACATCACTCTTACCTAAATATAGAGGTGCTGCACCGATAAATGGGGCTATCATCAATGGTGAGACTGAAAGTGGTGTAAGTGTAATATACATCACAGAAAAATTGGATGCCGGAGATATTATAATACAATATAAGGTACCAGTATTTGAAAGTGATAATTTTATGAGTCTCCATGATAGATTGAAAGAAATAGGTGCCAATGCTTTAATAGATACTATTGATTTGATAGAAAAAAATAAAGTAACTCCAATAAAACAAGATGAATCTTTAGCAACTTATATAAAACCATTTCAAAGAGACGATTTAAAAATCAATTGGAATAAAAGTGAAAAAGAAGTATTTAATTTCGTAAGGGGATTAGATCCATTCCCCGGAGCTTTTTCTACAATAGGTGACAAAATTTTAAAAATTTCTAGAGTAGAAGAAAATTTTAAAACATACAAAGATGCTAAAATAGGTGAAGTTGTCGACTATATAAAAAAACGTGGGCCAGTAATAGCTACTCAAAATGGTAGTATTATTTTGGTATCCGCAAAACCTGAAAATAAAAAACTTTTAGCAGGAGATGACTTGATCAATGGGAGATTTATAAAAATTGGGGATATTTTATCGTAATCATTTATAACATGAGAATATGAGGAGATATAATGAATATTATCGACGGGAAAAAAATATCAAGTAATATAAAAGAAGAAATAAAAAAAGAAATAAGTGTTTTGAAAGAACAAACCGGAAAAATGCCCGGATTAGCAATAATAATAGTCGGGGAAAATGAAGCTTCCAAAGTATATGTAAAATCAAAAATAAAAAGTTGTGAAGAAGTCGGAATAAAGAGTATAAACTGTGCATTGCCTGAAAATACATCTGAAGAAGAAATAATAAATACAATAAAAGAATTCAACAAAAGAGATGACATAGACGGAATTTTAGTACAATTACCACTTCCTAAAAACATTGATGAAAAAAAGATAATAGATGTTATATCATTAAACAAAGATGTCGATGGATTTAAACCAGAAAATCTGGGATTATTGTTTTTAGGAGAAAAAAAATCATTAAAATCTTGCACTCCTTTGGGAATAATGGAACTTTTTTATAGGTACAATATTGATTTGAAAGGCAAGGATGTTGTAATTATTGGTAGAAGTAACATAGTAGGGAAACCTATGATGGGATTTATGATCAATGCAGGAGCAACAGCGACTATATGTAATAGTAATACCAAGAATTTGGAAGAAAAAATAAAAAATGCGGACATACTGATAGTTGCTATGGGAAAGGCAAAATATGTAAAAGGATCTATGGTAAAAAATGGTGCCGTTGTAATAGATGTCGGTATAAATAGAACTGAAAATGGTCTGTGTGGTGATGTAGATTATGAAGAAGTATCAAAAAAAGCTTCTTATATAACTCCTGTTCCTGGTGGTGTCGGGCCTATGACCGTTGCTATGTTATTAAAAAATACATTAAGTGCCTTTAAAATAAATAAACAAATTATATAGAAACAGTATATAATTTATATTATAGATTATTACAAATATTGGACTATTAAATATAATTAGGAGGAAAACATGAAAAGACCAGAAAAAAGGGAATATTACATTGTAGATAAAAGAATATTGCCTAACTCTATAAAAAGCGTTATTAGAGTAAATGATTTGGTAGAAAATAGCAAGATGACAAAATATGACGCTATCAAAAAAGTCGGAATCAGTAGAAGTACGTATTATAAATACAAAGAATATATAAAACCTTTTTTTGAAGGTGGAAAAGATAAAGTATTTAGTATATACGTCACATTAAATGATAGACCCGGAGTACTATCTAGAGTGCTCGAATTAATAGCAAAAGAAAGCATGAACATATTGACTATTATCCAAAATGTACCTATTGATGGAACAGCCAGTGCAACTATTTCTGTTCAAACAACTGAAAATATTTTAAGAAAAATAGAGGGCGTCTTAGAAAAAATTTCTGAGTTAGAAGGAGTCAGAAATCTTAGAATTGTGGGAAGTGATTAGAGACATGCATTGAGTATAGGCTTGATATGAGAATTTGTAGAAAATATTTTGGAGGAAAAATGAAGTTAGATTTGGAGAGCATAAAAAATTTGGCAGAAAATATTGAAAAATATAAGCTAAGTGAAGTCTTGGTAGAAAGTAACGGAATAAAAGTTACATTAAAAAAAGAAAGACCTAAGCAAAATATAAATATAATTTCAGAAAGTGCTATTTTAGATGCTACGTCACCAGAAAAATCAATCACAGATGAAAATAAAATAAAAGAATCCACAGAAAAAGAATATGAAACTATTATTTCTCCAATGGTAGGAACTTTTTATAAATCACCTATTCCCGGAAATCCCCCCTTTGTGGTAGAAGATCAAGAAGTCAACAAAGGTGATACATTATGTATATTAGAAGCTATGAAACTTATGAACGAAGTGAAAGCTCCTAAAAATTGTAGAATAATAAAGATTTTAGTTGAAGATGGACAAATTGTCAGAAAAGGTGATAAATTATTTGCAATAAAATAAGAAATATACTAAAACGTTGTAATTTTTACAACTGTAAGGGCGTTGCATGCAACACCTCTACAAAATAATACTAAAACATTGTAATTTTTGCAGTTTTATGCTACTATTGTCATATAACTAGTATAAAATACTAGCATATTAGATAAAAACTTTAAAATCATTATTAAAATTGAGGAAGGTGTATGGTTTAATTGGACACGTATCTGGGGATATTAATTGTCATACTTATTATATTGGTGGTTTTATCTGGGTTTTTCTCGGCTTCGGAGACGGCCTTGACATCATTTAGAAGTTTACATTTAGAAAAATTAGAAAATGAACATAAAAACAAAGAAGTGGAATTACTAAAAAAATGGTTGAAAAATCCCAATGAAATGTTAACAAGTATTTTAGTTGGAAATAATATTGTAAATATTCTTGCTTCTTCGATTGCTACGGTCATAGCTATCACTCTATTAGGAGAGAATAGTGGAAAAACTATATTATTTTCTACAATTTGCACAACTACAGTGATTTTGATATTTGGAGAGATTACTCCAAAAATAATAGCTAAAAATTATACTTTTAATATTTCAAAAAGCGTGATAAAAATAATATATATTTTCAGTTTTATTATAAAACCAATAGTGGTAATTTTTATGTTTGTTTCCAGATTACTGGGAAGAATATTAGGCCTAGATATAAGTAGTTCCGGTATTTTGATGACTGAAGAAGACATCCTCTCCTTTGTGAATGTAAGTGAGGAGGAAGGAGTCATTGAAGAAGAAGAAAAAGAAATGATACATTCCATAGTTGGCTTTGGAGAGATCTGTGCTAAGGAAGTCATGACACCGAGGACGGCTGTATTAGCTTTTGAGGCAAATAAAAATATTGATGAGATTTGGGATGAATTATTGGAGAACGGATTTTCCAGAATACCTATCTATGAAGAAACAATAGATAATATAGTCGGAGTATTATATATAAAAGATATAATGCAGTCTGTAAAAGAAGGAAAAACTAATGAACCTATAAAAAATTGTATAAGACCAGCATATTTTATTCCGGAAACAAAATCGATAATAGAGATATTAAAAGAATTTCGATCTTTACAGGTACATATAGCAATGGTTTTGGATGAATACGGAGGAATCGTAGGAATAGTAACTATCGAAGATCTCATAGAAGAAATTGTCGGAGAAATAAGAGATGAATTCGACACTGAAGAAGAAGAATTTATAGAGATGATAGATGAAAAAACATACAAAGTAGATGCCATGATAGATATAGAAACCATAAATGAGGATTTGGATATCAATTTGCCGGAATCAGGTGATTATGAGAGTTTGGGAGGACTTATTATCACTGAGCTCGATAAGGTAGCGAGCGTTGGAGATGAATTGGCTATTGGTGGAGCAAAACTAAGAGTTTTAGCTCTTGATAAAATGAGAGTTTCCAAGGTATTGGTTGAAAAATTGAGCGAAGAAGAACTAAATAAAGAAAAAGAGGATGCAAAAAACCTAGAAATGGGTAAATAAAAGATATTGGGGGGGTACTTATTATGAAACAAATTGTTTTGTCATTTTTAATTTTATTTTTTATGTTGCAAGGGTGTAGCTCTACTAATTCAAATAAACGTCGACAGAAAGGATTGAATAGCGGTGAGTATACTTTTATCAGAGGTATTAACCTCTATCAAAAAGGAAAAAAACAGGAAGCTTTGGAAGAATATTTAAATGCTTATAAAAAAACTCCTAAAAATATTACTTTGTTAAAAGAAATAGCATTACTTTATGGAGAATTTGAAAATTATGATAAAGCTATAGAGTTTTTCTCAAAGGCTTTCAATTTATCTAATAAAGACATAGATATACAAAAAAATTTAAGTTATTTGTATTATTTAAAAAAGGATTACACAATAGCTAAAAATTATTTGGATAAAATATCCGGCGAAGACCAGGATGAATTTATATTAAAAATAAGAGGCTATATAGAAAAAGCAGAAGGGAATTTGGAAAAGGCATATGAATATTTTTATAAAATAGATGACGTTCAATATGATGAGAGATTCTATGATGAATATATTGAGTTATGCGTAGAATTAAACAAAAAAAATGAACTATTTCAAAAATTAAACTATAAATATGAAATATATAATAATAATAAATCTTATTTGGTGCAATATGTAAAAGCAGAAAGCAGTATATATAATAGAAATAATGAAGCTATAAAAAAATTGTTGAGATATATATCTGAATATGACGGAGATGACGAATTATATTTGCTTTTGACGCATCTCTATATAAATATTAATGATTATAACAGAGCAAGTAGCTCCTTTAAGCTTATATCAGAAGCTTTGAGGTATACTGACGATTATAAAAAGACAAAAGAAGCTTTAAGGAATCATACATAAAATCTATTATTATAAATATTTATATTTTTTTGATTAAGGTTTCATAAAAGACGGCTTTTTTTAGTCGTCATTTATTATAAAATCACAAAATATAGTATGAATGTTATTAGGGGGCAATATGGACTATTGGAAAGAGCTGCAGGATCAAATAAATAAAAACCATTTAAAAGTTGATTGTGAAAAAATACGACTTGCTTTTTATTTTGCAGAAGAATGCCATGATGGACAATATAGAATGGCTGGTGATGATTATATAGTGCACCCTGTAGAGGTAACAAAAATTTTGATAGATATGAAAATGGATACAGATACAATTGTAGCCGGGATTCTCCACGACATAGTGGAAGATACTCTAATTACGCTAGCT
>JAITPM010000007.1 GCA_031289425.1 Fusobacteriaceae bacterium
GTGCAAATTTCTGATGATAAGGTTGTAATTTTGAGATCACAAGAAATAAATGAAGATGAAAAAGTAATAGTCTTGGAAACTCTAAAATCATTGGGAACGTATAAAATTGATAAAGTAGAAAAAGTCGGAGCAAGTATTGGAGAAGAGCTCAAATATTCGGCAATATATTCTTTGGGAATAGGAGCAATTTTGATAGTAATTTATATTACTATAAGATTTGAATTTATTTTTGCTATAAGTGCTGTGATAGCATTGATTCATGATATAATCATAGCAATGGGAGCAGTGGTACTGCTGGGTTATGAAATTAACACTCCATTTATTGCGGCGATTTTAACAATATTGGGATATTCTATCAATGATACTATAGTTATTTACGATAGAGTCAGGGAAAATTTGGCTGCAAGACGAAGAACGAAATTATCTATACAAGAAATCTTGGAAAACAGTATTAATCAGGTTATCTCACGTTCGATAAATACATCTATAACTACTTTATTTTCAATTATTGCATTGCTTATATTTGGTGGAGATAGCCTAAAGACATTTATAGTGACACTTTTAATTGGAGTATTAGTAGGAACATATAGTTCATTATTTGTTGCAACTCCTTTGGTATATTTGCTGTCTAAGAATAAAAAGACATTGGAAGAATTCGATGTAGAAAAGAAAGAAGATGATGAAGAAAAAATCTTGGTATAAAAAACTAAGAGTAAATTCCCAATAAGGAGCAAGCAATGAGAGCATGGATGGAAATTGACATGGATAATTTACAATATAATATAGAGAAAATAAAAGAATTATCCGGAAATAGTGAAATAATATGTGTAGTAAAAGCAAATTGTTATGGAATGGGGGCAGTGGAAGTTGTTAAGGAAATGGTAAGTCATGGAATAAATTTTTTTGGGATTGCCAGTTTTGAAGAAGGATTGGAGCTTAGGCAAAACAATATAAATGCTGAAATGTTGGTATTGGGCTCCTTGTTTGATGATGAAATAGAAGGAAGTATAAAAGAAGGGTTTCATGTAAGCATAAATACCATAGAACAACTTGAATTTATAAAAGAAAATAAATTGGATGCAAAGGTACATCTGAAAGTAGATACCGGAATGGGGAGAATAGGATTTGTAGAAGAAGATTTAGAAAGCGCATATGATTACTGTCAGAAAAATAATATACAAGTTACCGGAATATATTCCCATTTGAGTGATGCCGACATAGATACTAAGGATTCATATAACTATACTATAAATCAGATAAATAAATTTAGTAAAATTGAACAAATGGAAAAGTATAAAAATGTAAGACATTTTCACATTTTTAATAGCGGAGCCATAGTAAGGTATTCTGATGAAATAGTAGGAAATGCCGTAAGACCGGGATTATGCATGTACGGAATGTTGGGTAACGAAAGAATAAATGGATTTAAAAGTGTGTTTGCAATGAAAGGAAGGGTGATTTATAAGAGAACGGTACATGAAAAAACACCTATTTCATATTCACGAACTGCTTCGATAGAGGCAGGTGAGACTTTTGCTACGATATCTGTGGGTTATGCAGATGGATTAAAAAGAGAATTTTCAAATAATATGTATGTATTGGTGCATGGTGAAAAATGCCCTATTATTGGAAATATATGCATGGATATGAGCATAATAAAATTACCACTTTCTATTTATTCCAAAGTAAAAATAGGAGATGAAGTGACCATATACACTGATGATATAATAAAAGATATAAAATGTGCCAGTACATGTTCTTGGGAAATTTTGACTGGGATAGGTCGAAGAGTTTATAGAATTTATAAAAAAAATGGAAAAAATTATAAAACAGTAAGATGGATTAGTGAGAATTGATGAAAACAATCAAGTTATTATCTGGAAAGGAAAAAAAAATAATAAATTTTTACCCAAATGTATTTAAGGATGATGTTAAGGAAATAATCGGGAAAATAACGACCGGTGATATTGTAGATGTATGTGATTTTGAGGGTGCATTCGTAGGCAGAGGCTATATAACTGAGGGAACATCTGCTCTTGTCAGGATATTGACTACTAAAAATATAAAAGTAGATAAAGAATTTATATACGAAAAAATAAAAAATGCATTTGAAAAGAGAAAAATTTTATTTGGAGAAACTAATGGTGTAAGAATATTTTATTCGGAATCCGATGGATTACCAGGATTAATAATAGATTTTTTTAATAAATATGTCTCAGTACAATTTAGAAATTCAGGAATAGAAGTTTTTAGAGACGAAATAATAAGCTCTATAAAAAAAATATTAAAACCCAAGGGGATATATGAAAGAAGTGATGTAGAAAACAGAATTCATGAAGGTGTCGAAGCTAAGAAAGGGGTAATATTTGGAGAAATACCAGATAAAATAATAATTGAAGATAGAGATGTTAAATATTTTGCGGATATAGTAAATGGGCAAAAAACCGGATTTTTTCTTGACCAAAGAAATTCTAGAAAATTTATAGAAAATCACATAAATTCTCATACCAAATTTTTGGATGTATTCTCCAGCAGTGGGGGATTTTCAATGAGAGCATTAAAAAATGGAGCTAAAAAGGCAGTAGCAATAGATAAAGACAAATATGCATTGGAGCTGGCAAAAGAAAATTATAAATTAAATAATTTTAATGGCGAATTTGATACTATGGAGGGAGATGCATTAGAATTATTAGAAGTTATTGTTAAAAGGCAAGATAAGTATGATATAATAACTTTGGACCCACCAACGATAGTAAAGAAAAAATCCGAAATTAATAAGGGAAGAGATTTTTTTTATGATTTATGTGATAAAAGTTTCAAAATATTGGAAAAAAATGGTATACTTGGTATAATAACATGTGCCTATCATATAACTTTACAAGATTTGATAGAGGTGACAAGAATGGCAGCCTCGAGGAATAAAAAATTGTTAGAAGTAATCGGAGTAAATTATCAACCTGAGGATCATCCATGGATTCTACATATACCAGAAACTTTGTACCTAAAGGCTCTATGGGTAAAGATTATATAAGAAATAGGAGGAAAAATATGTATTTAGATATATTTGTTGTAGTAGTCTTATTGCTAGCAATCATTTTGGGAGCAAAAAATGGCATTTTTATAGAGTTTTTATCTGTATTTGGTTTTGTCAGCAGTTTTTTCGTAAGTAAAAAAATTACTCCTATAGTTATTACAAAGATGGTTATCGATACCGGAAAAAATGGAGACATAATTGCGTATGCTGCCGGTTTTTTAGTATCGTTGATATTCATTTCGGTGATAATACATTATTTGAAAAAAATATTTGAACAAGATAGCAAAGGCGTTGTTGTAATTATTTTGGGAGCTATGTTTGGATTGTTTAAAGGAATTATCCTATCTTTCATATTGGTTTTAATTTTAAATATTGTGGGAGATTATATAGATGTAGTAGAGGAATACACAAAAGGCAGCAAAAGTAATGAAATATTCGTTGATTTGGCGGTGCCTACAATAGATAAGTACTTACCTGATATACTAAAAGAGAAATTGGACAAAATAAAAAATAAAAAAATTGTGTCTGATAAATTAGGCGAACTGTAGAAATATATGTAATTTTTTGGAGTAATTTATGAAAATAATACATAAATACATTATAGAAGAAATAAAGATGCCTATAATTTTTGGGATATCAATTTTTACTTTTGTTTTTATTATAGAAATAATAGTAACAATGATGGAAAGTATCATTGTAAAAGGAATTTCTTTAATTGATATAATTAGAATGTTGTCATTTTATCTTCCGCCTATTTTATCACAAACTATACCAATGGGAATGTTTCTGGGAATTATGCTAACATTTTCAAAATTTACAAGAACAAGTGAATCTACAGCAATGTATGCTAGCGGACTTGATCTGAAAACTATTTTAAAACCGATTGTTTGCTTATCTGTCGTAGTTACATTGTTTATATTTTTTTTACAAGAAAGTATAATACCGAGATCATTTAGCAAATTGCAATATTTAACTACCAAAATCGCATATGAAAATCCTGTTTTTAATTTAAAAGATAAGACTTTTATAGATGAAGTAGATAAATATAATTTATATATTGATAGAATCGATAAAAAAACAAATATTGCAGGTGGAGTTTTAGTTTTTCAAAATGATGAGAAGGCCAAATATCCTACTGTCCTAATCGGAAATGAAGCTTATTGGAAAGAATCTTCAATGATTATTACAAATTCAATATTTTATACATACGATGAGACAGGTAAAGAGACATTGAGAGGAGATTTTGATAATAAAAAAATCCCACTTACTGCATATTTTGATGACATAGATATAAAAATAAAAGATATAGAAGCAATGAGTATAAATATGATGTTAGATGAGATGAAAAAATTAAATAAGAAAGAAAAAATTCCATACAAAGTGGAAATACAAAGAAAATTAGCTCTGCCACTTTCGACTATTATGCTCGGAATATTAGGGGTATTATTATCTATAGGGCATCATAGAAGTTGGAAAGGAACGAGCTATTCTTTATGTTTGGGAATAATTTTTGCTTATATTGTAATATTAAATATGGGAATGGTACTGGCATCTAGGGAGAAAATACCGATATTTTTGGGTATATGGACACCAAATGTCATTTTATTAATATTGACTTTTTATATGTATAAATATAGAAATAGGTGATAACTATGAAAATAATAGATAAGTATATATGTAAAAATTTTATCAAATCTTTTTTGATAAGTTTAATTGCCTTTATGGGCATATTTATAATAAGTCAACTTTTTAAAATCATGAGATACGTGAGCGAAGGAAGATTCACATCCCAAGAAGCAGTAGTCTATATTGTTACGATGTTACCAAAGATATTTATAGAAGTATCTCCCATAGCGGTGCTACTGGGGTCACTGTTAACTATAAGCGCTATGGCGTCCAATCTCGAAATAATATCATTAAAAACATCCGGTATAAGTTTTATAAGAATATCTTGTTTCCCTATTATTTTAGCAGGAATAATATCAATAATGGTATTCATAGTAAATGATAAGATATACCCTAGTGCATTAAAAGAACACTATAGATTGAGAAGTACCAGATCAGTAGATAAAGAAGAAGAACTCCCAATAGAAAAGGAAAATGCTTTTGTAAGGGGTGAAAACGAGAATCATATTTATTTTATGAAAAAAATAAATAGAAATACAGGGTTTGGCGAATATATAGTTATTATAGATTTTAATGAAAATTTTAATAGAAGAGAAAGAATAATATTGGCACCATCCGGAAGGTATAATTTTACTAAAGAAGCATGGGATTTAAAAGATGCCAAAATATATTTGGGTGATAGTCCTATTCCGGAGAAGATATCAGGTATATTCAGTGATAGTAAATATTCTGAAACTCCGGACAAATTTATTATTGCTAATGTAAATCCAAAAACGTTAAATTTGAATCAACTTAAAAAAGCTGCTCAGGATGCCAAGATAACCGGAATGGATACGAGAAATATTATGGTGGAATTGGGCAAACGCTATTCATTTCCATTTAGTAGTTTCATAGTTGTATTTTTGGGATTAGCGTTAGGGAGCCATTATGTTAAGAGTACTTCTGCTATAAGCATAGGGTTATGTGTGTGCTTGGGGTATGGATATTATGTTGTTCAAGGGATATTTGAATCATACAGTAAAAATGGCCTTGTGAATTCTTTCATAGGTGGATGGATACCTAATGTATTATTTTTGATAATAGGATTTTATTTTATGAGGAAAGCTGAATTTTAGGAGGAATATGAATACTTATATAAGACATTTGAATAATGGGATAGTACTTTTGATGGAAAAAATGAGGGAAATAGATAGTGTGAGTCTGGGAATATTTGTAAAAGCCGGCGCTATAAATGAAACACCGGAGGAAAGTGGAGTTTCTCATTATATTGAGCATATGATGTTTAAGGGAACCTCAAAAAGAAGTGCTAAAGATATATCAGAAGAAATAGATAATGAGGGCGGAAACATAAACGCTTATACAAGTAGAAGCAAGACTGTATATTATGTTAAAATGTTATCTGATAAGATAGAAAAAGGAATTGATATATTATCGGATATGATATTAAATTCTAATTTCAATCAAGAGGAATTGGACAAAGAAAGAAAGGTAATAGTAGAAGAAATAAAAATGTATGAAGATATCCCGGAAGAAACGGTACATGATGAAAACATCAGACGGGTAATAAATGGAATATACGGAAATACAATACTCGGAACAGAAGAAAGTCTTAATGGAATAGAGAGAGCTAATTTTATAAAATATTATAAGGACATGTACAAACCTACGAATATGGTCATATCCGTAGTTGGTAATATAGATTTTGATAAAATCTATAATCAAATTAACAAGAAATTTGGGAAATTTAAAAATTCTGCTAAAGAGAGAAAATATAATAAAGATTTTGAAATTTTAACTGGTGAAAATATTATAAAACGAAAAACCAGTCAAGTACACTTATGTGTGAACACCAGAGATTTGAGTATAATAGATGAAAGAAGATATGCCTCTACTATTGTAAGTAATATCTTGGGTGGAGGAATGAGCTCTAGATTATTTCAAAAAATAAGAGAAGAAAGGGGTCTAGCTTATTCGATATATTCATATGGCAGTAATTTTATAGAGGGTGGGATTTTTACAGTATATGCCGGAACAACAAAAAAAGACCACAAGAAAGTGATTGATATTATAAAAAAAGAATTTTATGAAATAAAGAAAAACGGTATAGAGGAAAAAGAATTAGAGAGAAGTAAAAATCAAATTTTGAGTGGACTGGTCTTTGCACTTGAAAATAGTAGAAATAAAATGGAAAAAACGGCTAATTCTTATATTTTGTATGGAAAAATAATAAAGGTCAGAGAACTTGTGAAACAAATTAATAAGATTACAATGGATGATATAGCTGAAATTGTAGATTTTATGTTTGATGAAAAATATTATTCCAGCACAATTTTAGGCGATGTATAATTTTGGAGGGAAACATATGGGAAAAATAAAAGTTAAAATAGTCAGAGAAACAAATGTTGATCTACCCAAATATGAGACTTTCGGGTCAGCAGGAATGGATGTAAGGGCTAATATTAAGGATTCTATCACATTAAAATCACTAGAGCGGGCATTGATACCTACAGGAATAAAAATAGCCGTACCGAATGGGTATGAGGTACAGGTAAGACCGAGAAGCGGACTGGCATTAAAGCATGGGATTACGCTACTCAATACTCCGGGAACTATTGACAGTGATTATAGAGGAGAAATAAAAATAATTTTAGCAAATATGAGTAACGAAGATTTTGTGATAATTCCTGGTGAGAGAATTGGTCAAATAATATTAAATAAAGTGGAACAAATAGATTGGGAAGATGTGGATATACTGGATAAAACTGAAAGAGGTTCTGGTGGTTTTGGACATACTGGGACAAAGTAGGTGATAGTTGTCAGATTTTATTTTGATAATCAATGTAAAACGACGGTGAAATTATGGGACAAAGTAGAGACACAACACTTATTGTAAAAAGAATAAAAAAAATGAATAATTTTTTATTGTTAAATGCACTGGCTATATGTGCAATAAGTTTGGCAACAATTTATAGTGCAACGATAAGTAGAACTGCAACTTTTTTTAGAAAAGAAATAATATGGCTTTTAATTTCTATTTGTGCCTATATTTTATTTTCTTTTATAGATTATAAAAAATACGGTAAATATTATAAAATAATATATTTGTTTAATGTATTATTGTTGATATCTGTCTATGTTGTAGGTATAACAAGAAAAGGAGCCAGCAGATGGATAGGGATAGGTTCATTTACGGTGCAACCTTCAGAATTTGCAAAACTTTTTATAATTTTAACATTTGCAGAATTTTTAGTTATTAATTATAGAGAAAGATTTGATGGAATGAAAAGCCTGATATATTCAGGACTACACGTATTACCGATATTTATATTGATATTAAATCAGCCGGATTTAGGGACATCATTAGTATTGATGGTAATATATGTGGTGCTTATTTTTGTGCATGGAATTGATTGGAAATTGATAGTATTAATGATTTTTAGTGTTATTGTTTCTGTACCGATAGTGTACTTTCTTATTTTAAAAGATTATCAAAAAATGAGAATAATTACTTTTTTGAACCCGGAAGCAAACTTGCTTGATAGTGGCTGGAATGTAATACAATCTATGATTGCAATAGGCTCGGGTGGAATTTATGGAAAAGGTTTTATGAATAATACTCAAAGTAAATTAAGATTTTTACCGGAATCACATACTGATTTCATTGGTTCTGTTTTTTTGGAAGAGAGAGGATTGATAGGTGGTATTATTTTATTGGGCTTATATTTTATTTTATTGATGCAAATACTACAAATCGCTGATACTACTGAAGATAAGTATGGCAAGTTGATTTGTTATGGAATTGCATCTATATTTTTCTTTCATATAGTTGTAAATATAGGAATGACAATGGGAATCATGCCTGTTACAGGGTTACCTCTTTTATTTATGAGTTACGGTGGTAGTTCTCTTCTTTTTTCTTTTATGATGTTGGGAATAGTGCAAAGTGTAAAGATTTATCGTGGAGAATGATATGGAATTTGTAATAGATGAGGAATTTGCCGAAGTTAGACTAGATAGATTTTTGAGAAAAAAATATCCGAATATTGCTTTGAGTGAAATTTTTAAGGGAATAAGGATTGGAAAAATAAAGATAAATAATAAAAAACCCAAAGAAAATTATAGATTAAAATTAAATGATAAATTGCTAGTTTTTTTTGATAATGTGAAAAATGAAGAAAATAGTAAAGAAAATAAAGAAGAAAATAAAGATAAAAATAAGTTTTTTGATATAAATATAAAAGAAATAAAAAAGTCTATTGTTTATGAAGATGAAAAAATTTTGATTTTTAATAAAAACCAGAATATGGTAATGCATAAAGGAAGCGGACATGATTATGGAATTTCCGAAATTTTTAAGGAATATTATCAAAATTTAAATTTTAATTTTGTGAATAGAATAGATAAGTCTACATCAGGGCTTGTGATAGGAGCCAAGAGTTTGGTAGTGGCAAGAAATTTAGCAGAGGATATAAGAAATAGAGAAATTATAAAGAAATATTATATTTTAGTGGATGGAATTGTAAATGATAATGAGTTTGAAATTATAAGCTATCTTAAAAAAGCTGAAAAAAAAATGATAGAAGTCTCACAATATGAAGAAGGAGCAAAAAAGTCAAAAAGTATATTCAATGTTATTGAGAGAGGAGAAAAATATACGCTCTTGGTGGGTGAATTGGAAAGTGGGAGAACACATCAATTGAGGATACATCTTGCTAATAATGGAAATTTCATTGTCGGAGATAACAAATATGGTAATCCAAAAAGAGAAAATTTTTTATATTTATTTTCTTATTATATAAAAATACCAAGATATAATCTAGTATTCGAATTACCTGTTCCTGATAATTTTTTGAATAAATTAAAAAAAGGCAAATAATTGCCTTTTAAATAAACGTTTATCTAATGGTCTATTTTACATTCCTTTTTTGGCACGAGAAATTTTTTCAGACATATTATCTAAAAATGTTGAAAATACATTCCTTGAATTACTTTGAACATAGCTTTTATCTACAGTAACAAGAGCATAAACTTTTTTCTCATCTTCCCAGGCACCTTTTTGTGAAATATTATAAGCAATTAATTCTGTAGCATGGGTAGTTAGTTCAGGAATAGCTGGTTTTACTAAAGTTTTTGTATATGCATCCAGACTTTCACAATAAGAATTAAGATTGGCTTGAACTTCTTTTTTAACTTTTTTGTTTAAATCACTTTTGGCATTATCCAGAGCCTTCATTTGTCCGGCAGCAGCACCCAATTTATCAGATGAACCAGAGCCGAATCCGAATAATTCTCTATTATTATCTATTCTACTGCTGACTTCTTCTTGTAATTCAGTCGGGATTTTATTGAAAATCGAGCTGATAAAAGCGCCAGGGGATGAAGTAGGATTAGTCGAAGGAGAATTAGTAGTGACACAACCAGTAATAAAAAGTATTAATGACAGACAACTAAGTAAAATCTTTTTTTTCATGAAAAACCTCCTAAAAATTACGCTGTAATTATTATATTATAAAAAATGTTTTGTGATAGATTAATATATATATATTTTATACTAAACGTCTGTTAAAATCAAATATATTTGAAAAAAATTTAAAGAATGTAAAGAGGGCGTAATCATACGCCCCTACGAAAGATTAAAAAATTCAATAAAAATAACATTGTGCAAATGCCGAGTAATTATATTATAGTTGATTATAATGTTGCAAAGTATAGAGAATAGATTTTTAAAAAAAAATATGTTATAATATATAATAGGGATATTTTTGATTAAATACCATAAAAATAATTAAATTATAAAAATAAATTAATATATGAGCATAAATTTAGGAGGATAAATGAAGCTGTTTAAAAGCAACTTTTCGCTTAGTAGAGGGAGAAAAAAGTATGTTACGTTGACTGTTGATTCCAAACAACAAACTGAAGAAAAAAAGATGATTGATAGTACAAAAACAGACCTTTGGATTAAATGCCCTAATTGTCAAGAAATATTGTATAAAGTAGATTTAGAGAGAAATTTGGAGAAATGTCCACGTTGCGATTACTATTTTAATATGTCTGCGAAAGATAGAATAAATTTACTGATAGATAATGGTACTTTCGAAGAAACTTTGGGAGAAATTGAGTCAGAAAACCCATTGAATTTTCCGGGGTATGTAGAAAAATATGAAGATGTAAAAAATGAACTTGATATAAAAGAAGGTGTAATAAGTGGTATAGGAGAAATAAACGGCATAAAAGTAAGTATTGCCGTAATGGATTTCAGGTTTTTTGGTGGAAGCATGGGATCTGTCGTAGGAGAAAAAATAACTGCTGCGATAGAAAGAGGTATAGCAGACAAAATTCCGGTAATAGTGGTATCATCATCGGGTGGTGCTAGAATGCATGAAGGTATACTGTCACTTATGCAGATGGCAAAAACATCAGCTGCTTTGGAAAAATTGAAAGAAGCGGGAGTTCCCTTTATTTCTATTCCTGTAAATCCTACTACCGGTGGAGTGACTGCGTCATTTGCTATGTTGGGCGATATAATTATAAGTGAACCTAAGGCTTTGATAGGTTTTGCCGGACGAAGAGTAATAGAACAAACTATAAAACAAAAATTACCTGATGGATTTCAGACAAGTGAATTTTTACAAAAATGCGGTATGGTAGATGTAATAGCAAAAAGAGAAGAATTAAAAGATATATTGGCTACAATATTAGGTAATATAGTCTAAATAACTAAAGGAAGTGAAACCATGGAGTTCGAAAATGAAATAATTCAGATAGAGGGTAAAATAATTGAGCTTAGAAACTTTGCAGAGGACAAAGGAATTGACCTTTCCAATGAAATAGAAAGATTGAACAAAGAAAAAGATGAAAAATTAAAAGAAATATATGGGAACCTTTCTTCGTGGAATAAGGTATTTATAGCAAGGCATCCCAAAAGAATGTATACTTTGGATTACATAGAAAGGATAACTACTGATTTTATAGAATTTCATGGGGATAGATTGTTTGCAGATGACCATGCTATTATTGGAGGTTTTTGTAAAATCAAAGGCGAGAAAATAATGATTATTGGGCACCAAAAAGGAAGAACAACAGACGAAAAACTTTATAGAAATTTTGGGATGGCTAACCCAGAAGGATATAGAAAAGCCCTAAGATTATTTAAGATGGCTGAGAGATTTAATATACCTATACTGACTTTTATCGATACTCCCGGAGCATATCCAGGTATAGAAGCTGAAGAACATGGGCAAGGTGAGGCTATTGCCAGAAATCTTATGGAAACCAGTGGTATAAAAGTACCGACAGTGTCAGTCGTAATAGGTGAAGGTGGAAGTGGAGGAGCGCTGGGACTTGGAGTGACCAATAGGATTTTTATGTTGGAAAATTCCATATATTCTGTAATTTCTCCTGAGGGATGTGCAGCAATATTATATAAAGATGCTTCAAAGGCTCCAGAGACAGCAGAAAATTTGAAAATTTCTGCCAATCATTTGTTGAAATTGGGAGTTATTGATGGGATTATAAAAGAACCATTGGGCGGAGTACATAGAAATTACGAAGAAACGGCTGAAAATGTGCAAGAAACTATATTAAAAGCATTCGAAGAATTAAAGAAAATGACAAAAGAAGAAATATTGGCTGATAGATATGCAAAATTTAGAAACATTGGTTATTTTATGGGAAAAAGTTTTGTACGATAGAAAATTATTATACTTGGGGGAAATATAAGTGGAAAAAATCGGAATATTGACAAGTGGAGGAGATGCACCGGGGATGAATGCTGCTATCAGAGCAGTTGGAAAAATCGCTGCATATAAAGGAATAAAAGTTTATGGAATACAAAGAGGATATTTAGGAATGTTGAATGATGAAATTTTTCCTATGGACAATAGATTTTTATCAGGAATAGTAGACAGGGGCGGAACAATTTTACTGACAGCCCGATGTCTTGAATTTAAAGACCAAAAATTTAGAGCTATAGCAGCACAAAATTTGAAAAAAAGAGGGATAGGCGGACTAGTCGTAATAGGAGGAGATGGATCCTATAGAGGAGCTGATAGCCTGAGTAAAGAACATGAAATAAAGGTCGTTGGACTTCCGGGTACAATTGATAATGATATAAAAGGAACTGATTATACGATTGGATTTGACACTTGTCTCAATACAATACTTGATGCGATATCTAAAGTCAGGGATACAGCTACTTCTCATGAAAGGACGATATTGATAGAAGTAATGGGGAGACATGCGGGAGATTTGGCATTACAGGCCTGTATAGCCGGAGGAGGAGATGGAGTTATTATTCCGGAGATGGAAAATCCGATAGAACTTCTTGCTTTTCAAATAAAAGAGAGACGAAAACATGGAAAATTGCATGATATAATACTAGTTTCTGAGGGTGTCGGGCATGTAGATGAAATAGCAGGAATACTCAAAGAAAAATTGGCCACAGAAATCAGAACGGTTGTTTTGGGTCATGTACAAAGAGGCGGAACACCTTCCGGTTTTGATAGAATATTGGCAGCAAGAATGGCAGAAAAGGCTGTAGATATACTAGAAAACGATGAAGGAGGTGTGATGGTTGGGATAGAGTCCAATAAGATTGTTACACATCCATTATCCTATGCTTGGGATGGAGAGAGAAATTATGATATGAGAGATGACCATGATTTGGCATTACTTTTGGCAAGATAAAAATATTAATTATTGAGAATACGAGAATTAATAAAAAGAGTTCATGTGCTCATAGGGAGTGTACGAAATGGCAACAAAATCTCTAGAAATATTAATAGATGAATTTAACAAATTACCGGGAATAGGACGTAAAAATGCAGTGAGATTAGCTTTTCATGTATTGGGAATGCCAATGGATGATGTAGAAAATTTTACGAAAGCTTTAAAAAATGTAAAGGACAACATAAAAAAATGTTCTATTTGTGGTGATTATAGTGAGAATGATGTCTGTGATGTTTGTTCTGATGAGCTAAGGGATAGTTCGACAATTTGTGTTGTCGAAGATGGGAGAGATATTATTTCATTTGAGAAAACATGCAAATATAAGGGTAAATATCATGTGTTGGATGGGAAAATAGCGCCACTTTCCGGGATGACTCCGGATAAGTTAAATATAAAAAGTTTACTGGAAAGAATAGTTAAGGAAGATATAAAAGAAATTATATTAGGATTAAACCCTGATTTTGATGGGGATATTACTTCTACATATCTGATAAAATTGTTAAAACCATTTGGAATCAAGATTACAAAAATAGCGAGTGGTATACCTATAGGCGGGAATATAGAATTTGCTGATATTGCTACTATTTCTAAGGCTTTGGATTCTCGGAATGAGGTATAGTGGGGTATTTAATTTGAGATAGCAAAACCGGGAGATTTAGTTTATATGGTCCCACCGTATCAGGGGGTATCTAATACACGTGATAACCGATACTTGAGTGGTGTAAATTTTTATGAATTTCCTGAAGCATTGGAACAATTGAATCATAGGGGTGTAGATTATATAATTAGCTATGATGGTAAATACGGAGGTAAGGCTTATGGGGAAGAATTACCTACTGACCTCCGTTGCCAAAAGTTATTGTTGAATGCAGGAGTTTCTACACAAGCAACTCTGCTCGGTAAACGAGAGACAGCATTCGAGGCTCTTTATATTAGCGAAAACCTATACCGGAACATAAGCACTGTGGCAAAACAGCTGAATTTATTAGGGGCTGCAATATGATAGATGAATATTCAAAAAAATTCTTAGCATTGCTGAATTCTATGGAAGCAAAGCTCCCGAGGACTGTGATTAACATATTTTATAATATGGACATCTTAATATAGATTAAAATAGTAGTTTATTGCTTGTATACATTACCTAGAATTTATACACAATCTTCAAGCTCCCACTAATACCCTCAATCTTACCAATATATCCTTGTATTCCAATATTTATATCAAACTTTGCCCCCTCATAATGAAAACCAATTTCACCTATTCCCGTAGAACCTTTCATATTTGGGGAATCAATATCTCCTAAACCCGCAATTGTTCCATTTGCTATTCCCTTAAATTCATTTTGATATGCTATGCCTGTATATATTCCAAAATTATCTTTAATTTTATGAGTGTATCGTACACCTAGTCTAGTTCTCAAGCTATTTATTGAATCAAATTCTACTTTTTGATTTAGGACATGGACCGAATCTTTTTGTTGACGATTATAGAATATTTTTCCATACCAATCAATGATATCAGACTCAGTCTTGTATTGATAACCAAGTCCAAGATGTGCTCCATAATATAAACTGGAACTATCATAATCTGCATGTTGTCCCCCTAAATCAGAAGTCTTGAAATCATATTCTGTTCTTCCGATACGTAGAGATGCATCCCAATATAGACCACTTGTGTAATCTGCTCTTAATATTAACCCTAATCCAAAGTATTTATTTTCTCCTTTGCCATGTACAGAAGAATATCCTATGAAATCATTGTATGTCTTATAACTTCCATTTCCACCCTCAAAGAATACTCCTGCTTTTAGATTTGCGTTGCCTATATTTTTGTTTTTACTGATTCCACCTAAAAAATGAAATCCTTTCACATCTACATGTGAGCCGGTATTATATCGAAGTGAACTGCCTCCCATAGCGACAAAAGTATTATGTTCTAATTTATTTTCTTGTAATAGACTATCTATACCTTCTGATACTAATAAATCTTGACCTTGTGTTAAAAAGCCTACATTTCCAAGCCTTGCTTCAGATAAGGATTTAGTAGAAGGGTTTATT
>JAITPM010000011.1 GCA_031289425.1 Fusobacteriaceae bacterium
TTTAACATAAAATTTAACATAAAATTTCACTATAAAGATAATCATTTTTTCGATAAACAATATTTTTTTCAACTTTTTTTCAATATTTTTTTCAATAACGCAAAAAATATTTACCTTTGCAACCATGAAATGGCGAGTAAAAAAGAAGAGTAAGTAACCTGCAATATGGGAAAATAAAGCTCGTAAAAGCGAGGAAATAGTTGATATTGTAGAATGTATGCCAATGGCTTTTGGTCGTTGTAGTTGTTGTTTTTTGCTTCTTTTTGGAGTATATAATCAAATATCCCGACGCTGGACAACTACGGATAAATTTGAGCAATGCCGAAATCTGTAGAGCTACCTGTGGAAATTTCAAAAACCGATTGTGAGTTGAGCTAATTGCTATAAAACAATAAATTATTGCGGTGATATATTTTTGTCATTGAAATTTGTAAAATTATTGTAAAAATCTAACATGGTTTTACTAAAAACAGGGAATTGATATTTTTCAAGAAAACGTTTTCTTCCATTTTGTCCCAGTTTTCTTTTTAATGCAGGATTATTAAGCAAAATATTGATTTTTTCAGAAAGAACATCAAGATCAACAACTTTTTTGTCATCTTTGATAATAATTGACGTTTTAATTCCGCTGACATTATCTTCTACTATTTCGGTTAGTCCACTGGTGTCAGTTATAATTAATGGTATAGCATGCATCATCATCTCTAAAGCAACATATCCAAACTCCTCATGGATAGAACAAATCACTCCAATATCAGCGATATTATATAATTTATAGAGTTGCTGTTTATCCAATTTTCCGGTGAATGTTACTTTTGTACAAATATCTTGAGACGCTGTGATAAGTTTATGAAAATCTCCATCTCCTGCAATAAAAAGATGAGTATTTTTATTGGTCTCCAGTATTTTTTTGAATGCGTTTATCAAAAAAATTGTTCCTTTTATTTCATCCAAACGTCCTGCAAATAAAATGATTTTTGTTTTTGAATCAAGATAATACTCTTGACGTATTCCTTTTTTATTTTTTCGATTTTCAAGCGAATATTGGTCTGATAATCCATGAGGGATAATTGATATTTTTGATTGATCAACAGAAAGTATCTCTCGTAAGTATATTGATGTATGATGAGCCGGACAAATCAAATGATCGCAAGCTTCCGATAATTTTTTTTCCTTATCAATATGGGTTAATATTTTTTTTACAATAAAATTAGATTCCTTGTCGCTTTTTTTTACAATATCATGTAATTTTTTATAGTCGCCGAAAAGGATAAAACTCCATTCTGTATAATGGGTAGTGAGAATAACTTTACATTTGAATATTTTTTTTAACCATATTGCTAAAAATTCATTATCCATATAATTTAAATGAAAAATATAAAAGGTATCTTTATCCGAGAAAAAAGATTTTAACAAAAAAGCTATATTTCGGGAATAATAATTTCTATACCTGTCTATGTGAAAATTACCTAAATTAGGTATCAATATTTTTCGATATCCATCTAAAAATATGGCTTTTACCTCGATACTCTGAGAAAGTAATTCTACAATTTCAAAATCGAATTTACTATCGTGGAAACAGCTAATGATGTTGTCCATATAAGTTCCGATACCATAATTGATAGCTTTGCTTGGTTGTATAAAAAAAACAAATTTAGTTTTCATGCCTTTCACACATTATTTTGAGTCCAATACCTGCTAAACCATCTTTAATTCCCAAATTTACAGAATGTTCAAATGAATATTCATCATAAATTATATTGTTGAGAAATAAAGTAAGAATTGGTGGGCATTCAACCCTTTTATGATTTGTTATATCCAACAATTGTCCGGCAAGGCGGAGGATTTCCTTATCTGGAGAAGATAAATGGAACAGCGATTTCTGTAGATTAGTTACGTAATCAATCGTCAATAAACAATCATCAGCAAAAAATCTTGATAGTGCATAGTATGCAGCGCCTTTTAGCCCAACGTCCATGCTTTCACTTTTATAATTTGTATAATTCATTATTTGAAGATCAAATTCCCTCATCATTTTGTCTTCAATGTCTATAAACCCGTTTTGGATCAAATATTCAAACCCTAAACCAATTCCACAAATAGTTTTTCTGAAATCAAATTTATATTCTTTAATAGAATCTTGCAATTCATTCAATAATTCGTTTGCAAAATCTTCATAAATGCTTAAACCAGTGAATCTGAAATAATTATAAAAATATATAACTATACCGAATTTTCCTCTTTCCAATCCTAAATCATCAGTAAAATCAGCGCCAAGCATTAATCGTTTACTGATTCGAAGTAAAAGAACATCTTTTTCTTGCTTGGCCATCTTATTTCCAACGATTGTATTCCTTATTTTCAAAGGGTGTAATTTTTTCATATTTATTTAGTTTTTATGTTTCCTTTTGTCTTCTTCGAATTTAACAAATTTCCCGTTTTTGAATGTTATAATGAATCCTTCTTCGCGACTGTCGCGATAATGGCCTGTGCGATCCTTCGGTTCAAGGCGTGGAGCAATATACGATGTTATTACTCCAAAATCTCCGGTAACCCAATCCATATAGAGCAATCCATTCTTGAATTTACTTCCGGTAAATTTTTCTACCCTTGATATGATAGTATCAGTATGAAGATAACCATATATAGGCTCTGTTTTAAAACTTCCATCTTCATTTTTTTCTATTGAACCATCTTCCTTTATTACATCTACATAGAGATACTCCGGAGAAATATTTTTTATAAAAAGAGAATCATTTTTGATTATCCAAGTGAGTGTATATCCTTTTACTCCCACTCTATTGTATCCTGGATATTCTAGAATATCAATAACTACCTCGCCTCTATGAAAAACATCAGTGTATTTTTTTTTCAAAGATAAAGGCGTTTGTCGAAAAAAATAAATTTCTCCTTTAAATATCAAGGTATCCGGTTCTGCATCAATATAATAATTACGTGATATTTTTATAGTGTCATAATAATTTTCCCGTTCTGCAATGGGTCGCCATTTTATTTGTCCCAATAAATCTATTTTAACCAGAAAAAAGATAACCAGAAATAAAATATATGTTTGAAATTTATGAGAATATATTGTTTTCATAATGATTAAGTGATTATTAATATCATTCGAAGTAATAAGAATATCTTTTTCTTGCTTGGCCATCTTATTTCCAAAGATTGTATTCCTTATTTTCAAAGGTTGTAATTTTTTCATATTTATTTAGTTTTTATGTTTTCTTTTGTCTTCTTCGAATTTAACAAATTTCCCGTTTTTGAATGTTATAATGAATCCTTCTTCGCGACTGTCACGATAATGGCCTGTGCGATCCATCGGTTCAAGATATGGAGCAATGTACGATGTTATTACTCCAAAATCTCCGGTAACCCAATCCATATAGAGCAATCCATTCCTGAATTTACTTCCGGTAAATTTTTCTACTCTTGATATGATAGTATCACTGTGAAGATAACCATATATAGGCTCTGTTTTAAAACTTCCATCTTCATTTTTTTCTATTGAACCATTTTCCCCTATTACATCTACATAGAGATACTCCGGAGAAATATTTTTTATAAAAAGAGAATCATTTTTGATTATCCAAGTGAGTGTATATCCTTTTACTCCCACTCTACTAAGTATTCCAAAACCTGCCCCAAAACCTTGTATATCAATAACTACTTCGCCTCTATGAAAAACATCAGTGTATTTTTTTTTCAAAGATAAAGGCGTTTGTCGAAAAAAATAAATTTCTCCTTTAAATATCAAGGTATCCGGTTCTGCATCAATATAAT
>JAITPM010000013.1 GCA_031289425.1 Fusobacteriaceae bacterium
GGAGTTCAGACGTGTGCTCTTCCGATCTGGAGGAAGAAAACACTGAAAATATAGGCAAATTTTTGATGTCACATAACAATTTCATAGTAGAAAAATTAGACATACCTGATAATGTGAAAGGAACTTATGACAGATATGGTGGTTTTTTAATTGATCATTATGAAGACATGTTGGATGGTTTCTACATAGCCAAACTAAAAATTATGAACAGGTAAGATTAATAGCTTTATTTCTTTTTTGTGAGGAATAGAATGGAGAGGTCAAAATGTTGGAAGAGTTGATTAATGCTAATAAATATCTTACAGAAAATATAAAAAAATATAGGAAAACTGCTCCATTGTTTGAAGAATTTGAAAAAGAAACTATTGAAAACAATATTCCGATAATATCATATGAAGTTGCAGAATATCTAAAATTTATTTTAAGGAATGGTAAGATAAAAAATGTATTGGAAATAGGAACCGCTGTTGGTTATTCAGGAATTATAATTGCTAATGAGATAAAAAAAAATAATGGAATTCTATATACTATAGAAATAAACGAAGATAGATATAAAGACGCTATATCAAATTTTAAAAAATTTAATGTTGATAATGTAACGGCGATATATGGGGATGCATTGGAGGAAATAAAAAAGATAAAAATTGAAAAAACAGAAAATAAATTTGATTTAATATTTTTTGATGCGTCTAAAAGTCACTATATGGAATTTTTTAATGATTCTTATGAGCTTTTGAATAAAAATGGAATAATTTTTATTGATAATCTTTTATTTAGAGGATATATATATAATGATTACCCACGTAGATTTAAAACCATTGTAGAGAGATTGAAGAAATTTATAACATATTTATATGAAATTGAGGATGATTTTGTATTATTGCCATTTGGAGATGGAGTTGGAATTTTACGAAAAAAATAATAGATATAAACAAATATATTTAATAAATATAAATTAAAATAAATTTATATTTAATTGTGGATTCAATCATTAAATATAAAATTAGTAAAGGGATTTGAATCCCTGTAAAAGGAGCCAAATTGATGAAAACAGATTTATTAAAAGAATTGGATAAATTGCATGAAGAAGATAAACATCAGGAAATAATTGATGAGATAGAAAAATTGGAAATCGAAGATCAAAATGATTATAGGATTGTAGGAAAATTAGCGAGAGCCTTAAATAATTTGGGTAAATATCAAGAGGCTTTGGAAAAATTAATCGAAATAGAACCCTATAAAGATCAGGATAAATTCTGGTATTATAGAGTTGGGTATTCTTATAGTGGAATGGAAGATTATGATAAAGCGATTGAATATTTTGAAAAATCAAGAACATTAGCACCTGATGACGTGTGGACTCTTTTTGAATTAGGTTGGAATTATGGTAAGGTTGGTAAAAATAAAGAAGCGATAGAAGTCTTGGAATTAGCTTATGATTTGGATGAAAATAAAGATGCAAGCATACTTCGTGAAATTTGTAATAATTGGGAAAAATTGGGAGAATATCAAAAAGTAATAGATGGACTTTTACAGGTATTGGAAAAAATAGAAGAAACTAGCAGTATTTGCAGTCAAATGGCATTTAATTATATCAAAATGAAGCTGATGAACGAAGCTGAAGAAAAACTTATAAGAGCTATAGAACTGGGAAGAAATGATTCGTGGGTCTATGGTCAGTTGGGATGGATTTTAGGAACTAAAAATAGAGAAGAAGAGGCTATCAATTGGTTAAAAAAAGCTATTGATTCTGAGAAAAGAACCGGAAAAGATGTAGATGCATGGCTTTATGGACAATTAGCTTGGAATTTAGGTAATTTGAAAAAATATGAAGAATCTTTGGAAGAATTTAAAAAAATAGAAAAAATGAATCAGGGAGACGCCTGGGTCTATGGGCAAATAGGATGGACATTGGGGCAACTTGGAAAATATGAGGAGGAACTTGAATATTTAAATAGAGCATTGGCAGAAGAAAAAAATGATAATTGGTTATATTCTGAACTTGGGGAAACATACAATCATTTGGATAGATTGGATGAAGCCATAGAGAATTTTTTGAAATCCAAAGAACTTGGAAGAGACGATATATGGTTAAATAGTAGATTAGGATATATTTATAGCAAAAAAAACGAAAGGAAAATAGCTCTGGAATATTTATATAATGCTAAAGAAAAAGGAAGAGAAGATATTTGGTTATACTCAGAAATTGCGTGGAATCTGGGTATGATTGGAGAGTACGAAGAAGAAATGAAATATCTTTTAAAAGTATCGGATATGGGAAGAGAGGATCTCTGGATAAATAGAGAAATCGGATGGGTGTATTTGCAATTAAAAGATTTTGATAAATCTATAGAATCATTCAAAAACGCAGAAAAAATGGAAGAACCTGATGATTGGTTATGTACTCAATTGGGGCGGGCTTACAACTTAAAGGGAGAATATGAGCAAGCATTGGAGTATTCATATAGAGCTAAGGAAAAAGTAGGTAATAGTGACCCCTATCTCTTATCGCAAATAGGTCAAATATTGGGAAATTTGGAAAGGTATAAAGAAGCACTGGAATATTTAAATCAAGCAGAAAAAGCAGGAAGAGACGATATATGGATATATTCGGAAATCGGATGGAATCTTGGAGGACTTGGAGACCATGGACAGGCGATAGAATATTTCAAAAAAGTAGAGGAAATGGGAAGAAAAGATTCTTGGCTTTACTCACAATTTGCATGGAGTTATGATAAGATAAGCGACTATAAAAAGGCCATAGAATGTTATTTGAAAGCTAGGAAATTAGACCCGAAAGATAAGTGGATCGAATACAATTTGGCAATTACTTATGAAAAATCTGGAAATTATGATGATGCTATAACATCCTATGAAGATGTCATAGAAGCTGGAGAATATAAAGGATGGACACATTTGCAACTTGCTAAAATATATGCAGAAGTTGGAGAAAAAAATAAAGCTAGAGAATATTTGGATAAAGTCAAAAATTATTTGGACGTGACATCTACTGATGTAAAAGAAAAAATAGAAAAAGTAGAGATATTACTCCAAAATACACAGACATATTTATCTTAGTCGAATTTTACTTTTTGTAAAATAATTTTTAATTATTTAAATGTCTGTAGGGTATGTGATTCTGATTTAGGAGGGCAAATGTCTCAGGATAATAGTGATATACTAAATAAAAAACATGAATTGTCAGCTTTAGAAGAAAAACAGAATCAACTAAAAGAAATAACTAATGATGTGTCTTTAATTATAAATAAATTAAAAAAAGATATTGATATTTCCAAAGAAGATGAACTTTTTAGAAAAAAAGAAGAATTAGAAAAAAAAGTTGAATCTCAAAAAAATGAATTAGGTGAAAAAAATAAATTAATAAAAGATTTAAAAGATACCAATATGGCTTTAATATATGAGTTGAAAGCAGAAAAGGCCAAAAATATAGAAAACATCACTTTTTCATTCGAAAAAACATTTAAAAACAAAATATCCGAAGATTTCAAGAAAGAATTTAAAGAAAAATTACAGGCATATCAATACAAAATTCTAGTGAAAATTAATAATTTGAAAAAAATTCTGCCCAAATCCAATGCTGCTAAAGCCGGTGATATAAAAAATAAATTGGCAGATATTGAAAATGAGGTAAATATTTTAGTAAAGGATGAGGAAGCAAAAATTTTCGATTCTCAAAGTATTATAGAAAAGGATCTTTTGGAATTTGCTACTGATACGGCTAAAGAATTTTCAGAAAAGGCTAAAAATAGTAATTTGATGGAAAAAGAAAAGAAAAATTTTATAATGGAGAGAATAGTTGGGCAAAAGGGATTTCAAATATTAGGATTAATTTCTATATTTGTAGCACTAATTATATTATTCAAAGATCAATTCCATAGACTATTTAATGGTCGATATGGGAAAAGTATAGTTGCATATTTATTGGGAATGATATTTTTGTTATTGGGAGAATACCTCTATAAAAAAGAGAAAAAAACATTTGCAACCGGAATGATTGGTGGAGGAATAGGGGTTCTGTATTTGGCAACAATACTTTCTTCGACATATTTAAAATTATATTCTTTAAAAACTGGTCTTGGATTAGCGATTATCCTGACCGTTTTATCAATAGTCTTATCATTGAAGTATAATTCTCAAATGATAGGAATAATGGCTCTTATAGGTGGATATATTCCGTATAGTACATGTATTGGGTTACAAGAAAATATAGGAATATTATATTTGTCTGCATACTCTTTGATATTTCAATTGGCAGTCTTAGCTGTATCTTGGAGCAAAAATTGGAAAGCATTAAGAATTACAGGATTTATAATAGGTGCGATTAATACTATATTTATGATGAATTATATGTATAAATCCAATATAAATATTTATATTATTTTGATTTTTGTAGTAATGTTTACGACTATGTATACATATGTATTTCTGATTGGAGCAGAACATGAAAATAGAAAAGAAAAAAAGACAGATTATCTATTTTTAGGAATAAATCTTATATTAAAATTTGTAAGCGTAACTGTTTTAACAATAATTTTAAAAACTTCAATATACGAAAAAGCCGGTATTTTTCTGGTTATTGGGTTTTTATATGCTGTACTTGGGGATCGACTTAAGAAATATGCTCTTTCACAAACGTTTAATTTTATGGGACTTGCAGCTTTTACAATAGTTGTTCCAATTCTTGCACCGAATGGCTATATTCCAATAGCTTGGGGATTGGAGGCATTGCTTATATATACACTTTCTGTCAAGACTAAAAATGAAAACTTAACTGCCGGAACATTGATTTTATATTTTATAACTATAATCGAAAATATACCGGTTATAATGGCTCACCATTACATGAAGTTTGATTATAGACCATGGATAATAAGACATAAATTATTGAGATTGGAAACATTTGATGTAAATGAAATTGTTTATTATGCAGATCAAATTGTAGTTATTTTGCTGTCTTTTGCTGTTTATAATTATATAATAAAAAATAAACCAAAAAAACTAAAGGGAGCTTTTGAACTAATTTTAAAATATGCAACATTGACTTTCTCAATTTATACGTTCAGAAATTTATCATTCAGAGTTTTGGAAAAAATATTTGTAAATTCTATCAGGTTTAAATATTTCCACTATATGTTATTTGCAACTTTGGTAACATTTGCTGTGATATTTGTTCTAAGGAAATGTACGTATAAATTTAAAAAATATTATGATAAATTATCTATATTATATATTGTAATAATAGAGGGAATTACTCATTTATACTTATACTTATCGCTTCCGATTCTTGGTCATTTGAATTATAGTGAAGACCCAATAAGGTATGGCTATTCGGGTATATCGAATCCGTCATTTAATTATAAATTGATTATAATCGAAATAATTTTTACTGTTATATTAGTAGGATATTTGATATTTATTTGCAGATTGGATTTACACAAGGCGATATTTAAAGATTCACCTAGAAATATGGGGTGGATAATTGGAGAAGTAATCTATATTATTACTATTGCTATTTGGATATTGGATATCTATAAAATCCCAAGAAGAGCTCTCATATTTGATACACTTGGGCTTGTGATATGTATTGTTTTCGTTTGGAAAGGATTTAAATTACCCAATAAAAATATGAGGAGAATTGGATTGGCAATAGGGCTATTATTTACAGCAAAGGGTGTCATAATTGATTTCGCAAGACTTCAATCCTATAGAGTTGTAGGATATTTTATAACAGGATTTTTACTTCTTGTTACTTCTGCAATCTATCAGAATGCCCTTAAAAAATTGGATGTTACTGAGAGAAATGTTAATAATTTGGATAGTTCAAATGATGAAATAGAAGAAAATTTGGAAGAAAAAGAAAAATGATGTGGGAGATTAACTATGAAAATAAATAATAAGAAAAAAATATCAAAAATTATTATATTATTATTTATGATTATAATTATAAAATCTATAACTTTTTCTGACCAATTTTATAATAAAATAAATATAACCGGAGAAAACAAATATAAAGAATTTTATCTTACAGAAGAAATCTATAAAAATTCTGCCAATAGTCTGGAAGATATTAGAATCATAAATTCTAAAAACGAGGCCGTTCCTTATGTTTTAGAAATTTCCAAAGGAAATACAAATACGTATATTAAAGAAAGTTATTTCTCATCAGATATAAAAACAATAGAAAAATCAGATGTTAAAGAAATAATAATAAAATTTGAACCTAATGATAAAAATATAGACATACTAGCAAACAAACTAGAAATAAAATCAAACAAAAATTTTTATATTGAATATCAATTATATGGAAGTAATAATGGGACAAAATGGGATTTTATAGCGAAGGGAGATATGTATTCGACTCCAAGGGACAGTAAACTAAGTTTAAAATTCAGAGAAGATTATTATGAATACTATAAATTTCAAATCCCTACTACAGAAGAAGTATCTATAACAGGAGCTATATTATCCAATGAAATCGAATTAACAGAAAATATAAAACCAATAGTTGCAAATTTAGAATTTGAAGATATTACAAAAGAAATTATTGAAAAAAAAGAAAATAATCATGAGACTTATATACAGATAAAAATTAATAAGGTTCCGATTAAGTCAATATCATTGGTTATACAGGATGATTATTTTGACAGAAATTATTTTGTCGTTGATAAATCTATTGACTATATTGAAAAAAGGGTGTACGATTATATTTCAGTCGGAAAAATATTTAGGACTTCAATCCGGGAAAATTTAATAATAAATTTGAATTTCATAATTTCTGATGAGATTTTACTGATAATATCTAATACTGACAATAGACCGATTAAAATAACAGAAATAAACGGTAATTATTTACTGGACAAAATAATATTCCTGTGCGAAGACTTAAAGGATACTTATAAAATCACATATGGAGATGAAAGCAGATTTAAACAAAATTACGATATAGAAAAATACTACAAAGAAATAAAAGAAAAAGATATGGTAACTCTGGATAAATCAGAAAAAAATGCCATAGCTAGTGAATTAAGAAAAGATGAGGAAGGTAAAAAAGATAAGAATAAAGAAGGAAAAGAGAATATATTTTACAAGTTGTTTTTAGGGTTGATTTCTGTTATTTTGATTATTTATGTTGCAAAATCATTAAAAAAATCAAAAAAATAAAAGATTCGTTTTTTATGAATACAATAATAGTATCATATATAATATGAGTAATTTTTTAATAGAGTGATGTATATGAAAAAAATAGTTATGAATTTTATAGTTTTTATTTTATGCACATGTAAATTATTTGCATTTAATTATTATAGTGATATAATAATTACTGGAGAGAATAAAAATAAATTTTTTTACATAACGGAAGATATATATTCTAAAAGTAAAAGAAACCTGAAAGATGTTGCGTTATTTGATGAAAAAGAAAAAGAAATACCCTTTGTGATAGATAAATATCAAGAGAACTATATTAAAGAGGTCACACAAAGGTATGATGGGAGATTTTTAAAGGATAAAAAATATGAATCTGGAACGAAAAGAGAAATAACAATAAAAATAAATGAAAATCATTCAGGATTATCTATATTGGGAAATTTATTGAATATTCGTGTAACAACGGCAGCTCCCATGCGTAATCCTTTTAAAGCAGAAGAAATAAAGTTATTTGGAAGTAACGACAATAAAAATTGGGAAGAAATAAAAATAAATAAACATTTGGTAGATGGAGGGGTTGGTGATCATAATTTAAAATTTTATTTTGAAGAGTCGGTATATTCGTATTTTAGATTAGAAATTCCTGCAATTGCTAAGATGTCAATGAAATCAGTGAGTTTCTTTTTGGAAGAAGACAGCATCCAAAATTATATAGAAAATTATTCTCATCTGTATGTAAGAGATATTACCAGCGGAATATATGATATCAATGGAGATGAGACACTTCTTCAAGTGCGAACTAATAATTTACCATTGGATTTTATAAGATTGTACAGTGGAAATTTGGTAAATAGTAGATACTATGTGTATAGTGGAAAGGAGAATATATATAAATTAGAAACCCCAATTTACAGTGGAAAAATTGTAAAGTTGAATAATATAGAAGATTTAATAATAAAATTGGACAGAAATGAAAAACATAAAATAATTTATATAAAAATAGTGAATCAAAATGTAAATTTAAAAAGGTTAAACATAACAGCAGCTCATGGTAAATATTCACCGGATAAAATTGTTTTCCAAAAAAATAGCAGAGGGAGTAACTATCAGGTATTCTATGGTAATGCAAAATGGGAAACGCAAAATAACAATCAGGAAAATCAAAACAAATTACAAGATTATAATTTTCAAAATTGTGATATGGTGTCTTTAAATAAACCGAAAGAAAGTATAAATTTAATAGTAAAAACCAACGATTTTATACCGCTAAAAAACACAGGGAAATGGTATAATGATGTGGTAATAATAATTATAATCAGTTCAATTATTGTCTTTTCAGGAATACTCATAAGATTGCTTAGAAGACATAGATCAAAAGACGAAAATGAATATGGGAATGATGAAGATGAAGACGACTGTTATATAGCAGATAAAAAAATAGCGAAAGAAAAAAATATAGTGAAAAATAAAAAAATAGCAATTACAGATAAACGATTAAATCAAGATTTACACGGAAATTCTGTGGATATTCAATATAAAAGTAAAAATATTAATCTTGAAAAAATAAAAAATTGTCAGTATTAATATTAAATAAATAATTAATTAAATGGATTAACGTTTTAAATATTGTATTAAAGAATTTAAAAAAAAATTAAAAAAAATAATAATGTTTGATTATTATGGTTTAATTACAGTGATAATAAAGATGGAGATAAGAATGAATGACATTCTTTGATTTGTTTTAGTGTTATATATAAAAAATAAGGAAGTGAATATGAAAAATTTAGAAGAATTTAAAGAGCTTGGGTTGGGAGAAAAAATATTAAAAACTTTATCAAAAAAAGGGTATGAGGCACCAACGCCAATACAGAAAATTACAATACCTGCCTTACTTAATGGAGAAAAAAATATAATTGGGCAGGCACAGACAGGTACCGGTAAAACGGCTGCTTATGCTTTACCGATTTTAGAAAGGATGGAAACAAATGGGAATGTACAGGCTATAGTTTTGGTACCCACGAGAGAACTGGCATTACAAGTGGCAGAAGAAATGAATAGTCTATCTCCAAATAAAAAATTAAAAGTGGCACCGGTCTATGGAGGACAGTCAGTAGAATTCCAAATGAGGCAATTGAAGCATGGTGTAGATATAATTGTGGGAACTCCAGGAAGAGTAATCGACTTTATAAATAGAAAAATTTTAAAAATAAATAATTTGAAATTTTTTATTTTGGATGAAGCCGATGAAATGTTAAATATGGGATTTATAGATGATATTGAATTAATACTTTCAAATACAAATGAAGACAAAAGAATGTTATTTTTTTCTGCGACAATGCCTAATGAAATATTAAAAATAGCAGAAAAATATATGGGAACATATGAAAAATTGGCAATAAAAACTAAGGAACTTACAGTAGATCTAACAGAACAAATTTATTTTGAAGTTCACGAAAGAGATAAATTTGAAGCTTTGTGCAGAATTATAGATTTGGCCGAAGATTTTTATGGAATAGTATTTTGCAGGACTAAAAACGATGTTAATGAATTGGTCGGCAAACTAAACGACAGAAGTTATGGAGCAGAAGTATTACATGGGGATATTACTCAAAGTAATAGAGAAACGACATTGAGAAGATTCAAATCCAAAAAAATAAATGTTCTTGTGGCAACTGATGTAGCGGCTCGTGGAATTGATATAATTAATCTATCCCATGTAATAAATTATTCCATACCGCAAGAAGCAGAAAGTTATGTCCATAGAATAGGAAGAACCGGAAGAGCAGGCAAAGAAGGGATAGCGATTACTTTTATCACACCTCAGGAGTACAGGCGACTTTTACAAATTCAAAGAGTAGTAAAAACGGAAATAAGAAGAGAAAATGTGCCCGGAGTAAGGGATGTAATAGAAGTAAAAAAAGCCAGGTTATTGGATGAAATTAATCAAATTTTAGAAATTGGAATAAGTGAAAGCTATGAAAAAATTGCTTCAGAACTTTTAAAAGATAAAGATGCGGTTGCAATAGTCGGAGCTTTACTAAAACATTCCTATGAAAATGTACTGGATGAAAAAAATTATACAGAAATAAATACGAATTCAATACATTTGGAAGATAGTGGAAAAGTTAGATTATTTGTTGCCTTAGGAAGAAAACAAGAAATGACTCCTAAAAAATTGGTGGAATTGGTTACTGAAAAAACTGGAGTAGAAAGCAGACATATAAAAAATGCTGAAGTATATGAGAATTTTTCATTTATATCAGTACCATTCTTGGAAGCAGAGGCTATTGTAGATGTATTCAAGAAAAACAGAAGAGGAGGTAAACCTCTTATCGAAAAAGCTAAAGGAAGAATGAAAGAAAAAGCCAAGGATAATTATAACTCAAAACCAAAGGACGGATCTAATCTAAAAATTGCAAAAATAAAAGAACCTAGGTCAAAATCAGAGATGGCAGGATCTAAAAAATAGATATTAGATATTATAGATAAAAATTGTCTATTAAAAAACCCAAAAGGAGATTTAATATATGATGAGAAAGCTCTTTAGTTCCATTGTTATAACAATTTTATTAGCTGTTATTATATTCAGCGGATATTTTGTATATATCATTACCGAAAAAGACCAGTATAGTGGTATGATAGAGATAAAAAGTAATGAACCTTTAGTAAATTCTTTAAGTCAATTGCCAATTTCAAAAAATGTGGCCTTTAAAATTTATTTGAAATATTTTAGAAATGGTGGAAGAAATATAAAAGTGGGATATTACGATATAAATAAAAGTATGAATGTAATCCAACTGATTGATTTATTTGAGATGGGAATTGATAAAACGTATAAAGTTACAGTTCCTGAAGGTTATACAGTGGAGCAAATAGTTAGCTTGTTAGAAAATAAAAACAAAATAGACAAGGAAAAATTTTATGATATACTGAATAAAAAAATAGATGAATTCCCATATAATACTCCTGATGGAAATTTCGAAGGGTATTTTTACCCAGAGACTTATTTTATTTCTGAAAATGCTGATGAAGAAATTATAATAAATACATTTTTAAATGAATTTTTAAAAAGATTTCCTCCGGATAAATATCCTGATAAGGATGAGTTTTATGAAAAATTAATAATGGCTTCTATTCTTGAAAGGGAAGCCATGCTTGATAGTGAGAAACCGATTATGTCTTCAGTTTTTTATAATAGAATTAAATTGGGGATGGTATTGGCTTCTGATGCTACTGTAAATTTTGTTTTTAAATATGAAAAAAAGAGAATACTATATAAAGATCTGAGAGTAGATTCTCCGTACAATACATATAAAAATACTGGATTGCCACCAGCTCCCATATCAAATCCTTCAGTTGTATCTGTAGAAGCAGCATATAACCCGGCGGATACAGATTACCTGTTTTTTGTTGCTAAGGGAGATGGTGGGCATTTCTTTAGTAAAACTTATAAAGAACATATAAATTTTCAAAATAATAATAAAAAATCAAATAAAAATTAAGCAAATTCAGAAAACAAATAAAAAATAAAATCTTCATTGAAAAAATAACAAATATAGGTTATAATTGTTAAATATAAAATTACATAATTTCTATACATCTTTTTGTTATTATTAAAGAAAGGTTATAATTGTTAAATATAAATATGAGGAAAATATGAAATTTTTAAAAGAGATTATTGATATAAATAAAAGATATAATATCATAAAAAAAGGTGATAAGATAATAGTTGGGTTTTCCGGTGGAGCTGATTCTGTTTTTTTGACCGAAATTCTTTTAAAAATGCAAAAAGAAATAAATTTTTTTATTATTTTGACGCATGTGAATCATATGTTGCGAGGAGCAGATGCTGATAGTGATGAAAATTTTGCGGTTGAATATGGTAAGCATTATAATATACCGGTATTTATAAAAAAAACAGATGTACAAGCGATTGCAAATATAAATAAAATGTCCTTTGAAGAAGCGGGAAGAGAAGTTAGGTATGAATTTTATAATGAAATCTTAAATAGTGAAAATTGCAACAAAATAGCTCTAGCCCATAATAAAGATGATCAGATTGAAAATTTTTTATTTAGGCTGATGCGAGGAACATCACTAAAAGGACTGGAGGGAATTTATTCAAGAGATATTTATATAAGACCGATTTCTCATATTTATAAAAAAGATATCTTAGAATATTTAGATACAAATAATATAAAATATTGCATTGATAAGACAAATTTTAATGTTGATTATACCAGAAATAGTATAAGATTGGGATTAATTCCATTTATTGAGAAAAAATACAATTTAAATTTTAAAGATAAAATTTACTCTCTGATTGAGGAGATAAGAGAGGTCAATAAAATAGTCGATATAGATTTAAATGATTATATAGATGAAGATAAATTAGTAATTGATAAATTGCAAAAAGAAACAATTTATACAAAAAATATAATAATAAATAAATACTTATGTAATAGTAAAATGAAATTTGATAAGAAAAACATTACAAGAAATAAAATAGAAAATATAGTAAAATTATTATCTAAAGGTGGTACAAAAGAAATTTCTTTGGATAAAAATTATATATTAAAAAAGATATATAATTTGGTATCTATAGAAAAAAGAACTGATGATGTTATATACAATAACAAGGACAAGAGTGATTGTCTTCAAATTAAAAATATAAAAACAAAAAATATTGAAAAAAAAGGGAAGGGAGCGTATGAAGTAGAATTTGTTGTACCGGGTAAAATTAAATTTGGAAAATATATAATATCCGGTGAAATTTATGATAATATAAATATTGAAATAGAAAAAAATAAAGAGAAAATTAAAGAAGAGAATATATTTTATACTAGTTTAGAATGTAATAAAAAACTAAAAATAAGATATAGAAAAGATGGTGACAAAATAATTCCTATGGGAATGGGAAATTATAAAAAGATAAAAGAAATATTTATAGATGAAAAAATACCTAAGGATTTAAGAGATGATATACCTATTATTACATTAGGTATTGATAATTTTGAGGAAATACTTTGGGTAGTAGGAGTAAAGAAAAGTGAAAGATTTAAAAATATTTCAGAAAATATAAATAAAATAAAGTTAGTTGTTAAGGAGGATATAGTTGGAAAATAAAGAAAAATTAGATAAAGAAAAAGACAAACTTGCTGGTACTGAATCAACAAAATCTGAAAAAAGTAAAGAAAATGAAATAGAAAAAATAAATAAAGAAGATGAGATAGAAGAAGTAAATAAAGAAGAAATAAATAAAGAAGAAATAAATAAAGAACAAACAGATGATGAAACTACAGAAAATAGTGAAAGTCAACAAACTGAAAGTTCTCAAGAAAAAATTAGCTTAGAAAAAGAATCAAATTCAGAAAATTCTGAATCTGAAAATTCTGAACCTGATGAAAAAAAAGAAAAAAGCCCAAAGGATATTCTTCGTGAAAGACAAGAAGAAATCAAAAGAAGACTAAAAGAAGATAATCCAAAACCTCAAAACAACAAAATTCCTAATATATTTAGAGGGAAATTTAATTTTAAGGGATTGATATTGTTGGCTTTTGTAATAGCTATAGTAATGTCTATACCGACAATCCGTAATGAAAGAAAAAAAATTCCAATTACTGATGTTACTTATACACAGTTTATTGAATTACTTAAAACCTCTAAAATTGATAAGGTAATGGAAAAAGAAGATTATATAATCGGGTCATTCGATAATGATACAAATTCTTATAGAACAAGATTACTTACTTCCAGAATTGGCGATGATCAAAAGGTAATGTCAGTTTTAGAAGAGAAAAAAATTCCGATACAATCGCTACCACCTGAACAGCCTAATGCTCTTATAACAATGCTGGGTTCATGGTTTCCATTCATACTATTGATAGGAATTTGGGCATTTATGTTAAATAGAATGAATAAGGGTAATGGAGGCGGACCTCAAATATTTAATATGGGAAAATCTAAAACCAAAGAAGGAGAAAGTATTTCCAAGGTAACATTTAAAGATGTTGCCGGAATAGTGGAAGCGAAAGCTGAATTAGAGGAAGTTGTAGAATTCTTAAGGGAACCGGACAAATTTAAAAAAGTTGGTGCAAAAATACCTAAAGGTGTTTTACTTTTGGGAGCACCCGGAACAGGTAAAACTCTTCTTGCAAAAGCTGTAGCCGGAGAAGCAAAGGTACCATTTTTCAGTATGTCAGGGTCAGAATTTGTAGAAATGTTTGTTGGAGTCGGAGCTTCGAGAGTGAGAGATTTATTTAACAAAGCTAGAAAAAGTGCTCCTTGTATTGTTTTTATAGATGAGATAGATGCTGTAGGTAGAAAGAGAGGAACAGGTTCCGGCGGTGGAAATGATGAAAGAGAACAAACATTAAATCAACTTTTGGTAGAAATGGATGGATTTGGGAATGAAGAAACAATAATTGTATTAGCTGCTACCAATAGACCGGATGTATTGGATAGAGCACTTTTGAGACCCGGAAGATTTGATAGAAGAGTCTATGTTGATGTTCCTGATATAAAGGGAAGAGAGGCTATATTAAGAGTACATCTAAAGGGAAAAACTCTTGATAAGGATGTAAATCTAAAAGCTATTGCAAAACAAACACATGGGCTTGTAGGAGCTGATTTGGCAAATCTATTGAATGAAGCTGCTATATTAGCTGCAAGAGCTGGAAGAAAAAATATAAAAATGATAGATATACAAGAGGCTACAGAAAAGGTGGCTATGGGACCAGAAAAAAAGTCAAGGGTTGTAAGTGAAAAAGACAGGAAAATCACAGCATACCATGAAGCTGGACATGCTGTAGTTACATATAACCTTAAGGGAGTAGATCCTGTCTATAAAGTCACAATTGTACCAAGAGGTTGGGCTGGCGGTTATACAATGTCTCTTCCTGATAGCGAAATAGAAAAAACACATATGTTAAAAAGTGATTTTGTAAATGAAATAAAAATACTTTTTGGAGGAAGAGCATCAGAGGAAATAATCTTTGAAGATATATCTACAGGGGCAAGCCAGGATATAGAAAGGGCTACAGGTATTGCCAATGCCATGGTCACAAAATATGGAATGGTAAGTAAGTTCGGGCCAATTTTATTGGATTCTACAAGAGATGGCGATATGTTCAGGTCTAGAAATTATAGTGAAATTACTGGAAAAGAAGTGGATGATGAGATTTTTAAAATTATAAATGAAAACTATAAAGAAACATTAGAAATCCTAAAAGAACATAGAACTCAATTGGAAGCAGTTGCAATTGCTTTACTTGATAGAGATACAATTAATAAAGAGGAATTTGAAGCTGCAATGAGAGGCGAGGCATTGCCACCATTGGAAAGTACAGACATCAATTAAATAAATAGAACAAATAGCAGGGGTATATAAACACTTTTGCTATTTGTTATTGTAAGAAAAAAGAAGAAATAAGAAATAAGAAGTAAGAAATTAAGTAATAAATTTTTCTCGCAAATTTTTTATTGACATGACCCAAAATAATGATTGCAAAACTAGAATAAATGTGGTATACTAAACAAAGAATTTGAGCTATGTTATAGGGTTAGCCTCCTATTACTTGGCTCAGATAATAATATATGTCAGGAGGATTAAATGGCTATAAAAAGCAAAGCGGAAATAATCAAAGAATATGGAAAATTTGAGGGGGATACAGGTTCTACAGAGGTACAAATAGCTATTCTTACTGAAAGAATAAATCATTTGACAGAACATTTGAGAACTCACCAAAAAGACTTTCATTCAAGATTAGGATTATTAAAAATGGTAGGAAAAAGAAAAAGACTATTAAGTTATTTGACTAAAAAAGACTTAGAAGGATATAGAAAATTAATAGCTAGATTAGGAATAAGAAAATAGTAAAATAAGCCTATGGAAAAATCAAAATAATGACTTTGGTCCATAGGCTCATTTTTTATAAAGTATCATATGTAGGTGATAAATTGAAAAACTTTTTTTTGATATTATTTTTAATTTTTATAATACAACCAATAACGTCCTTTGGAAAAGAAGAATATATAAAAGGTAAAGTTTTGAGAATTGAAGAAGCTATCAGCCCTGATGAGGGAGAAGAAACAGAAATAAAAGAAATTTACCCTATGAGAGTTTTGCTTTTGGAAGGATTACAAAAAAATGAAGAAGTATTTATAGAATTTCCTGTTTATAATGAAAATGCTTATAACATTACAATAAAAGAAGGAGATGACGTAGTACTCTATTACGATACGGAAGAAGAAAATGAAAAGTACTATATTGTCGATGTAGATAAAAGATTTTATCTCTTTATACTTGGAGGTATTTTTATAATTATAGCTCTTTTATTTTCTCGTAGTAAGGGATTAAAGGGCTTGATTGCATTATTTTTGATTATAATGTATATATATAAATTCTTTATACCATCTATTATAAATGGACAATCACCTATAATAGGAGCCGTCATAACGGCAATGCTCGCTTCGATAGTCACCATTTATCTTATGACGGGGTTTAATAGTAAGGGTTTAATCGCTATAATTGGCTCCATCGGTGGGGTAATTACTGCGGGAGTATTATCGCTTTTGTTTGTTAATAAAATGCGACTTACAGGATATGTCAATACTGAAGTGTTAAATTATGCTTCGTTGCTCAAAGGAATAAGATTAAAAGAAATAATTTCTGCCGGAGTAATAGTCGGTAGTATGGGAGCCGTAATGGATGTCGGGATGTCTATATCGTCGGCTCTTAATGAATTAAGAGAAAAAACCCCGAATATCACAGAAAAAGAAATATTTAGATCCGGAATGAATATAGGTAGTGATGTAATCGGGACTATGATTAATACACTTATTTTAGCTTATGTGGGTAGTAGTCTCCTTACAAATATTTTAATAAGTATTCAGAGGGAGCAATATCCATTTATCAGAATATTAAATTTTGAAAATATTGTAGTGGATGTTTTGAGAGCAATGTGCGGAAGTATAGGGATATTAGTGGCAGTTCCGGTCACAGCATTGGTTGCTTCAAAAATGTACACCAGACCTAAAATAAAAAATGATGAAAAAATGATAACAGAAAATGAATTAACATTTAGTAAAGAAGAAATGGAAATAGAAGAGTTAAAAATAAAAGAATTAGAAATAGAGGATATTGAAATAGAAAACATTGAAATAGATGATACAGAGAATCAATAGAATAAATAAGCAGTATAATAGGGATGAGAGTGATATAATATGAGGAAAAAATTAAAAATGATAATTTTATTTATGTTGACAATGGTTTTGTTTTTATCATGCGGTAAAAAGGACAATCAAATTCAACCTGAAAAAAATACTATCACAATTGCTCAGGGAGCTGATGCAAAATCTTTGGATCCACACGCTACAAATGATCAGCCTTCATCAAGAGTAATTTGCCAACTCTATGATAGACTTGTCGAACAAGACAACAATATGAATATAAGTCCATATTTGGCAGAATCTTTTGAACAACCGGATGAACTTACGACAATATTTAAATTAAGAAAAGGAGTAAAATTTCATAATGGCGAAGAACTAAAGGCTTCAGATGTTAAGTTTTCATTGGAAAGAATGAAAGCTTCTCCACAGGTCAATCATATAATAGAAGCAGTATCTGAAATAGAAATAGTTGATGATTATACAGTAGTAATAAGAACTGAGAAACCTTTTGGTGCTCTTTTGAATCACCTATCACATACGGCTGCATCAGTATTAAATGAAAAATATGTAATGGAAGCGGGAGAATCATATAATCAAAAACCAATCGGAACCGGTGCATACAAATTTGTTTCTTGGCAAAGTGGAGATAAAATAATATTCGAAGCTAATGAACAATATTTTCTTTCTGCTCCAAAGGTTAAAAATTTGATAATTAAAAATATTCCAGAAAATGCGACAAGAGCGATAGCTCTCGAAACAGGTGAAATAGATATAGCTTATGATATAGATATTGTGGATAAAGAGCGGATACGGAATAATGAAAAACTTGTACTTTTAGAATCTTCTTCTTTTTCGATGACATATATTGGATTTAATTGTAATAAAACTCCTTTGGATAATATTAAATTGAGACAAGCGATATGTTATGCGATTGATATTGCTCCTATTTTGGATGTGGTATGGAAAGGATCAGCAAGTAAAGCTAATTCTCTTATTGGCCCTAATATATTTGGTTATAATAAAGATGCTAAAATTTGGAATAAGGACATTGAAAAAGCCAAAGAATTATTAAAAGAAGCTGGATATCCCGATGGAATAAAAGTAAAAATATGGTTAAACGATAATCAAGCAAGAAAGGATATTGCAGTAATCATTCAAGATCAGATAAAAGAAATCGGAGTGGATTTGGCTCTGGAAATGGTGGAATGGGGAGCATTTTTGGATCAAACAAGCAGGGGAGACCATGAAATGTATATTCTTGGTTGGTCTACAGTGACAGGAGATGCTGACTACGGATTATATCCATTACTTCACACATCAAGCCATGGAGGGTCAGGAAATAGATCTTTTTATTCCAACTCAGAAGTAGATGATCTTTTAGATAGAGCAAAGCATTCTATTGACCAAGAAGAAAGAAAAAAATTCTATGCGAGAGTACAAGAAATAGCTCAAGAAGAGGTTCCAACTTTACCTATTGCGTATTCAAATATGAGCGTGGGTCTGCAAAAGAATATTGAAGGATTTATTCTAAACTTTGCAGGACATCATAAAATATTTGGGACTTCATTCAAAAAAGAATAAAGTTATAAAACGAGGGGGCATGCCCCCTTGCTTATATAGAAAAAAATAAGAATATTGTAAAAGAGGTGGAAAAAAGTGTATAAGTATATAATAAGAAGATTATTATTGTTAGTTCCAGTTTTATTGGGGGTTTCATTGTTGGTATTTACTATTATGTCTTTGACACCAGGAGATCCAGCCCAATTAATTCTAGGTGAAAATGCTCCCAAAGAAGCATTGATGCAATTGAGAATAAAAATGGGATTAGACAGACCATTTTTAGTACAGTATTTAAACTTCGTGAAAAATGCTGTTCAAGGCGATTTTGGGGTGTCTTACACTACTGGACGACTAGTATTCAAAGAAATTTTTGCGCGGTTTCCCGCTACATTGGAATTATCAATAGCAGGTATGATAATAGCCATTGGAATTGGAATTCCGGTTGGAATAATTTCTGCTACAAGACAATATTCATTGCTAGATAATGGAAGTATGATTCTAGCATTAATAGGAGTATCAATGCCGGTTTTTTGGCAAGGACTTATGTTAATATTGTTATTTGCTGTGAAATTTATGTTATTACCTTCTGGTGGAAATGAAACACTCAAAAGTTTGATTTTACCAGCACTAACTCTTGGAACTTCTACTGCTGCTATAATTACCAGAATGACACGTTCGTCTATGCTTGAAGTCATAAGACAGGACTATATACGAACAGCTAGAGCCAAGGGTGTAAGAGAGAATGCAGTTATAAATAAGCATGCTCTTATAAATGCTCTTATCCCAATTATTACTGTTATCGGATTGCAATTTGGTGGATTATTAGGTGGAGCAGTATTAACAGAATCAGTATATTCATGGCCGGGTGTTGGGAGATTAATGGTGGATGCTATAAGACAAAAAGATACACCTACAGTGTTGGCTTCTGTCGTATTTTTGGCATCTGTATTTAGTTTTGTAAATTTAATTGTTGATATTCTATATGCTTATATAGACCCACGAATCAAATCTCAATATAGGTAGGGGTGAAAATTAAAAATGGCGGATTTAATTAAAGAAGAAATGATTGAAGAAATGATTGTTGCAAAAAAGAAAAGAAGTCAGTGGCGTGAAGTATGGCGAAGACTTAAAAAAAATAAAATGGCTCTTTTAGGCCTCGCAATATTGTCGGTATTAATAATTTTGGCAATATTTGCTGATGTGATAGCCAATTATGATAGAATAGCAATAAAGCAAAATCTTCCAATTAGATTGAACGCTCCAACAATGGCGCATTTTTTTGGAACAGATGAATTTGGTAGAGATATATTTGCAAGAATTGTTCATGGTGCCAGAGTTTCACTGAAAGTAGGACTGATATCTGTATCACTATCCATTATCTGGGGTGGGACATTAGGTTCGATAGCGGGATATTATGGTGGTAGATTAGATAATACAATAATGAGAATTATGGATATATTTTTGGCTATTCCCAGCATTTTATTGGCGATAGCTATAGTTTCGGCTTTAGGCCCAAACATGATCAATTTGATGGTGGCAATCAGCATATCATCCGTGCCGAGATATGCAAGAATAGTAAGAGCGTCAGTTTTGACAATTCGTGACCAAGAATTTGTAGAAGCAGCTAGAGCAATAGGTGCCAGCAATGCCAGGATAATATATAGACACATTATCCCCAATGTATTGGCTCCTGTAATCGTACAAGGTACTTTAGGAGTTGCAAGTGCTATTTTGTCTACTGCCGGATTAAGTTTTATAGGATTGGGAATACAACCACCTGCACCGGAATGGGGTAACATGTTATCCGGAGGCAGACAATACTTAAGAACTGCTTGGTGGGTAACTACATTTCCGGGAGTTACTATTATGATAACAATATTTGCATTAAATTTGCTTGGTGATGGGTTGAGAGATGCTCTTGATCCTAGGTTAAAACAATAATTTAGGAGGAATAATGTATGGGCAAAGAATTGCTAAAAATAAGCGACCTTACGATAGAGTATATTGCAGATGATGAGGTTGTTTCTGCAGTAAATAGCATGAGTATAGAGATACATGAAGGAGAAACATTGGGATTGGTAGGAGAAACCGGAGCTGGTAAAACTACTTCAGCTCTTGGGATAATGAGATTGGTTCCAAACCCTCCAGGGATAATAAAAAATGGAAAAATAGAATTTCAAGGAAAAAATTTATTGAATTTAAACGAAGAAGAGATGAGAAATATCAGAGGAAATATGATTTCTATGATATTTCAAGATCCTATGACATCTCTTAATCCGGTTATGACTGTAGGAGAACAAATAGCAGAAGTTATACAAATACATGAAGGCCTGAATCATAATGATGCAGATACAAAAGCTCGAGAAATGTTGGAACTGGTAGGAATACCAGGTGGTAGAGCAATAGAATTTCCACATCAATTTTCTGGTGGAATGAAACAAAGAGTGGTAATAGCAATAGCTCTGGCATGTAATCCTAAATTATTAATTGCGGATGAACCTACTACTGCTCTGGATGTTACTATACAAGCTCAAGTATTGGATCTTATGAATGATTTGAAGGAAAAATTCAAGACGGCAATGTTACTTATTACTCATGATTTAGGAGTAGTTGCTCAAGTTTGTGATAAAGTTGCTATTATGTATGCCGGAGAAATCATAGAATCCGGTACATTATACGATGTCTACGAAAATACAAAACATCCCTACACGATAGGGCTATTTGGGTCTATTCCAAATATGGATTCTGCTGAAAAAAGATTAACACCAATTAGTGGATTAATGCCGGATCCTACTAATTTACCTAATGGTTGTAAATTTAATCCTAGATGTCCATATGTATTGGACATATGCAAAAAAGAAATACCTCCAATTGTAGAATTGGAAAATAACCATAGAATAAAATGCTTTTTATTAAAAAAAGAAGAAAAAATAGAAAAAACAAAAGATGGGGAGTTGAAATAATATGGAAAACGAGAAATTGCTTGAAGTAAAAGGATTAAAGAAATATTTTAATACTCCCAAGGGTCTTTTACATGCAGTTGATGATGTTAATTTTTCTATAGAAGAAGGAAAGACATTAGGAGTAGTTGGCGAATCAGGTTGCGGTAAATCTACGACTGGTCGTGTTATATTGAGACTCCTAGAAGCTACAGATGGAGAAATAATATTTGAAGGAAAAAATATTAGAAATTATAATAAGAGTCAAATGATAACTGTTAGACAAAAAATGCAAATTATTTTTCAAGATCCATTTGCTTCATTAAATCCTAGAATGACAGTAAGTGAAATAATTGCTGAACCTCTTATAATACATAAAAAATATTCATCAAATGATGAACTAAATAATAAAGTCAAAAAATTAATGACAACTGTTGGATTAAGTGACAGACTTGTAAATACATATCCTCATGAATTAGATGGTGGCAGAAGACAAAGAATAGGTATAGCAAGAGCTTTAGCGTTAAATCCTAAATTTATAGTCTGTGATGAACCAGTATCATCATTAGACGTAAGTATTCAAGCTCAAGTATTAAATCTTATGCAAGATTTACAAGATGAGTTTGGACTTACATATATGTTTATCACCCATGATTTATCTGTAGTTAAATATTTCTCTGACGATATAGCTGTTATGTATTTGGGACAACTTGTAGAAAAGGCTCCATCTGATGTATTATTTAAAAAACCTATACATCCTTATACTAAAGCATTACTTTCTGCGATTCCATCACCAAGTGTCAAGAAAAAAATGGAAAGAATCAGATTGGAGGGAGAAATCACATCTCCGATTAACCCAGAAAAAGGATGTAGATTTGCTAAAAGATGTATTTATTCAAAAAGCATATGTAAGGATTCCAATCCGGGATTGCTCGAAGCAGAAGCAGGCCATTTTTATTCTTGTTTGATGGCAAAAGAATTGGGATTTACTGAATAATATTACACTCCGCAAATGATAATTCATCACAATATAAATTTACTTACAAAAATATTATAGTATACAATAAGGAGGAAATATGGGACAAAAAAGCATTCAGGAAGTAGCTAAAAATATTTGGGAATATGCAGAAATAAGATTCGAAGAACATAAATCGGCAAGAGAATTGGCAGATTATGCTGCAAATTTGGGATTTAAAGTAGAATTTGGAATAGGCGGCTTAAAAACTGCTTTTAAAGCTACATATGGTAGTGGACATCCTGTAATTGCTATTCTGGGAGAATATGATTCTTTGCAAGGATTATCACAAAAAGAAGATACAGCTCATAAAGAAAAAGGAAACCAAGAAAACAACGGTCATGGATGCGGACATCATCTATTGGGCAGTGGTGCTATGATGGGGGCTGAAATTGCAAAAGAATATATGGAAAAAAACAACCTTAAGGGGACAATAGTATATTATGGATGTCCTGCGGAAGAAGGTGGCTCCGGAAAAACATGGATGATAAAAAATGGAGAATTTCAAGATGTAGATGTTGCTTTGACTTGGCATCCATTTCCATATAATGGTATTTTTTCAATGCCTACTTTAGCAAATTATCAAGCATATTTTAGATTTGAGGGAAAAGGTTCCCATGCGGCAGCAAGTCCTCATTTAGGTAGAAGTGCATTGGATGCAGTCGAGCTTATGAATGTAGGTTGTAATTTTTTGAGAGAACATATAATTCAAGAGGCAAGACTTCACTATGCTATAACGAATACGGGTGGTATTTCTCCAAATGTAGTGCAACCTGATGCTGAAGTATTGTATCTGATGAGAGCTCCAAAACTCAAACAAGTAGATGAAATATTTGAAAGAGTATGTGATATTGCCAGAGGAGCAGCATTGATGACAGGTACCAAGGTAAAAATGCTTTTTGATAAAGGTGCAAGTGAATATAAAGGAAACAAAGAAGTAGAAAAAGTATTATATAAAAATATGGTAAAATTTGATAATATAAAATATACTGATGAAGAAATACAATATGCCAAAAAATTTAAAGATACTTTAAATGAAAATGAAATTACATCAGAATTTGGATGGATTTCAATAGCGGCAGGAGATAAATGGGATAGTATAAAAGAAATGATGTTAAAAGAATATATTTTTAGAGGGACAATACCGTATGATGAAAATTTTAATAGGTTATTGCCCGGATCGACAGATGTTGGAGATGTGAGTAAAATTACTCCAACAGGTCAGATAGCGACAGCATGTTATGCAATAGGAACACCGGGTCATTCTTGGCAAAATGTAGCACAGGGGAAAAGTAGTATTGCTATGAAGGGAATGGAATTTGCTGGTAAAGTAATAGGTCAGACTGCAATTGATATTTTAATGGACAAAGATTTATTTGAAAAAATAAGAAAAGATTTTGAAAAAAATAGAGAAGAATACGGATCTCCAATAAAATATGAAACAAATCCTATTGATTTATAAAAATTTTATAGTATTTATTGATAAAAATGGAGATAAAGTTTTATGGAAAATATGTTATTATCGTTAAGTTTAGTATTCCCAATGATTTTTATGATGACAGTGGGGTATATTTTAAAAAAGGCGAAGATTGTAGATGATCATTCCCTTGGAGTTATGAATAAAGTACAATTTAGAGCGTTTATGTCTTTACTCATCTTTTATAATATATATGAATTACCTTCGGGTTCTTTATCAAATCAAAGCAACTTTTTTTTAATTGGATATACACTTATTCTCATAGTTGTAGAGATGACAGTATCATATGCAGTATATAGCAGAATGACAAATGATCCTAAAAAAATCCCTGTAATGATTCAGGGAACATATAGAACAAATTTGGTAATATTTGGAATGTCTATTGCTCAATTTTTGTTTGGAGATGGAAATGTGGGACCTACAGTTATTTTAGTCAGTACGATAGTCCCATTGTTCAATGTTATTGCAGTTATATTGCTGGAAGTATATAGAGGCGGAAAAGTCAATGTAAAAAAGATACTTGTAGAAGTATTAAAAAATCCATTGATAGTAGGCGCTGTTTTGGGAATGATATGTATTATTTTCAAAATAAAAATACCTAAAATGATTATGAGTCCTGTAATTTCTATGTCAAAGGTGGCGACACCACTAGCTTTTGTGATATTGGGAGGGAGTCTTACATTAAAAAGCATAATGAAAAATATGAAATACCTGATTGCAGTAAATTTTGTCAGACTATTTTTTATTCCAATTTTGGCTATGGGTATTGGAATTAAGCTAGGATTTAGAGATCAAACATTGATAGCATTATTTGGGGTCTCAGCTACACCCGCCGCTGTTTCATCTTTTAACATGGCCAAGGATATGGGAGCTGATGGAGATTTGGCAGCTGAAATAGTTGTAACTACGAGTCTAATAAGTATATTGACAACATTTTTATGGATATTTTTATTAAAAAATTATGGGCTTATTTAAATCCTTTAATAGGACATTTTGAATTAAAACGGGTATTATGTAAAAATAAAGTCGTGAAAAATAAATATCAATTGATTTTTTACATAAAATATCTTATAATCTCTCTATTATAATAAGAGAATTACATATATATTGACAGAAATAATATTAGTTAACTTAAAAACAGGAGGAAAATTTTATGTGTGGATTTTTAGTTGTAGGAAGTGATGAATATTCGCTGGAGACATTTACTAGGTCTCTCGATAACACTGCTCACAGAGGGCCAGACAATCAAGACGCTAGTATAAAGGAGGGAGTAACTTGGGGATTCAATAGATTATCTATTATGGATCTCTCATCTAATGGTAATCAACCCTTTGTATACGAGAATTGTGTGGTTGTTTGTAATGGAGAAATATATAATTATCCTGCAATCAAAAAAATTCTATCTTCAGAATATAATTTTAAATCAGGAAGTGATTGTGAAGTACTAATTCCGCTATATTTAAAATATGGAATTGAGACAGCTTGCAAATTTTTAGATTCAGAATTTGCAATGGTGATGTATGATGCAAAAAATAAAAAAATGATGGCTGCCAGAGACCCTATGGGGATCAGGCCAATGTTTTATGGCTATAGCAAAAAAGATAAAAAGATATGTTTTTCCAGCGAGGCTAAAGGACTTATAGATATATGTGATGGAGTTATGCCGTTTCCACCAGGACATTATTATGATGATGGGAAATTTGTTTGTTATAATGATATAAGTGAAATAAAACTTGTATCTGATGATGAAATGGATGTAATCGGACAAAAACTAAAGAAAAAACTGGAAACAGCAGTTGAAAAAAGATTACAATCTGATGCACCTATCGGGTATTTGTTAAGTGGTGGTCTTGATTCTTCTCTTGTATGCGCAATAGCGGCAAAATTATTAAAAAAACCTATTCGTACTTTTGCAATTGGGATGGAAAAAGATCCTATTGATCTTAAGTATGCCCAACAGGTTGCAGATTATATCGGCAGTGACCATACGGAAGTTATAATGACCAAAGAAGATGTACTTGGTAGTTTGAGAGAAGTTATATACCATCTTGAGAGTTGGGATATTACGACTATAAGAGCCAGTATAGGAATGTATTTGCTTTGTAAATATATCCATAAAAACACAAATTTAAAAGTTATTATGACCGGTGAAGTGAGTGACGAAATATTTGGTTACAAATATACAGATTTTGCTCCAAATCCTGATGCATTCCAAAGAGAATCACAAAAGAGACTTAAAGAACTCTACATGTATGATGTATTAAGAGCCGATAGATGTATATCTGCCAATGCTTTGGAAGGAAGGGTACCTTTCGCAGATTTGGATTTTGTAGATTATTCTATGAGTATTGACCCGGCTAAAAAAATGAACACATACAACAAAGGTAAATATATTTTGAGATATGCTTTTAAGGACAGCAAATATTTACCGGAGGAAATATTGTTTAGAGAAAAAGCTGCTTTTTCGGATGCTGTAGGACATTCTATGGTAGATTATTTGAAAGAATACGCAGAAAATAAATATACAGAAGAAGATGTAAAGAATGCAAAGGACAAATACCCATATGGTACTCCATTTACTAAAGAATCTTTATTATATCGAGATATTTTTGAAGAATTTTATAAAGGCAAAGCAGAATGGATAAAAGATTTTTGGATGCCTAATAAAGAATGGGTAGGATGCGATGTTACTGACCCTAGTGCTAGAGTGTTGAAGAATTATGGGGACAGTGGGAAATAAGAATTTATTTAAAAATTATTGACTTTCTTAATTACATATGCTAATGCTAATAAAGAATACACTTATTTATGAATAAATATTTAAGTAAATAAGGTCTAAAATTCTACCACTTATTTTGGTGTGTACGTGTTTTAGACCTTTTTTATTATAAAAAATTTTTAAGGGAGGAGTATTTATGATATTTGGTTTACCGGCATTATTAGGATTTTTACCACTCGCAATTTATTTGTACCTTGCATTTAAAGGAAAAAATTTATTATCTACAGTTATGATTTGTGTAGTAATAGGAGCGATTTTAACAAAACAAACACCGGTTACTTTTGCAGGAGAAATTGCAAAAGGTGTAGCATCATTTTTAGGATTGATAGGATTTATAATTATAAGTACCTTAGTTGGAATATTCGGAGTATCCGGAGCCGCAGTGGCGCAATCAGTTGTTATCAATGATTTATTTAAAAGTATAGTTACTGACATTAATCTTCCAATGATTATATGGGGAACAGTCCTTCTGATAGGCTCACAAATAACTTCATTTGCTTATCCTACGGGAGATATGATAGGGCAAATGGGAATAGCTCGTTCGAAAGATATAAAGAGCATGATAAGAAATGGGGTATCAATCACAGTGGTAATGGTAGCGTACATGATTATAAGAGCTTTGTTCTATGTACTTACCAAATAAAATATAGGGGTGAAAATTTATGATGGAAAATATGGTGAATATAATAAATATAGAAAATAAAATAAAAGAAATAATAGATAAATACACTGGTACTGTGGGAATCGTGTTGAGAGACAGTAATGGTAATAGTATAAATATAAATGAAAATATTGTTTTCCCTTCAGCGAGTATAATTAAATTATTTATTTTGGGAGCATTGGATAAAGATGACTATAATAAACCAATCACACTCATAAAAGATGATAAAGTAAGTGGTTGTGGTGTATTAAAGGTAATGAATGATGGAATAGTGTTAAAAATAAGAGATATTGCTTATTTAATGATAACACTTAGCGATAATACAGCTACAAATATGCTCATAAGTTATATCGGAATGGATAAAATAAATGAATATATAAATAAAAATAGATATAAAGGTACGATTCTAGGAAGAAAAATGATGGATACCAAGGCCAGAGAAGCCGGTAGAGATAATTTTACTACTCCTAGAGATGTTTATGGAATATTACAGTTATTGTTCGAAGATAATACAGCAACAGATATGCTAAAAAACCAAGCGAGTATCAATAAACTTCCACTGTATATAGTAAATGAAGTAGAAATCGCTCACAAAACTGGGGAATTACTTTATATTGAACATGATGTAGGAAGAATGTATTTTAAAAACGAATACGTGGATATTATAGTACTTACTAAGGATCTTTCTAAAAATGAAGATGGAATAAGAATCAACAGTGAAATAGGGAAATTGATTTTCGATAGTTATTCAAAATAGTAAAAGGAGCATAGATATGTTTTTTGATTTAGTTATAGAAAATGGGAAACTAGTATTCGGAGATATGAAAAAACCAGAAATTTTGAATATAGGAATAAAAGAAGACAGAATAGTTGAAATATCCAAATTACCATTAAAAGGAGAAAAAACGATAAATGCAACAGGCAAAATAGTGTCTCCAGGGTTTATTGATCCGCATACTCATTCAGATTTATCTGCATTTTTTGAGAAAGAAATGTCTAGCAAGGTATTACAAGGTGTTACGACAGAAATAAATGGAAATTGCGGAATTGGGATATTTCCATATTTAGATGGACATAAAAAAGAATTTATAGAATTTGTGAATGAACATTTTTTCTTACCTGAAGAAAATTTTTCTATAGAAAATATGAAAAATATGGATTGTCTAAGAAAAGAATGGGAACAAGAAGGATTTATCGTAAATCAAGGATATTTGTTAGGTACCGGGTGCATAAGAATAGCTATTGTCGGATTCACTAATAAGAAATTGACTGAGGAACAAACAGAAGATATGCTGAATCTTTTGGAACAAGAGTTAAAAAAAGGAATATATGGAGTATCTTTTGGATTAATTTATCAACCCGGAAATTTTATGGATAGATACGAGATTGCAAAAATACTTAAATTAGTAGCAAAATATAGTAAAATAGCATCTTTTCATATGAGAAACGAAGGAGCAGATATTATTGAATCAATAAAAGAAGTTATTTGGTGTGCGAAGCAAAGTAAATGCAGGGTTAATATATCACATTTGAAAATAATGGATAAAGGACTTTGGGGCAAAGCAAAAGAAATATTATCTCTCATTGCAGATGCTAAAGAAAGTGGAGTAGACATATCTTTTGATCAATACCCATATATAGCTACTTCTACCAATATGATGGTTTTAATTCCCGATAAAATATTTGATGGAGATATAAAGAAATTCATAGATAGAATTCCACATCTTTCTGATAAGGAAAAAAATGCAATATTAGATATTTCTAATAAAAGAGGTGGGATATCAAATATGCTGATATCTAGCAGCTTTATTGCAAATAATAAATTTTCCGGGAAATTAATTTCTGAGATAAAGGAGGAATTGGGATTAAACGAAGTAGATACTATTTTATATCTCATTAAAGAGAGTGAAGGTAAGGCGAGAGTGATATATTTCTCTATGTCAGAAGAAGATATGTACACATTTATGGAAAACCCATTAGGTGTAATAGGAAGTGATGGTAATTCTTTCTCATCAGAAGATGATACCCTTGGAATTCCCCATCCAAGAAATTATGGTACTTTTACAAGATTTATTAAAATAAATAGAGAGAAAAAAATGTTTTCTTTAGAAGAAATGATAAACAGAATTACTCTAAAAACCGCTGAAATTTTCAATATAAAGGAACGTGGACTACTAAAAGAAGGATATTTCGCAGATATTACAATATTTGATTACGACCAAATATCTGATGGAGCTACATTTAATAATCCATTTATAAAAAATAATGGAATAGAATATGTAATAGTAAATGGAAAAATTGCTGTTTGTTTTGAAAATATTACAGATGAAAGAGCCGGAAAGCTGATTTGAGATATTTGAAATAGAGCACATTGTTTAAAGGATTTTATACTAAATATTATACAACTAAAAGAATCTATGCCGTTAAAAGGATAGATTCTTTTTTATAAAAAATCTATAAAAACAAATAAAAAACAACGATAAAATCAACATTTTCAGAATTTTTCTGATATTTTATATTTTTTTCAAAAAATGAAATTATGTATATAAAATAAATATTGAATTTACTTTGTTTTTGTGATATCATTATAAATAAAAAATTACATAAAATTTTTATATAAATATCATGAAATAATGGGATATATGGGCGTATATATAATTATCTTTTTTGTTTTTTTTGATTGAAATGATTAAAAATAAGAAAAATAATATTACCTATGGACATATTTTATTAATAGGAGGTGTATAAGAAATATTAATATGATAAAAAATTTAAAATTAATAAATATACACTGTGGAATTATGCAAAATGTAGGGAGGGAAATGTGAAAACAAATATTAAAGATTTAGTAGAAACGTCCTTAAAAACATTTTTAAAAAAGAAAAAAATTGGATTTACTACGGGGCTATTAGTTGCATTTTTAATAACGGGAGAAATAGGCTTTGCGACAAATGGGCAAACAGAAGAGTTGGAAAGTAAGTCAAATAACATTCAACAAGAATTGTTTGATAAAATATTTTATCAGAGATTAGAAGTTGAAGAATTACTCAAAGCCAACGAAGAGAAATTAAAGGAACTTACAATTGGATACATGGATTTGATAAAAGAAGGAGATTGGTATAGTAAATCACGGAGTCCTAGTTATTTTTATTCTATTATTGGTGATTATAAATCAGTAGATAGAGTAAATAAAAAATGGGTGGGGAGTACGAGATCAAACACAGTCATGGATATGCAAAGAGAAGCATTTAATAGGGCTCTTGGTGGAGGATCTATTGCCAAATCTGCCAAATATTTACCTTTTGATGCTGGAAGATATACTAATGACAGATATGGTGGAAATTTATCAAGTGGTTGGGTAAATAGTCAACCAGATTATAATACAAATACGGTCATATATGATTATGAAGATAGCCTCATAATATTGCCGATAGTGAAAGCACCGGAAGTACTAGAGCCCACAGCTCCGGCAGTAACTTTTGTTGCGCCCACTGCACCTACTGTGGTTCCGGTGACATCACCTCAGATAGCTAATATTCTTGTGGGAACTATAAGCTTGACAACACCTAATATCAATCCACTTACAGTAAACATACCAGCCTCTTTTACACAACCGGCGGCAGTAAATGTAACCGTAAATGAACCTAATATAAATGTTACGATTAATGATATAAATGTGGCAGGCCCGGGAGCACTGGTTATACCTACTCTTACGAGCCCATCTATCAGTATAACCTTGTCACCTAATGTACCACCTAGCGTGCAAGATCCAAATCCGGTAGTTTCGACACCAGTGGCTCCACCAGAGCCTAATTTTACTGCGTTTACTAGAGGAAGAGGAGACTGGTTGGGCGGATTTAAATTTATACAAGGAAGAAATAATTGGGATAGAACTATCATGGCATGGGAACAAGGCTCGCCTGAACCGGTACTTAGAGCTATCAATAGCCAACCGATGTTTAATATAAATGGAACACCAACTATATATGGGCTTGGAAAATCTTCAACGAGCAAAATAGTAGCTACAACTTTTGGTAGCACAGTTACAAATAGTTATACTGATATAGCATCTAATGTTACAGTAGGTGGTGGAGCCCCCAACAATCAATATGGAGCGCATCCATTGACTGAGACAAGTCCAGGAGTAATTCCGGGGATGACTGCGGGTGCTTATTACAGTGCGATTGATAATCAAGCACTTCCTACAGTATTACCTGCCGGGATATCAGGTTCATCCAATCCAAACAGTACGAGATACCAACAATCTTGGATTTTTGAAGGAACACCAACAGTTCAAGATATGGCGATTAAAGTAGGTGGTGATTCTCCATCAGCGTCTACAGCCATTTTTGCACAGATATCACGTATTGTTATGAATAATGTAGCAATAGAGCTTGCAGGAAGAACTGTAATTGGACAACTTTCTACTAGAGATGCTTATACCGTAAATTTTAATAATGTAGATATAAACATAACAGGAAATTCAAACAGTATACTGACATCCTATCTTACACCGAATCAACATGTGTACTATCAATCTACAGATGGAAGAACTAGCACAATATGGGGAAGAAGTTTTTTGGACAATGTAGCAAGCACTTCATATGTGAACTTAGGTGGAACTAATTTAGTCGCTAGCACTAGTGAAAATACTATTTTCTATTTTGCTCCTGCGAGTCAACATAGATGGACTGGTACTTCTCAAATGGTTCCGCTACCGAATACTTCTACTCCGCTTGTATATGACCTAAATTCTGAAAAATATTATATATATTCACCACTTATGGGAAATATGAGAATAGAAAACAATGGTGGAAGCATTGCATATACAGGAAGTGGAAATGTAGGAATATGGGTAGCAGCTTATATTCCTGATAGATCAAAATGGATGGCAGCCGGAACATTTGTATCACCTTCGCTTAATTTAGGAGATGTTTCTTTGCAAGGAGATCAGAATGTAGGATATTATTTTGCCGGAAATAACAGCAGAGCAGATGCCAACGGGATATTTCAAGGCAATGTTTATGTAAATGCCAAATTGGGAACCATGCTAGATAATAGTAGTGGCACCATACAAATAGGAACAGGAAATAAAGGCGGAAATGATGCTGGAAAAAGTGAAGACAATGTAGCTATCTATGTGGCATCCGGTCAAAGAACTGGCTTGAATAATAATTTAAGTGGATTTTTACAATATTTTCCTGCTACACTTGGATTTCTAGTAAACACAACGCTTCACCCAAATCTTGTTGGATTGGCAAATGGATCAGAAATAGGATTTCCATATTTGACCGCTGATCCAATAAAAGATATGAATATAAGTAATTTTGCAATAGAATTTGGTAAATATTCCAAAAGAGGAATAGGATTAATATCTAAAAATGGAAGTGCAGTGAATGTAGATGTTACAGGAACAGAAATTAATGATAACGCTGGAACTGCTGCCGATAGAGCTGTTGAAAGTATAATGTTTTATGCCGAAGGAATTTGGCATAATCCGAGAAGGGCTCTTACCGGAGGTGTATATAATCAAGAAGCTTATGGTAGAGGTGAAAGTACAACAGGACAAAAAAATATATCAGATTTTAATTCAACTATAAATGTAGTTGATAATATAACAATGAGCAGCCTCAATGCGATTGCTTTATTTGCTAAAAATGGCGGTAAAATAACAGGTCAAAATATTACTATGAACGGCTATAGTTCCAAAGGAGTATTTGCCTATGGGGTAGGCAATCATTCCAATTTAGTTGATTCAAA